>NZ_CP012640.2:5406900-5710350 GCF_001412595.2 Massilia sp. WG5
ACCGCATGGCTGCAGAAGGCGAGCGAGCGCGGCATTTCCGACACGTCGAGGCCGCAGCGCGACTTGAACCACTGGCGGTTTTCGTCGACCAGCGAGACCAGCGCGATCGGCACGCGGAAGCTCAGCGCGGCCAGGCGCGTGAAGCGGTCGAAACGCTGCTCCGCCGGCGTGTCGAGGACATCCAGCGAGTCGAGTGCGGCAAGGCGGGCAGGTTCGGAAGAAAATTTGGGATGGTGCATGGCCACTCCGGCAGTCGAGGCGGGAAACGGCAGGGTCAGGGCCGGGGTCGGTCGTCGGCGCCGGGGGCGGGGGCAGCCGATGGACACATCCTACCATGCGTTCTGCATGGAAACTATTTCCCCGTGGATACTCTTCCAGGACTGTTGCGCCAGCGCCTTGACAGTTCATTATCCACCCCGGCGGGATACGGCTTTGGTCGCATTGTGCGGCTGCGCAAAGCTGGCGAACATGAGGCCAAAGTCAATGATTGCGAGGTCATCCATGGATGCCGGAACCCAGATCGCGCGCAGCGCGGACATCGGCACGAAAGTCAGCCTGTTGCTGCGCAGGCGGGGCGAGACAGCGGTCACGCAATTCAAGGAGCGGGTGACGGGGGTGCTGGACGGGGACGCCGAGCCCGGCCACGGCAAGGTCCCGGCGCTGCTGGCCACGGCGGCGAATCCCTGGAATGCCTGGAACTACTCGGTCGATGCGGCGCAGCGCGCGATCCTGTTCTGGGACACGCTGCGCCGGCGCGGCAACGAGTTCGTCGAAAGCGCCGTGCACGGCCTGCAGCCGGCGCTGCACTTCGATTCCGAGACGGTGCTCGACGGACGCGGTTTCGAACGACCCGTCAATTACGCGCTGTTGCGGATCGAGCCGCCCGAAGGCGTGACGGTCGACGCGAAGCGGCGGCCCTATCTGATCATCGACCCGCGCGCCGGCCACGGCCCCGGCATCGGCGGCTTCAAGGACGACTCGCAGGTGGGGGTGGCGCTGCGCGCCGGGCATCCGGTGTATTTCGTGATCTTCTTCCGCGATCCCGAGCCCGGCCAGACCATGCTGGACGTGTGCGCGGCGGAACAGCGCTTCGTGCGCAAGGTGCGCGAACTGCATCCGGACAGCCCGAAGCCCGCCATCATCGGCAACTGCCAGGGCGGCTGGGCCGCCATGATGCTCAGCTCCTCCTCGCCGGAAGACACCGGCCCGATCGTGATCAACGGCGCGCCCATGTCCTACTGGGGCGGTGCCTGGAGCGAAGGGGAGGGCGACAACCCGATGCGCTACAGCGGCGGCCTGCTCGGCGGCACCTGGCTGTCGTCGATGACGGCGGACCTCGGCAACGGCAAGTTCGACGGCGCCTGGCTGGTGCACAACTTCGAGCGCCTGAACCCCGCCAATTCGCTGTGGGGCAAGTATTACAACCTCTACGCCAACATCGATACGGAGCCGGCGCGCTTCCTCGAGTTCGAGCGCTGGTGGGGCGGCTTCTACCTGATGAACCGCGAAGAGATCGAATGGATCACGCAGAATCTCTTCGTCGGCAACAAGCTGTGGAGCGGCGACGTCAAGTCGGCCAGCGGCCAGGCCTTCGACCTGCGCGACATCCGCTCGCCGATCATCCTGTTCGCCTCGATGGGCGACAACATCACCCCGCCGCAGCAGGCCTTCAACTGGGTGGCCGACCTGTACGGCAGCACCGAGGAGATCAAGGCGCGCGGCCAGGTGATCGTCGGCCTGGTGCACCAGGATATCGGCCACCTCGGCATCTTCGTCTCGGGCAAGGTGGCGAAGAAGGAGCATGCCCAGATCGTCTCGGTGCTGCAGACCATCGAGCGCCTGCCGCCCGGGCTGTACGCGATGGATATCAACCGGAAGCCCGGCGCGGACACCCAGCCGGAATACGAAGTGGAGTTCCGCGAACGCCAGCTCGAGGACGTGGTGCAGCGGCTCAACCGCTTCGAGCGCGAGGACGAGAAGCCCTTCGAAGCGGTCGAGACGATCTCGGCGTTCAACCAGCGCGCCTACGAACTGTTCGCCCGGCCGCTGGTGCAGGCGATGTCGAACGAATTCACGGCGGAGATGCTGCGCCGCTTCCATCCCTTGCGGATGCAGCACTGGATGCTGTCGGACCTGAACCCGTGGCTGGCCTGGCTGCGGCCGGCCGCCGATGCCGTGCGCGCGCAGCGCCGCGGCGTCGAACCCGACCACCCGCTGCGCGGGCTGGAGCACATCGGCGCCGAGATCCTGAGCGCCACGCTCGACCTCTACCGCGGACTGCGCGACGCCGGCACCGAAGCCGCCTTCTTCGGCGTGTACGCGAACATGTACAACGTCTACCTGGCCGGCCGCCAGCAACCCGAACTGCCGGCGCCGCCCGAGCCGCGCGACCTGCCTTTCGTGAAGGAGGCGCTGGCGTCGATTGCCGAAGGCGGCTACCCGGAAGCGGTGGCCCGCATCGGCTACCTGCTGATGCGCAAGGACGAACCCTTGCCGCTGGCCCGCCTGCAGACCACGGACGAGCTGGCGCACGACTACGCGGCGCTGCTGCCCCAGGTCGCGCCGGACCAGTTCCGCCGCATCCGCGGCGAACAGGAGATCATCGCGCGCTACGAGCCGGAACAGGCGATCGCCACGCTGGCGCAGTTGCTGGCCGATCCCGGCGACCGCGTGAAACTGCTGACCCTCCTCGACAAGCTGATGGCGGACCAGCGGGTGCAGGCGGCGCAGCCGACCGGGCAGCAGCTGGACATGCTGGGCCGCATTCGCGGCGTGCTGGCGCCGCGGCAGCCCAGCGAGCGCCGTCACACGCCCGCGGCCACGCGTCCCAGCGGCGAGCGCCGCCGCCTTGCGGCAGGGGCGCAGGCCGTGACCAGGTAAGACAGACCGGGAGAGCAGCATGGAAAACAAGCACGAGAAGTACCAGCGCCTGATCGATTACTGCCGCGCGCTGCCGCCGCTGCCGACCGCCGTCGTGCATCCTTGCGACCAGAGTTCGCTGGCGGGCGCGGCCGAAGCGGCGCAATTGGGCCTGATCGCGCCGATCCTGTGCGGCCCGGCCGAGCGCATCCGCGCGGTGGCGCAGCAGTACGGTATCCCGATCGGCGATTACCCGATCGTCGACGCGCCCTACAGCGAGGCCGCGGCCGAGGCGGCGGTCAGGCTGGTCCGCGAAGGCAAGGCCGAAGCCCTGATGAAGGGCAGCCTGCATACCGACGAACTGATGGGCGCCGTGGTCAGGCGCGATGCCGGCCTGCGCACCGGGCGCCGCGTCAGCCATTGCTTCGTGATGGCGGTGCCGGACCATGAGGATCCGCTGATCATCACCGACGCCGCGGTGAACATCGCCCCGACGCTCGAGGAAAAGCGCGACATCCTGCAGAACGCGATCGACCTCGCGCATGCCATGCTGTTCAAGGAGGTGCGGGTCGCGATCCTGTCGGCGATGGAGAACGTCAATCCCAAGGTGCCGTCGACGATCGAAGCGGCGGCCCTGTGCAAGATGGTCGACCGCAAGCAGGTGACCGGCGCGCTGGTCGACGGCCCGCTGGCCCTGGACAACGCGATCGACCCGGAAGCCGCCCGGATCAAGGGCATCGAATCGCCGGTGGCCGGGCGCGCCAACGTGCTGCTGGTGCCGGACCTGGAAGCGGGGAACATGCTGGCCAAGAGCCTGTCCTTCCTGGCCGGGGCCGACGCGGCCGGCATCGTGCTGGGCGCGCGCGTGCCGATCATCCTGACCAGCCGCGCCGATTCGGTCATGACCCGGCAGGCCTCCTGTGCGGTGGCGGTGCTGGTGGCCAAGGCGCGGCGCGAGCAGCAGCCGATCGGGTGATGCCATGGCCGACCTGATCCTGGTGCTGAACGCCGGCTCCTCGAGCCTGAAGTTCCGCGCCTATGATGCAAAGATGAACGGCGGCGGCAGCGCGCCCCAGCCGCTCCTGCGCGGCCAGATCGAGGGCCTGTATACCGAGCCGCACTTCTCGGTGTCCAACGCGGCCGGCGACCGCCGCGACCAACACAGCTGGACGCCGGGCACCCAGCTGGGACATGAGGGCGCGATCGGCTACATCGGCGACTTCCTGCGCAGCCACCGCGAAGGCCACCGCCTGGTCGCGGTCGGCCACAGGGTGGTGCATGGCGGGCTGCGCTTCACCCGGCCGACCCCGATCACCCCCGAGGTGGTCGACGAGCTGGCGGCCCTGGTGCCGCTGGCGCCGCTGCACCAGCCGCACAACCTGGCGCCGATCCGCGTGCTGGCGCGGCAGCGGCCGGACGTGCCGCAGGTGGCCTGCTTCGACACCGCCTTCCATCACACCCAGCCGGAAGAGGCGGCCGCCTTCGCGCTGCCGCTCGAAATCACCGCGCGCGGCGTGCGCCGCTATGGTTTCCATGGCCTGTCCTACGAGTACGTCGCCAGCCGCCTGCCGGACCTGGCGCCGGCGGCGGCGCAGGGCCGCACCGTCGTCGCCCACCTGGGCAATGGCGCCAGCATGTGCGCGCTGCGCGCCGGGCGCAGCATCGCCAGCACGATGGGCTTCACCGCCGTCGACGGGCTGGTGATGGGCACCCGCTGCGGCAGCGTCGACGCCGGCGTGATCCTGTACCTCATGGACGAACTGAAGATGGACACCCGCGCGGTCGAGGACCTGATCTACAAGCGCTCCGGCCTGCTGGGCGTGTCCGGCATCTCGAGCGACATGCGGACCCTGCTGGCTAGCGACGATCCGCGCGCCCGCTTCGCCGTCGAGCTGTTCACCTACCGCATCGGGCGCGAGCTCGGTTCGCTGGCGGCGGCCCTGGGCGGTCTCGATGCGTTGGTGTTCACCGGCGGCATCGGCGAGCGCGCCGCATCGATCCGCGATCGGGTCTGCCGCCAGGCGGCCTGGCTCGGCGTCGGGCTCGACCCGGCCGCCAACGAGGCGAACGGGCCGCGCATCGGCAGCGACGGCAGCCGGGTCCAGGCCTGGGTGATCCCGACCGATGAAGAGCAGATGATCGCGCGGCATACCTTCGCCACCGTGCTGCAGGGAGGCCGATCGTGAAAACCGTGTCCCTGGACAAGGCGGTCGAACTGATCCCCGATGGCGCCAGCGTCATGGTCGGCGGCTTCATGGGCGTGGGCACGCCCGAGCGCGTGATGGACGAGCTGGTGCGCCAGGGCCGGCGCGGACTGACCGTGATCGCCAACGACACCGCGCGCCCCGGCCGCGGGATCGGCAAGCTGATCTCGGGCGGGGTGGCCAGCCGCGCCATCGTCAGCCACATCGGCCTGAACCCGGAAACCCAGAAGAAGATGATCGCCGGCGAACTCGAGGTCGAACTGGTGCCGCAGGGGACGCTGATCGAGCGCATCCGCGCCGGCGGCTTCGGCCTGGGGGGCGTGCTGACCCCGACCGGGGTCGGCACCCTGGTCGAGGAGGGCAAGCGCAAGCTCGACATCGACGGCGCCCAGTACCTGGTCGAGCCGGCCTTGAGAGCCGATTTCGCCCTGGTCGAATCCTTCCTGGCCGACTACTACGGCAACCTGACCTATGCGCTCACGGCGCGCAACTTCAATCCGGTGATCGCGATGGCGGCGCGCACCCTGATCGTCGACGCCTGCCACATCGTGCCGGTCGGGATGATCCCGCCCGACCAGGTGGTGACGCCGGCGGTGCTGGTCGACTACGTGGTCGCCCACTAGGAAACCATCATGGATCCGCAAACCCTGATCGCCAGGCGCATCGCGCAGGAACTCAAGCCGGGCATGCTGGTGAACCTCGGCGTCGGCATTCCGACCCTGGTCGCCAACTACGTCCCGGCCGGCATGCGCATCTATTTCCAGTCCGAGAACGGCCTGATCGGCACCGGCCCGATCCCCGAGGAGGGGATGACCGAAGCCCTGCTGACCGACGCCGCCGGCCAGCCGGTCAGCGCCCTGCCGGGCGCCTGCACCTTCGATACCGCGATGTCCTTCGGCCTGATCCGCGGCGGCCACCTGGACGTGACCGTGCTCGGCGGCCTGCAGGTCGACCAGCGCGGCCTGCTGGCCAACTGGACGATCCCCGGCAAGATGGTGCCCGGCATGGGCGGCGCGATGGACCTGGTCACCGGCGCCAGGCGCGTGATCGTGGCCATGCAGCATACCGCCAAGGGCGCCTCGAAGATCGTCAAGGAATGCACGCTGCCGCTGACCTCGATCCGGCCGGTCGACCTGGTGGTGACCGAAATGGCCGTGATCGCGTTCGAGAACGGCGCGGCGCTGTTGCGCGAGACCGCCCCCGGGGTATCGGTGCAGCAGGTACTGGACGCCACCGGCGCCGCGCTCGTGATTCCCGGCGAAGTCCCGCAAATGCCAATTGACGAAGGAGCGAACACATGACTATCGACATCCCGCGTCCGATCCTGAAGGGCGCGAAGGCACTGGTGACCGGTATCGCCAACGAGCATTCGATCGCCTGGGGCTGCGCCAAGGCCTTCCGCGAGATGGGCGCCGAGCTGGCCATCACCTACCTCAACGACAAGGCGCGCGCCTATGTCGAGCCGCTCGCCAGGGAGCTGGACGCGCCCGTGTTCATGCCGCTCGACGTGGGCAGGCCGGAACAGGTCGAGGCCCTGTTCGAGCGGATCGGCAAGGAGTGGGGCGCACTCGACATCCTGGTGCACTCGATGGCCTTCGCCCCCAAGCAAGACCTGCAGGGCGGGTTGCTGAACTGCTCAGCGGAGGGCTTCGCGCAGGCGATGGACATCTCCTGCCACTCCTTCATCCGGCTCGCGCGCGCCGGCGCGCCGCTGATGAAAAATGGCGGCACCATGTTCACGATGTCCTACTACGGCGCCAACAAGGTCGTCCCCAACTACAACGTGATGGGGCCGGTGAAGGCGGCGCTGGAGGCGAGCGCGCGCTACCTCGCCTACGAGCTCGGTCCACAGCACATCCGCGTGCATGCGATCTCGCCGGGGCCGCTGCTGACCCGGGCCGGCGCCGGCCTGAAGGACTTCGACCGCATGCTGGCCGAGGCGGCCCAGCGCGCGCCGCTCGGCGAGCTGGTGGACATCATGGACGTCGGCTATACCTGCGCCTTCCTGGCCACGCCGCTGGCGCGCCGGCTGTCCGGCGAGACGCTGTATATCGACGGCGGCGTCAACATCATGGCATAGGAGGAGCATCACCATGGCCAGTCTGTTGATCGGCAATGTGGACAGCAGCGCCTCGGACCAGGACATCCGCGACCTGCTGGCGCGCTACGGCTTTCCGCCCTGCGACTCGATCGAGCACATGCCCGGCGACGGCAGCCGGCCGGCGGTGCTGCTGCGCTACGGCGGCGCGCCGGCGGAGGCGCTGCGCAGCCTGCAGCCGCGCCTGCAGGACCTGTTCTGGAAGAACCGCAAGATCCAGGTGTCGGTGGTGGACCAGCGCTACGACGAGGGAGCGGCCCAGGGATGAACGTTGCGATGAAGCTGGCGCAGCTGCTGAACCGGTGGCGGCCGGGCAGGGATACGAACGGCGGGGATCCGGCCGGCGAACCGGACCGGGTCCGCGTCGCCGAGGCGGTCGAACGCATCATCGCGCTCAGCCCGCACCTGCGCATGGCGCGCCGCTACGAAGCCCGGCTGGCGCCGGCGGTCACGACCACGCTGCGCTACGTGGGCGGCATCGTCGCCGCGATCCCGCCGGCGCGCGAGGCGAGCGCCGCCGCCTGGTCGCTCGACCCCTACATCCACGCCTTCTTCGGCAGCGCCGACGAGGTCGCGCCGGTGCTGTCGCGCTCACGCGACCTGCGTACCTTCTTCGAGCAGAACCCGGGGCAGCGCGAAGCCTGGGCCGTGCTCGGGATGGCGATGCTCGAAAAGCGCGTGCTCGGCACGACGCTGGAAGGGGAGACCATGCGCCGCGAGGAGATCCAGGAAACGATCGGCTTCAGCGACCACCAGGTGCGCATGTGCGGGCGCACCGAACCGGAGCTGCGCGAAGAGATCGTGCGCCGCCTGGTCGTGCAGCTCGGGCTGCAGGGCATCGCGCGCTATGCAGCGCAGCAGACCCGGCGCGGCCTGCTCGAGAGCGAACGGGCGCTGCTGCATACGCGCCTGCAGCTGCTGGAGCGCAAGGGCATCGGGATGGGCGCGATAATCGGCGGCGACGCGCAGGCGGCCGGCACCGAGGAACTGGCGCGGCTGCAGGAAGCGATCAACGAGAACGAGAGCGCGATCGAGCGGCTGGGGCTGCGTTCGGAGGCGCTGGACCGCGAGCTGGCCGAGGTGTGCGCGGTGCTGGCCGATCCGGCCGCCCACCTGTTCGTGCATACCCGCCGCTGCGTGCTGAACAGGATGAACGTGGTGCAGCCGCCGGACAGCCGGGCGGCCGGCGACGAGGTGGTGTTCGAGGTGGCCCGGGTCCCGACCGTGCCGCCGGAGGCGCGCGCCTTCACGCTGGTGCGATTCGCGCGCGCCGACCTGTGCTCGGCCACCGCCCTGCTGGACGATGCGGCGCGCTTGTTGGGTTAGGAGGACATCATGGCCGGCTTCAAGGAAATTCGTACCAAGATCAAAAGCGTCGAGAGCACGCGCAAGATCACCAAGGCGATGGAAATGGTGGCGGTATCGAAGATGCGCAAGGCGCAGGACAGGATGCGCGCCTCGCGCCCCTACGCCGAGCGGGTGCGCAATATCGCGGGCCACCTGGCGGAAGCCAACCCGGACTACACCCACCCCTTCCTGGTCCGGCATGAAGCCCTGCGGCGCGCGGGCCTGATCGTGGTCACTACCGACAAGGGCCTGTGCGGCGGCATGAACGTCAACGTGCTGCGCCTGGTGACCAACCGCATGCGCCAGTACGCGGACCAGCGCGTCGCGGTGGACGTGGTGGCGGTGGGCGGCAAGGGCTTCGGCTTCCTCAACCGCTTCGGCGCGCACGTCGTCTCGCAGGTGGTGCAGCTGGGCGACGTGCCGCACCTGGAGCGCCTGATCGGGCCGGTCAAGGTACTGACCGACGCCTACCAGCAGGGCGAGCTCGACGAGATCAGGATGTGCTATACCCGCTTCGTCAACACCATGGCCCAGGAGCCGGCGGAGGAAGTCCTGATCCCGATGGGGAGCGAAGCGCTGCGCCCGGACAGTGCGCTGCGCCTGGACTACATCACCGAACCGGACGCCCAGACCGTCATCGACGAGCTGGTCGGGCACTATGTCGAGGCGCTGATCTACCGCGCCGTGGCCGAGAACATGGCCTCCGAACAGGCGGCGCGGCGGATGGCCATGAAGGCCGCCACCGACAATGCCGGCAATGTGATCGGCGAGCTGACGCTCAAGTACAACAAGTCGCGCCAGGCCTCGATCACGCAGGAGATCACCGAGATCGTCTCCGGCGCGGCCGCCGTTTGAACATCGCGAGGATGAAATGGCAGACGTGAAGACATTGAAGGTCGAGGTGGTCTCGCCCGAGGAAGAGATCTTTTCGGGCCTGGCCGAGTTCGTGGCGCTGCCGGGCGAGGTCGGCGAGCTCGGGATCTTTCCGCAGCATACGCCGCTGCTGACGCGGATCCGGCCCGGCGCGGTGCGCATCAAGCTGGCCGGGCGCAACGAGGAAGAACTGGTGTTCGTCGCCGGCGGCATCGTCGACGTGCACCCGGATGCGGTGACCGTGCTGGCCGATACCGCGATCCGTGGCCGCGACCTGGACGAGGCCAGGGCCATCGACGCCAGGAAGCGTGCCCAGGAAGCGCTGGCCAACAGCACCGCCCAGTTCGACCATGCCAAGGCCCAGGCCGAGCTGGCGGTGGCGATCGCGCAGTTGCAGGCCATCACCCGCCTGCGCGAACGGAAGTAGGGTGCGCCACTTTACGTTCATCCAGGGGAGGTACGAAATGATCACCGTCGTCGGCATCTTCGACAAGTTCGGGCCGGCGCAGAGCGCCAAGAATGAATTGCTGGTCGCCGGTTTCTCGTGGCGGCAGGTGCAGCTCAATCCCGACCACGAGCTTGCGCCCAGGACGCATGCGCCGAACCCGCAGCCGGGCGACCAGTCGGTCCAGACCACCATGGGCAACCTGGTGCGCGGCCTGTTCGGGGTCGGCGTCCGCAGCGCGCACGGCGACCTGTTCGGCGCGCCGGTGCGGCATGGCGACTATGCGCTGATGGTCGACAGCGACAGCGAGCAGCAGCGCGTCCAGGCGGAGGACATCATGCGGCGCCATCAGCCGGTCGAGCTGAACCGCCACGAGACCTGAGCGCGAGGTACGACCAAAGGCCAATTCCTGCACTGCTCCGTTTGGATTTAACTTGGTGTCAACTTCGGCTGCGCATATGTGGACTCCGTTCGTGCGGCCCAACACCGATGAGAGAGGGGTGCCCCCATGAATCGTCCGTTTCTGCCGCTCGCGCTTGGCGCCTCGATGACCTGCCTGAGCGCCGGACTGGCCGGCTGCTCGCGCGAAGTCCAGGCGCCGCCCGCCCAGCCCCTGCAGGTCACGGCGGTCAGCATGACGCCGCACGACACGCCGGTGTCCTTCGAATTCGTGGCCCAGACCCAGAGTTCGCGCGAGGTCGAGATCCGGGCGCGGGTCGACGGCTTCCTCGACAAGCGGCTCTACACCGAAGGCACGATGGTGCGCGCCGGACAGCCGCTGTTCCAGATGGACCCGAAACCCTTCGAGGCGGCGCTGCAGTCGGCACAGGGCCAGCTGGAACAGCAGCGCGCCCGGCTCGAGGTGGCGGAAGCGAACCTGCGCCGGGTGCGCCCGCTGGCGGCCCGGAATGCCGTCAGCAAGAAAGAGCTGGACGACGCGATCGGCATGGAACGCTCGTCGCGCGCGGCGGTGCTGGCCGCCGAAGGGCAGGTGCGCACCGCGCGCCTGAATCTCGGCTATACGACGATCGCCTCGCCGCTGCTGGGGCTGACGAGCTTCGCCAAGAAGCAGGAAGGCAGTTACCTGACGGTCGGCGAGCAGGGCCTGCTGACCACCGTGTCCCAGGTCGATCCGATCTGGGTCAACTTCAGTATCTCGGAAAACGAGCTGCTCAGCTACCGCGACCAGATCGCCAAGGGCCGCCTGAAGTTTCCGCAGAATCAGAATTTCGAGGTCGAAGTCGTCCCGGCCGACGGCACGGTATTTCCGAAGCGCGGCCACATCAACTTCGCCGCACCGTCCTTCGACGCCGGCACCGGCACCTTCCTGGTGCGCACCGAACTGCCGAACCCGGAAGGCAAGCTGCGCCCGGGCCAGTTCGTGCGCGCCCGGGTATTCGGCGCGACCCGGCCGGCGGCCATGCAACTGCCGCAGCGCGCGGTGCAGCAGGGCTCGAAGGGACATTACGTCTGGGTGATCGGGAATGACGGCAAGGCCAGGCAGCGCGTCGTCGAGGTGGGCGACTGGATCGGCGACGACTGGTTCATCAGCGACGGCCTGAAGCCGGGCGAGCGCGTGGTGGTCGACGGCGCCGGCCGGGTCACGCCCACCGCGCCGCTGCGGGTCGCCGCGCTGACGCCGCAGCCGGCGCTGGCGCAGGCCGGCACGGCCGCGCGGGCGGAGGCGCGGCCATGAATATTTCGCGCTTCTGCATCGACCATCCGATCTTTGCCTCGGTGATCTCGATCGTCATCACGCTGGCCGGCGCGGTGGCGATGTTCAAGTCGCCGGTCGCGCAGTACCCCGACATTACACCGCCGCAGATCACGGTCAGCGCCACCTATCCGGGCGCCGACGCCAACGTGGTGGCCAACAACGTGGCCGCGCCGATCGAGCAGCAGGTCAACGGTGCCGACAACATGATCTACATGAACTCGTCGAGTTCGTCGACCGGCAACATGACCCTGAACGTGTTCTTCGAGATCGGCACCGATCCGCAGCTGGCGCAGGTCGACGTGCAGAACCGCGTCAACCTGGCGCTGCCGCAACTGCCGTCGGCGGTCACGGCCCAGGGCGTGCAGGTGCAGAAGAAGTCCTCGGCCTTCATGATGGTGATCGCGGTGTATTCGCCGAGCGAGCGCTACGACCCGGTGTATGTGGCCAACTACACCAATATCTACATCCTGGACGCGCTCAAGCGCATCCCCGGCGCCAACCAGACCAGCATCTTCGGCACGCCCGACTACGCCATGCGGATCTGGCTCAAGCCCGACCGCATGGCGCAGCTGGGCGTGACCGCCAGCGAGGTCCAGCAGGCGGTGGCGGCGCAGAACCAGCAGTACGCGGTCGGGCGCCTCGGGCAGTCGCCGACCGGCAAGGCGGTCGAGCAGTCCTTCCCGGTCACCACCGCCGGCCGCATGACCGAGGCGTCCGAGTTCGACAACATCATCATCCGCGCGGCCAGCGGCGGCGCCGCCATCGTGCGCCTGAAGGATATCGGCCGCGCCGAGCTGGGGCAGAAGGACTACTCGATCCGCGGCACCTACCAGGGCCGGCCGGCGACCATGCTGGCGGTGTACCAGCAGCCGGGCGCGAATGCGCTGGACGTGTCCAACCAGGTCAAGGCGACGCTGGCGCAGATGCAGAAGGAGTTCCCGGAAGGGATCGAATACAAGATCGTGATGGACACCACCAACTTCACGCGGGCCTCGATTTCGGACGTGGTGAAGACCTTCTTCGAGGCGGTGGTGCTGGTGGTGCTGGTGGTCTACCTGTTCCTGCAGAGCCTGCGCGCGACCCTGATCCCGGTGCTGGCGGTGCCGGTGTCGATCGTCGGTACTTTCATCGGCATGCAGGCGCTCGGCTTCTCGATCAATATGCTGACCCTGTTCGGCATGGTGCTGGCGATCGGCATCGTGGTCGACGACGCCATCGTGGTGATCGAAAACGTCGAACGCAACATGACCGTGCACCACCTGCCGCCGAAGGAAGCGGCCAAGCGTGCGATGGACGAGGTGGCCGGTCCCGTGGTCGCGATCGTGCTGGTGCTGTGTGCGGTGTTTGTGCCGGTCGCCTTTCTCGGCGGGATCACGGGGCAGCTGTACAAGCAGTTCGCGATCACCATCGCGATCTCGGTGGTGATTTCCGGGATCGTCGCGCTCACGCTGTCGCCGGCGCTGGCGGCGATCCTGCTGAAACCCGTGCATGGCAAGAAGAACCGCTTCTTCCGCTGGTTCGAACGGAGCTTCGAACGGATGACGGCCAGCTACGGGCGCGCCGTGGCGCTCACGATCAAGCGCGCCGGGATCGCGCTGCTGCTGTTCGCCGGCATGATCGGGCTGTCGGTGTTCATGCTGAACCGGGTGCCGAAGGCCTTCCTGCCGCCCGAAGACCAGGGCTACCTGCTGGGCGCGGTCATCATGCCCGATGCCGCGAGCCTGGACCGCACGGGCGCGGTCGGCAAGCGCGTCACCGATTACTTCACCAGGAACCCGGCGGTCGAAGGGGTGGCCGTGATCGACGGCTACAGCCTGCTGGACAACCAGAACAAGAACAATGCGGGCACCTTCTTCGTCGGCTTCAAGGACTTCGATGAGCGCTACAGCGGCGACAACATCCGCACGCAGAACGCGCGCGCCGTGCTGCAGGACGCCGGCGCGAAGCTGGGCGGCGATGCGCGCGGGATGGTCGTGCCGGTCAATCCGCCGTCGATCCCGGGGCTGGGCACGACCGGCGGCCTCGAAGTCTGGATCCAGAGCAAGGGCGACAAGAACGTGCAGCAGCTCGGCGCCGCCGTCGGCGAGTACATGGCGAAGCTGAAGAATGCGCCGGAGATCGGACGCGCCACCGCCACCTTCAACGCCAGCAGCCAGCAGCTGCTGGTCGACGTCGACCGCGACAAGGCCGAGACGCTCGGGGTGCCGGTCGAGGATGTCTACGGCACGCTGCAGACCATGTTCGGCTCGCTCTACATTTCGCAGTTCATCAAGTCGAGCCGGCTGTGGCAGGTGATCCTGCAGGCCGAACCGGAGTACCGCCTGCGGCCGGAGGACCTGGAACGGCTGTATGTGCGCAGCCGCGACAAGGCGATGGTGCCGCTGTCGGCCGTTGTCACCAGCAAGTACGTGACCGGGCCAGACCTGATGACGCGCTTTAACAACTTCCCGGCGGTGAAGGTGACGGCGACGACGGCGCCCGGCTACAGCTCCGGCCAGGCGATCGCGGCCCTGCAACGGGTCGGCGCCGAGGTCCTCCCTTCCGACTTCGGCCTGGCCTGGAGCGGCGAAGCCTTCGAGGAGCAGAAGGCCGGCGCCGCGTCGGCATCGGTGTTCGTGTTCGGCCTGGTGATGGTGTTCCTGATCCTGGCGGCGCAATACGAGAAGTGGTCGCTGCCTTTCGGCGTGCTGCTGGCGGTGCCCTTCGCCCTGTTCGGCGCGCTGCTGGCGGTGACGATGCGCAAGCTGTCGAACGATATCTATTTCCAGATCGGCCTGACCATGCTGGTGGCGCTGGCGGCGAAGAATGCGATCCTGATCTTCGAATTCGCGGTGCTCAACCGCGAGCAGGGCGCATCCTTCCGCGACGCGGCCCTGACCGCGGCGCGCGAGCGCCTGCGCCCGATCGTCATGACCTCGGTCGCCTTCATCCTCGGCTGCGTGCCGCTGGCGTTGGCCAAGGGCGCATCGGCCAACAGCCGGATCTCGATCGGCACCGGGGTGATCGGCGGGATGCTGGCGGCCACCGTCATCGCCGTGTTCTGGATTCCGATGTTCTACTACGTGATCGAAACGCTGGCCGAGCGCATGGGACGCCGCAAGGCGAAGGCGGCGCCGCCGCCGGAAGTGGCCGGCCCGCAGCTGCCGGGCGGCGGAGCCGGCGCCGGCCACGTGCCGCATGCGCCGCGCCCGCCGGGAGAATAAAAAATGTCGAATCCGCGAAGATGGCTGCTGCTCGGCGCCGGCCTACTAGCCGGCTGCGCGGTCGGCCCCGACTACAAGCGCCCCGCGGTCGATGCGCCGCAGGCCTTCCGCTTCCACGACAAGGAGGCGGGCGCGATCGCCAACACCGCCTGGTGGCGCCAGTTCCAGGATCCGGTCCTGGACCAGCTGATCGCCGAGGCGCTGCGCGAGAACAAGGACGTCAAGATCGCGGCCGCCCGCATCGACCTGTTCCTCGGCCAGTACGCCAGCACCCGTTCGCTGCTGCTGCCGCAGGTGGGCGCGAACCTGAACGGCAGCCGCGGGCGCGTGCCGGCGGGCACGGCCGGCAGCGTGATCGCGCCGGTCCAGGACCAGTACGAAGCCTCGCTGTCGGCCAACTGGGAGCTGGACCTGTTCGGCCGGCGCCGGCGCGAGACCGAGGCCGCGCGCGCCCAGGTGCTGGCCAGCGAGGAGGGCCGCCGCGCCACCGTGCTGACCCTGGTGTCCTCGGTGGCCTCGTCCTACATCACGCTGCGCGAGCTGGAGCGCGAGCTGCAGATCGCGAAGGACACGGCCACCAGCCGGGAAAATTCCTTCAAGCTGTTCACGGACAGGTTCGAGGGCGGCACCGTGTCGGAGCTGGAACTGGCCCAGACCCAGTCCCTGTACGAGGCCTCGCTGGTCGAGATCCCGCGCCTGGAAGCCCTGATCGGCCAGCAGGAAGACGCCTTGTCGATCCTGCTCGGCCGGAACCCGGGGCCGATCCGCGCCAGCCACCCGCTGGCGGGGCTGGCGCTGCCGCCGGTGCCGGCCGGCCTCCCGTCCGAACTGCTGGAGCGCCGGCCCGACCTGCGCCAGGCGGAGCAGCAGCTGGTCGCCGCGAATGCCCTGATCGGGGCGGCGCGCGCCCAGTACTTCCCGACGATTTCGCTGACCGGCCTGCTCGGCTACATCAGCAAGGATTTCTCCCAGCTGTTCCAGGGCTCCACCAAGGTCTGGTCCTATGGCGTGGCGGCGTCGATGCCGATCTTCACCGGCGGCGGCATCGCCGGCCAGGTCCAGCAGGCCGAGGCCCAGCAGCAGGAAGCGCTGCTGAACTACCAGAAGGCGATCCAGGTGTCGTTCCAGGAAGTGTCGGATGCGCTGGTGAGCCATGCGAAGTCGCGCGACCAGCTGGGCTTCCTGGACCGCGAAGTGCGCACGCTGCGCAACTACCTCGAGCTGGCGCGCCTGCGCTACGACGAGGGCTACACCAGCTATATCGAGGTGCTCGACGCCGAACGCAGCCTGTTCGCGGCCGAGGTGGCCTACACCCAGACCCAGTCGCAGGTCTACACCTCGCTGGTGAACCTGTACAAGGCGATGGGCGGCGGCTGGGTGCTCGAGGCGGAAGGCATGACGGCAGCGCCGGTCGCGGCCCGTTAGCGGGGAAAAGCACATGAGACCGAAAGCATTGTTGGTGCTGGCGCTGGCCGCTCAGCCGCTCTTGCCGGCGCTGGCGGACGACCCCGGCTGGCCGCGCGAGCTCACGGCGGAGCGCGCGAAACTGGTGTTCTACGAACCGCAGGTGGACGCCTGGAAGAACTATCGCGAGCTCGACTTCCGGCTCGCCTTCGAGCTGTCGCCGGCGAACGGCAAGCCGGCGGTCGGCATCGGCGAAATCCACGCCCGCACCGATGTGGATGTCGACAAGCGGCAGGCGGTGATCCGCGACCTGCGGGTGACGGAGACCAGGTTTCCCTCGGCGCCGCCGGATGAGCAGCGGCGCCTGGATGCGCTGTTCCGCAAGTTCGTCACGAACCGCGGCGACATCCCGATCTCGCTCGACCGCCTGGTCGCGCTCGCCGACAAGCCGCAGGCCGCGCCGCGGGGCGTGGCGGTGCGCAACGACCCGCCCACGATCTTCGTCAGCTACCAGCCCTCGATGCTGTTGCAGACCGACGGCAAGCCGGTCAGCGCCGCCACCGGCAGGGGCGGGGTGGAATTCATCGTCAACGCCAACTGGCCGGTGCTGCGCGCGCCTGGCGAGAACCGCTACTACCTGTTCAACGACGCCACGTGGCTGAGCGGCGCGCGGCTGGAGGGACCGTGGACGCCGGCCGGACCGCTGCCCGGCGCGATCAGCCGGGTGCTGGACGATCCGCAATGGGCCGACCTGAAGAAGGCCGCGGCGTCGAGCGCAGGCGCCCGCAAGGCGCCGTCGACCCCGGCCGTGTTCTTCAGCAGTACGCCGGCCGAGGTCATCGTCTTCGACGGCAAGCCGGTGTACGCGCCGATCCCGGGCACCGAACTGGTCTACGCGAAGAACACCGACGCCGACCTGTTCGTCGACCAGCGCAGCAAGAGCTATTACTTCCTGGCGGCCGGGCGCTGGTTCCGCGCCGCCAGCCTGGACGGCCCGTGGACCTTCGCCTCCGCCGAGCTGCCGCCGGACTTCGCCCGCATCCCGCCCGACAGCCCGGCCTCGCGCGTGCTGGTGTCGGTACCCGGTACCGAGGCCGCCAAGGATGCGGTGCTGCTGGCCCAGGTGCCGACCCGCGTCACGCTCGACCCGAAGCAGGCTGCCGCGATGGTGGACGTGTCGTATGACGGCCAGCCCGAGTTCAAGCCGATCGAAGGCACCCAGCTTTCCTACGCGGTGAACACGCCGGACCGGGTGATCAAGGTGGACCGGCAGTACTACCTGTGCGAGAACGGGGTCTGGTTCTATTCCAGCGCGCCGACCGGCCCCTGGACCACGGCGCCCTCGGTGCCGAGCCAGATCTACACGATTCCGCCCAGCTCCCCGGTCTATAACGTCACCTACGTGACCCAGACCACGGCGCCCAACGGCTACGTCGACGCCAGCTACACGGCCGGCTATTTCGGCACCTTCGTGATGGGCATGGCGGTCGGCGCCATCATCGCGGACGGCTCCGGCTACTGGTATCCGCCGTACTATCACTACCCGGCGTATGGCGGCTACCCGGTGTACCGGCCGTATGCGGCCACCTACGGCGTCGGCTCCTTCTACAACCCCTATACCGGGGCCTACGGGGCCTCGCGCGGCGTCTACGGGCCTTACCGCGGCACCACCGGCAGCGCCAGCTACAACCCCTATACCGGCACCTATGCGCGCGCCGGCTCGGCCTACGGCCCCTACGGCAGCCGGGCGGCGGCCGGCGCCTACAACCCCTATACCAGGGCCTCGGCGCGCGCCGGCGCCGTCGCCGGACCCGGCGGCAGCGCCGCCTTCGCCGGCGGGCGCAACCCCGCGACCGGCAACGCGGCCGCCACCCGCCAGGCCAGCAGCGTGTACGGCAGCTGGGGCAGTTCGGTAGTGCAGCGCGGCGGCGTCACCACGGCGACGCGGCATGCCACCACCGCCAGCGGCTCGGTCGGCGCCGCGCGTTCCTCCACGGGCGCGGGAGTGGTGGCCGGCACCGGCGCGCGCGGCAGCGGCGGCGTGGCCCGGAGCGCGGGCGGCGACCTGTACGCCGGCCGCGACGGCAACGTCTACCGGCGCAGCGAAGGCAGCTGGCAGCGCTACGACAACGGCGGCTGGAGCAATACCGCGGCGCAGCCGCGCGAATCGGCGCGCTCGTCGGCCGCTGCGCAAGCGCGTGCGACGGCGCGGCCGGCGGCGCAGACCTCCTCGCTGCCGCAGAACCTGAACCGCGACTTCCAGGACCGCCAGCGCGGCGCGATGCAGAGCCAGCGCTTTTCGAACTTCAGCAGCAGCGGGAGCCCTGGCGGGCGCGGCAGCGGGTTCGGCGGACGGGGCGGCGGCGGCCGGCGCGGTCGCTAGGCGGCGTTGTCGGTGACGACCGGTTCGACGATGGTGAACAGGATCAGCAGGCAGACGAGCGCGCTGCAGCCCATGTAGGTGAAGACGGCCGCCCAGCTGTAGGCGTCGAGCAGCATCCCCACGGCCAGCGGCGCGCAGGCGCCGCCAACCTGGCCGACGGCGTTGATGATGCCGAACGAAACGGGATAGACGCTCTTGTCGGCCAGCCCCATCGGATAAACGGCATAGCCGCCGAAGCCCATGCTGGCCATCAGCCCTGCCAGGAACAGCATGAAGCCCAGGTAGAAGGAGTTATCCGGCGCATAGACCAGCGCCAGCATCGTGAAGATGGTGCCGAAGGCGCTCAGCATCATCAATGGCTTGCGGCGCTTGCCCAGCATCCGGTCGGACAGCAGGCCCCCCAGCAGGTTGCCGATCACCGCACCCAGGAAGGGCGCCGAGGCGATGAAGCCCATCTTGATGGAGGCATAGCCTTTCACCGTGACCAGGTAGGTCGGGATCCACGACATGAAGATGTTCGTAATGCCGATCATGCAGCCGTAGCCGATGGCGGCGCCCACGATGTTCCAGGAGCTGAAGACTTGGCGCAGCGTGCGCAGTTGCGGCACGTTCCTGGTCCGGATCAGCTTGTCGAGCCACGCAAGCTCGTAGGTGCGCCGCAGCGGCGACGCTTCCGCTTCCGCGACCGCCACGCCCGCTTCGCTGCGGATATAGTCGCATTCCGTCTTCGAGCAGTACTTGCTCTCTTCCGGCGTATTGCTGACGGTGAAAATCCAGAGCACGGACAGCAGCACCCCCGGGATGGCGAACACGTAGAAGATCTCGCGCCAGCCCCACAGCTCGATCACGAGCACGCACAGCGAGGGCACGATCAGGGGGCCGAGCTTCGACGCCGTCAGCCACAGGCCGGTTGCCGTGCCCTTTTCCCGCGCCGGAAACCAACGGTTGATAATATTGGTGCAGCCGATGCCCAGTGGGCCCTCGGAGATGCCCAGGCCCACGCGGAACAGCTTCAGCAGGAAGACCGAGGAGGTGGTCCCCATCAAGCCCGTGAAAACGGAGGTGAGGATCATGAACACCGGGAACAGCCTGCCCGTCAGCCTGGCGCTCAGGCGCTTGTACAGCAGGCCGGTCGGAATCTGCACGATGCCATAAGCAAACGAAAACAGGCTGATGATCATGCCGGCTTCGGTATTGCTGATGCCGTACTCTTTCTTCATGTAGGGCAGGGCGATGCCCAGGTTGGCGCGGTCGGCGCAGGCAATGGCCCAGATCACGAAGATCAGTCCCATGACCACCCAGCGGAAACTGCCCGTTTTGGCAGGCACCGCAGCCGCTGCCTTGCCCATATCGTCACGAACGGTTTTGACCTGATTCATTGGTGTATTCCTTATTATGTGTTTAGAGCGCAGCCTGTCTCCTGCCGCGCTTGTTGCTGCTTTTTCTGGAACCCGAATCTGCTGCCCGCAAACCGCGTTCAGGTGGTGAGGCTCATTTCCGGACGTTGCCCGGCCAGCGCCTGCGCCAGGCTGGCCAGCACCATCTCGCCCATCGCGGTACGGGTCTCGATCGTGGCGCTGGCGCGGTGGGCCTGCAGCACCACGTTGTCCATGCCACGCAGCGGTGCCGGCACATGCGGTTCGTCGACGAACACGTCCAGGCCGGCCCCGGCGATCCGGCCTTCCTGCAAGGCGGCGACCAGGTCCGGCTCGTTGACCAGCCTGCCGCGTGCGATATTCACCAGGAAGCCGTCCTTGCCGAGCGCATCGAGCACGCTCGCATCGATGATGCCTTCGGCCTTGTCGGCCGCGGCGGCCAGCACCAGCGCGTCGCTGTCGCGGGCCAGGGCCACCGGGTCGGCAAAGAAGGGGTAGGGCAGGTCGTCCATCGCCTGCAGGTCGGTGTAGGCGATCGGGCAGCCGAACGCGGCGGCGCGCTGCGCGACGGCGCGGCCGACGCGACCCATGCCGACGATGCCGACGCGCATGCCGCTGAAACGGCGCGACAGCGGAATCGCGCCCGGATGCGGATTCTTTGCCCACAGGCCCTCGCGCACGATGCGGTCGCCGGCGGCGATGCCGCGGCAGGTCGAAATCAGGAGACCGATGGCCAGGTCGGCGACATCCTCGGTCAGGGCGCCGAAGGTGGCCGTCACGGCAATGCCGCGCCGGCGGGCGTAGGCCAGATCGACGGCGTCGGTCCCTACGCCGTTGATCGCCACCACCTGCAGATTGGGCAGCTGCGCCATCAGCTCGTTGCTGATGCCCGTATGGCCCCCGGAGATGACGCCGCGGATCGAGGCGCCGATCTCGCGGATGAAGGTCTGCTTGTCTTCCTGTTCGAACAGCCGGTGCACCGTGTAGAGCTGGTTCAGGCGTTCGCTGATCGAAGGAATCAGGATGGGATTCAGTTGCAAAATTCCGGGCTTCATAATGTGTCCTTGGTTACCGCCAGCAAGGGCGTGGGAATCGTCGACGCAGGCCAGCGCTGGGCGCTCGAAGAGAGCTCGACTTCGGAACGATGATAGAAGCGTATGGTGATGCCAGTCCAATCCGGATCGGCAATTATGTGATACCTTAATTGGATTACAACCGAGGTGGCCGGGAAGCTGCGACGGCGAAACCGGATAGCCGTAAGCTCAGGTCGATCACTAAATGTTCGATTTAAAACAATTGCGCTGTTTTGTCACGGTCGCAACCGAACTGAACTTTCGGCGCGCGGCCGAACGCCTGCACATGACGCAGCCGCCGCTGACGCGGCAAATCCAGCTGCTCGAGCACGAACTCGGTGTGCAATTGCTTGAGCGCACGAAGCATTCGGTGAGCCCGACCGCCGCCGGCAAGGTCTTCCTGGTCGACGCCACCCGCCTGCTGAACCTGGCCGAGCAGGCCGCCACCACGGTGCGGCGGGTCAGCAAGGGAGAGACCGGCCGCGTACGCGTCGGCTTCACCGGCGCCGCCGGCTATGAGATCGTGCCGCGCCTGCTGGCGGCGGCGAAGCGGGCCCTGCCGGATATCGACGTCGTCGTGCACGAGCTCGTATCGGCGGCACAGGTCGATGCCTTCGCGGCCGATACGATCGACCTCGGCATCATGCGTCCGCTGAGCGCAAGACAGAAGCTGGATTCTTTCCTGATCGACGTCGAGCCGCTGGTCGTCGTGCTGCCGGCAGCGCATGCACTGGCCGGCCACGACAGCATCGACCTCGCCGCCCTCGATCGCCAGCCATTCATCATGCACTCGCCCCATGACGGCAAATATTTCCATGAACGGACGATGAGTTTGTTCTGGTCCGCGAAAGTGATGCCCGAGTTTGTCCAGTACATCGACCAGACGCCAACCATCATTTCCATGGTCCGGGCCGGCCTGGGCGCGGCCATCGTCCCGGCATCCGCGCAGCGCTTCAAGTTCGACAATGTGGTATTCCGGCCGATCCGGCGCCACGAGGTGGTCGCCGAAATGATCATGGCGTGGCGTCCGGACCAATGCATCCCCGCGGTATCCGCGCTCAGGACGATGGCTCAGGCGCATTTCTCGATCCCGCAGTAAGCCCTCGGGCTCGCTCGATCATCGGTCCTCAGTTCATCGTGTAGCCCCGGCCGCTCATGCAGGCGGACCAGGCGCGGTAATAGCTGTCGATCTGCTGGGCCTGTCCCTGCTGCGCGGACTCGTTGCGGGCGGCCTGGTTCTGGCGCGCACGGTGGCCGCCGGCCATGGTGCCCGCCACCGCACCGACGCCCGCGCCCTTGCCGGTATCGCCGGCGATCGCGCCGATCGCGGCCCCGCCCAGCGCACCGCGCGCCGCGCCGCGCATGCGCTCGCCGCCGCCCACCGCCGGTCCGGTTTCCTGCGGCGGCGTGGATGCCGCGGCCGCCGGGTCGACCCCCGTCTTGTTCCTGGCCCAGACATGGCATTCGCCGTCGTCCTTGTCCTGCTTCGCCTGGCTCTGACCCTTGGCCGGGTAGGCGATCGGACGCTGCTGGGCCGCGCCCACGGAGAGTGCCGCCAGCATCGCGCCGAGGGCGATGGTTTTCATGGTACGCATTGCCGACCTCCCTGATCGTGGGGCGTGCGCCGACGGACGGCGCCTCACCAATACTCTGGGACGGTACGGGCGCGCCGGCTATTGTCCTTTGGTCCCACGAATTTGCAAGTTGCGGGGCCGATTGATATGGCTCAGCCGGACCGGAAGCTGAATCGTGCGAGCGGCGAGCGGCCATTACATTAGCGCTGTCGATCAAGCTCACCCGATGAAACCGATGTCACCACTCCGAGGTCCGCTGGCGCTCTTGTTTGCGCTCTTGCTCGCCGCCGCATCTGCCGCAGCGCCTGCGCAGCCCGCTTCGCCCGCGCCGGCAAGCCGTCCCCGCATCGGCCTGGTGCTGGGCGGCGGCGGCGCGCGCGGCACCGCCCACATCGGCGTGCTCGAGGTGCTGGAACGCCTGCGCGTGCCGGTCGATTGCGTGGCCGGCACCAGCATGGGGGCGCTGATTGCCGGGGCCTGGGCCAGCGGCGTCGGCCCCGCCGCCATGCGCCAGCGCCTGGCCGGGGTCGACTGGCGCGACCTGTTCGACGACAATCCCTCGCACGCGGAAACGAATTACCGCGAGCGCCTGCTGTCGCAAAGCTATTACCCGGGCCTGGAATTCGGCGTCACCAACGACGGCATCCGCGCGGCCCACGGCGTGGTCGGCGGACAGAAGATCAAGCTGTTCTTCAACACCCTGGTCGGCGCCGACCGCGGCGCGCGCGCGATCGAAGACCTGCCGCTGCCGCTGGCCATCGTGGCGACCGACATCGGCACCGGCGAGAAGCTCGTGTTCCGCCGCGGCGAACTGTCGGCCGCGATGCGGGCCAGCATGTCGGTGCCGGCGCTGCTGGCGCCGGTACCTTACCGGGGCCGCTTCCTGGTCGATGGCGGGCTGGTCGACAACTTGCCGGTCGACGAGGTCATCGCCGCCTGCCATCCCGATGTCGTGATCGCGGTCGACGTCGGCTCGCCGCTCGCGAAACCGGAAGACGTGACGACCCTGCGCGCGATCACCGGCCAGACCATCGGCGTGCTGACCGAGCAGAACGCCGAGCGCTCGCGCGCCATGCTCAAGCCCGGCGACATCTACATCAAGCCCGCGCTGGCGGGCGTCACGGCGGCCGATTTCAACGAATTCCGCGCCGGCGCCGAAAGCGGGCGCCAGGCCGCCGAGGCGCAGGCGGCGGCGCTGGCGCGCTATTCGCTGCCGCCGGACCGGTACGCGGCCTGGGCGGACAGGCTGAGGACGCCGTCGTCGCCGAATCCGCGCGTGGACGAGGTGCGGATCAGCGGCCTGAAGCGGGTCAATCCGGCATTCGTCATGCGCCATATCCGCATCCGTCCCGGCCAGCGCTTCGATCCGCTCCGGCTCCAGCGCGACCTGGCGCGGATCTACGGCGACGGCGACGTCGAGAACGTCGACTACCGGCTGGAGGAGGAGGGGGGGGCGCACCATCCTGCGCATCCTCGTCACCGAGAAAAGCTGGGGGCCGGACTACATCCGCTCGGGCGTCTTCATCGAGGCCGACGACAAGGAGACCGAGTTCGCCTTCCGCGCCGCCTATCACCGCAAATGGCTGAACTCGCTCGGCGCCGAATGGCTGTCCGGCTTCCAGGTGGGCGAGCGCTCGGACCTGTACACCGAGTTCTACCAGCCGCTGGAGGCGCGCCAGCGGTGGTTCGTCGAGCCGGCGCTCGGCATCAGCCGCGAGCGCCTCAACCTCTACCAGAACGACCACCGGATCGCCGAGTACCTGGTCCGGCAGAAGCGGGCCTTCGTCAATCTCGGCGCGAATGTCGGCGTGCTCGGCGCGCTGCGCCTCGGCTGGCTGGTCCGCAAGCTCGATACCTCGGTCGAAACGGGCGCGCCCACGCTGCCGACCGGCGAGGCCACGCTGAAGGGCTGGCAGGCACTGCTCGAGTTCGACCAGTTCGACCAGCCCTTCTTTCCCACCACCGGCTGGTACGGCAACATCGCCTGGTTCGATCCCAAGGACAGGGATTACACCCGGCTGAGCGCCGACCTGCGCGCCGCCAGGTCGTGGGGACCCTATGTGATCAACGGACGCTTTAGCTACCTGGGCTCGCCGAAAGGGCGGCTGCCGCTCGGCGACGCCGGCGCCCTCGGCGGTTTCCTGCGCCTGTCCGGTTTTACGCGCGACCAGATCCTGGCCGGCGACATCCGCTTCGCCAGCGTCCGCGGCGAGCGGGTGATCGGACGCATGCCGCTGGGCCTGCGCGGCGACCTGCGGCTCGGCGCGTCGCTGGAGACGGGCAGGGTGCGCGACCGCTTCACCGAGACCGGCCTGGAGGGCTGGCAACAGGCCGGCGCCGTCTACCTCGGCGGCGAAACCCCGCTCGGCCCGCTCTACCTGGGCGCCGGCTATGCAAAGGGCGGGCATCGCAGTCTCTACCTGTTCCTGGGCCTTCCGTAATCAAGCTTGCCCTTGGTCTTAGGTCCAATTTGCATCGGTGCTGGCCCCCACGACAATGTTCCGCGTGTGCCAAGACGCCGGTGGACGAGGGGAGGCCCGTGAAATTCGATCGACTGATGGAACAGCTGACCGGCGTGCTGGCGCTGGTGGTGCTGGTAGGCGGGGCCCTGATCGTGGTCGCGCCCTTCGTGACCGCCCTGTTGTGGGGGGCGATCCTCGCCTTTTCGACCTATCGCCCCTACCTGCGGCTGGCCGGCGCGCTCGGCGGGCGGCGCGCGATCGCGGCGGTGCTGATCATGCTGGCGATCCTGGTCCTGCTGATCGGACCGGTCGTGTACGCGGGCACCGCCTTCGCAACCCGGGTGCCCGAGCTGGTCCTCGCCGTGCAGGCCAGGCTGGGTTCCGGCATGCCGACCTTGCCGAACTGGGTCATCCAGCTGCCGCTGGTCGGGCCGCGCCTGGAAGACGCCTGGGAAGCGGTCGCCACACGCAATCCGGAGGTGTTGGTGCGGATCCGGCAACTGGCCGCGCCCTTCTTCGGCGCAGTGCTCGGCGCCGCGCTGTCGGTGGTGCAGGGCATCGGACTGCTGATCCTGTCGGTGCTGTTCGCGGCCTTCTTCTACCTGAGCGGCGAGAGCCTCGGCGGCGCCCTGCAGGGTGCGATGCGGCGCATCGCCGGCACCCAGGCGCCGGTGCTGCTGGCCCTGATCGGCGGCACCGTCAAGGGCGTGGTCTACGGCATCCTCGGCACCTCGCTGGCCCAGGCGGTGCTGTGCGCGGTCGGGTACTGGATCGCCGGCCTGCCTTCGCCGGTGCTGCTCGGTCTGCTCACCTTCTTCCTCGCGGTGATCCCGGGCGGCCCCCTGCTGGTCATCATCCCGGGCGCCATCTGGCTGGTGCAGCAGGGCGCAGGCGGATGGGCGGTGTTCCTGGTCGTGTGGACGCTGGCGGTCGGCCTGTCGATCGACAATGTGCTCAAGCCCATCATCATCGGCAGGAGCAGCCATGTGCCCTTCATCCTGATCATGCTCGGCGTGCTGGGCGGGGCGGCGGCCTTCGGCCTGCTCGGGGTGTTCGTCGGGCCGACCCTGCTCGCCGTGGCGCACGCGGTGCTGCGCGACTGGGTCAGCGTGAAGAGCGGCATGCCGTCCGCGGCGATGCCGGGCCCGGCCCCGCCCTCCACGGTGGCCGGCGGCACGCCCCAGCGCCCTGGCGCCGATCCGGGACCGGCGCTGCGCATCCAGCCGCCGCCGGACGCCGGGTCTTCGCCCGGCCGCAAGACGACTCCCCCTGGCTGAGCGCCTAGCGCCCGGCGCCCGCGGCCGTGCGCGCCAGCTCGTGGGCGAGCGCTTCGCCGCTCGCATTGTTCGCCGAGTGCTTGACCAGGATGTCGACCGGCGTGACCTGGCGGCCGTAGAACGCCTGGTTGGCCTTGTCGTCGATCGAGACCACGGTGCCGCTCATGTTCAGGCCGGCATACAGGCCCTTGGTACGCACGAACACCACCATGTCGGCGGTGATCGGGGCCCCGGTGCCGGCGCCGACCGGACCGGCGGCCACGCTGACGTCGCCGCCCAGCTTGAAGCCGGAGGACAGGAAGGAGTTCATCGCCTTTTCGGTCATCACCAGCGCGACCATCTCGGCGGACTCGGCGCCGATCTGCAGGCCGATGCTGCCGGTGCCGAGCTTGTAGAAGGCGGGGCCGGTCCAGCCCGGGCCGCCCGTCGAGCGCGCCTGCAGGACGGCATTGCCGCCGGAGCCGCCGACGATGAAGCCGGCCTGCAGGATGCGCGGACTGACCAGGATGGCCTTGGCGCGCGGCAGGTTCTGGTGCAGCCAGCCCATGTCCGGGTCCTGCGCGAAGCGCTTGAGCGTGGCTTGCGAGGCGTCGGCGGTGGAACGCGCCTCGTCGGGCGTGCCGGTGGACGCGCAGCCGCCGAGCATCAGGCCCAGGCAGGTAAGGAGCAGGCCGGCCGGGCGGGCAGTCGTTGTCAGCATGGTGAACCTCCTGGGCAAGAAAGGGATCGGTGCCGGCCGGGGCGTGCGCCGACGGCCGCGCTGTCAGTCTTCAGTCTATAGAACTTGAACGCCGGCCCCCATTGGCCTTTCGGGGTACACGATCTCGGGCCTTGTAGTGCCATCAACGTGCATAGTCTTTGTGAAATCTCAAATCGCCCCGATGTCCCGGTCATCGCGACGACGACCCAGCCTAGAATGGCCCGATGATGACGTCCCGCGAGGAGCTATCGTATGGCGCTCGGTTCGATCCCGACCAGGGCACGGATTCGCTGGGTGCGCTTGCGGGGCAGGCGCCGCGGCCGTCTGGTCATGGTCCAGGGCATCGCTTCCGGGCGCCGCCGCGAGCGCGAATTGCGGGTGCAGCGGGAGCAGTTGATCCACCTGGCGCGGGTCGGCCTGCTGGGCGAACTGAATGCCGCGCTGGTGCACGAACTGAACCAGCCGCTGGCCGCGATCCTGGCCAACGCCCAGGCCGGCCGGCGCCGCCTCAGGGGCCAGGCCGCCGCGCCGGGACGGCTGGACGACGTCTTCGGCGACATTGTCGAGGCGAGCCAGCGCGCCATCAGCGTCATCCAGCGCATGCGCGCGCTGTTCCTGCGGCGCGACACCCAGCGCCTGCCGGTCGACCTGAATGCGGTGGCGCGCGAGGCCCTGGCGCTGGCGCGCTCCAGCCTGGCCGCGCATGGGGTGCGGCTGGCGCTGGCGCTCGATCCGCACACGGTGCCGCTGCGCGGCGATGCCATCCAGTTGCAGCAGGTGCTGCTGAACCTGATCCTCAACGCCTGCGACGCGATGGATGCCAACCCGCCCGGCGCGCGCCGGCTGGCCGTCGCCACCGCCGCGGGACCGGGGGCACAGGCCAGCCTGACGGTCACCGACAACGGTTCCGGCATCGCACACGGGCTGCTGGAACGCATCTTCGATTCCTTTTTCACGACAAAACAGCAAGGCCTCGGCGTCGGCCTGTCGGTCTCGCGCGAGATCGTGGCGGCGCATGGCGGCCGCATCGAAGCCATCAACCGGGCCGAGGGCGGCGCGGTGTTCCGTATCACGCTGCCGATGTGTGGGGAGACGCAACATGAATGAGCAAGCGATGGTGTACCTGATCGACGACGAACCCTGCCTGCTGCGCGCGCTGCAGCGGCTCCTGGAAGCGGAAGGCCTTATGGTGCAGGCTTTTCCCTCGGCCGAGGAGTTCCTGCGCGCGCACGACCCGGGCAGGACCGGCTGCGTGGTCGCCGACCTGTGCCTGCCCGGCCTGGACGGGCTGACGCTGCAGCGGACCCTGTGCGCGCTCGGGAACGTGCGTGCGGTCGTGCTGATGACGGCGTATGGCGACATCGCCACCAGCGTGCATGCGATGAAGGCCGGGGCGGTCGACTTCCTGGTCAAGCCCTTCGATGACGAAAGCTTCCTGGCGGCGGTGCGCAGCGCGCTGGCCAAGGACGAATACGACCGGAAGGTGCTGCAGGAGCTGCAGATGGTGCGCGGGCGCCTGGCCTCGCTGACGCCGCGCGAGCATGAGGTGCTCGACCACGTGGTGACGGGCCGCCTGAACAAGCAGATCGCCGCCGATCTCGGGATCACCGAAAAGACCATCAAGGTGCACCGGGCGCGGGCGATGGAGAAGATGGGCGTCAGCACGCTGGCCGAACTGGTGCGCAAGACGCTCGAGGTCCAACTGGGGACGGTAATCGATGGCCGGGGCGTCGACCGCGGAGATCCTCCTGCCCATTGAGTGGGGGGCGGTGAGGATGCGCACTCCGGCACAGGATGCGTTCTGGCGGAGTGCGCAACGGGTGAGGGAGCCGGCAGCGAGTCGCCGGTATTGGAATGATGGCGGCCATCATTCCTGGTCAGGTAAGGAGCCTGGCGAAGCCGCGTTCCTTATCTTATTCCGGCTTGCCGCCCTGGCGGTTGCCCCCCTTGGCGGCAGCCGCGGCGCGGTTGGCCGATTGCCGGCTTTCCCCGCCTTTGCGACCGATGTCTGCCATGTGGGCGCGGTTGCGGCTGACCACTTCCCCGCCTTTCTGGCCTGCGCGGCGCGCTTCCTCCGAATCGAATTCGTGCGCCGTTCCCTTCTGGTGGGCGGCCTGGCCGCCCTTGCTGGCGATTTGACGCTGCTGGTTCTGGTCCATCGCAGCGAAACCGCGCTTGGCAGGCTGGCTTTTCTGCTCGTTGCCGCCCGAGCTCGCGCTCTTGCCGCCTTCCTTGCTTGTCGCCATATCGATCTCCTTGTGCCTGTCGGTGAACAATCAAACCCGAGAGCGTCATGGATGCGCTCGTGCGATTAGAGACGCAGGGGATGCGATAGTTCCGGCTGACGTGAAACTCGATTGCGCTGGCCGCCCGCGCGGCGCGGCCCACCGCTCAGTCGTCGGCGATTTTCAGCACCAGCTTGCCGAAGTTCTTCCCTTCGAACAGCATCAGCAGCGCGGCAGGGAAGTTCTCGAAACCCTCGACCACGTGCTCGCGGTGCTTGATGCTGCCCTCGCGCAGCCACTGCGCCAGTCGCGCCACGCCTTCCGGATAGCGGTGTGCGAAATCGAACACCACCATGCCCTCCATGCGCGCACGGTTCACCAGCAGGGACAGGTAGTTGGCCGGGCCGGCTACCTTCGTCGTGTTGTTGTACTGCGAGATCGCGCCGCAGATCACGATGCGCGCCTTCATGTTGATGCGGGTGAGGACGGCGTCCAGGATCTCGCCGCCGACGTTGTCGAAATAGACGTCGACGCCGTCCGGGCAGTGCTGCTTCAGGCCCGGCCCGATGGGGCCTTCCTTGTAGTCGATGCAGGCGTCGAAGCCGAATTCCTCGACCACGAAGCGGCATTTGTCGGCGCCGCCCGCGATGCCCACCACGCGGCAGCCAAGGTGTTTGGCGATCTGGCCGACCGTCGCCCCGACCGCGCCGGCGGCGGCCGACACCAGCACCGTCTCGCCGGCCTTCGGCTGGCCGATGTCGAGCAGGCCGAAATACGCGGTCATGCCCGGCATGCCGAGTACGTTCAGCCAGGCGGGCAGGGGCGCCAGCGCCGGGTCGATCTTCACCAGGCCGCCCTTGTCGTCGGCCGGACCGGTCCAGAAGCGCTGCACGCCGAAGGCGCCGCTGACGTGCTCGCCCACGGCAAAGCGCTTTGATCTCGATTCCACCACCCGGCCGACCGCGCCGGCGCGCATCGTCTCGCCGATCGCCACCGGACGGATATACGACTTCCCTTCGTTCATCCAGCCGCGCATGGCGGGGTCGAGCGACAGGTACAGCAGCTTCACGCGCACCTGGCCTTCCTCCAGCGGCGCAAGCGGTTCCTCGGCGAGCTGCCAGTTGTCCTTCGTCGGCAGGCCGACGGGGCGGGAAGCGAGGCGGAATTGCTGGTTGGTCTGGACGGCGTCGGTCATGGCATTCCTTTCATAAAAGTGAACGATCGTTCAACTATAGCGGAAGGCGGAAAAGCTGTTGCGGACGTGCTGAAGATGCAAGGCGTGCGACAATGCCCATGGCATCCTCATCCATTCATCATCGGCGATTCCCATGACGCACCCCGAATACATCCTGACCCTGTCCTGCCTGGACCAGCGCGGCATCGTCCTGCGCGTTTCCGGCTTCCTGGCCGAGCACGGCTGCAACATCATCGACTCCGACCAGTTCGGCGACGCGGAATCGAAGCTGTTCTTCATGCGCATCCACTTTGCGCTGGAAGAGCCGAACGTGTCGGACGCCACCCTGCGCGCCGGCTTCGACGTCCTCTGCGCCCACCTGGGCGCGTCCGGCCAGCTGCACGACGCGGCGCGCAAGCCGCGCGTGCTGATCATGGTCTCGAAGATCGGCCACTGCCTGAACGACCTGCTGTTCCGCTACCGCAGCGGCCTGCTGCCGGTGGAAATTCCGGCCATCGTTTCGAACCACATGGAGTTCTACCAGCTCGCGGCCAGTTACAATATCCCCTTTCACCACTTGCCGCTCGAAGCCGGCGCCAGCGACGCCGACAAGCTGGCGCAGGAAAGCCGCATCATCGAGCTGCTGGACCGGCACCAGATCGACCTGGTCGTGCTGGCGCGCTACATGCAGATCCTGTCGCCGGGATTGTGCGAGGCCTTGAAGGGCAGGGCGATCAATATTCACCACTCCTTCCTGCCGAGCTTCAAGGGCGCGCGTCCGTATGCCCAGGCGCACCGGCGCGGCGTCAAGCTGATCGGCGCCACCGCCCACTTCGTCACCGGCGACCTGGACGAAGGCCCGATCATCGAGCAGGACGTCGAGCGGGTCGACCACGCCATGGGCGTCGAGGCGCTGACGGCGATCGGACGCGACGTCGAAAGCGTGGTGCTGGCGCGCGCGGTCAAGTGGTTCGTGGAACACCGCATCCTGCTGAACGGCGACAAGACCGTCGTGTTCAGCTGAAGCACCGGACAATCAGAAAGCAGAAGAACCAGATGGCCCTGAAAGCAACGATCTACAAGGCAGACCTGAACATCGCGGACATGGACCGCAATTACTACCAGGAGCACGCGCTCACCATCGCGCGCCATCCTTCCGAAACCGACGAGCGCTTGATGATCCGCCTGCTCGCCTTCGCCCTGCACGCCGACGAGGCGCTGGCCTTCGGCAAGGACCTGTTCGACGTCGAGGAGCCGGCCCTGTGGCTGAAGGACCTGACCGGGGCCATCGACACCTGGATCGAGGTCGGCCAGCCCGACGAACGCCGCCTGATGAAGGCCAGCGGCCGTTCCGAGCACGTGGTGGTCTACAGCTACAGCGCGGTCAGCCACATCTGGTTCAAGCAGATCGCCAAGCAGATCGACCGCGCCCGCAACATCACGATCGTGAACGTCGCGGCCGAGTCCAGCGCCGCGCTCGAACGCATGTGCAAGCGCAACATGCAGATCCAGTGCACGATCCAGGACGGCCAGGTCTGGCTGACCGACGGCACGGACACGGTGCAGGTCGAACGCGAGACGCTGCTGGCCGAACGCTCGTATTAACCAGAAGGGGGAATCATGAACCGTCATCTTCTCGCGCTGGCGCTGGCCGGCCTCGTTGCCGTCCCGGCGCTGGCCCAGGTCAGCGTCAGCGATCCGTGGATCCGCGCCACCGTGCCCCAGGCAAAGGTGGCCGGCGCCTTCATGCAGCTGAAGTCCGCGAAGCCGGCGAAACTGGTCGACGTGAAGAGCCCGGTCGCCGGCCGGGTCGAACTGCACCAGATGGCGATGGAAGGCCAGACCATGCGCATGCGCGCCGTCGACGCCATCGACCTGCCTGCCGGCCAGACCGTCAACCTGGCCTCGGGCGGCTATCACGTGATGCTGTTCGAACTGAAGCACCAGCTGAAGGAGGGCGAGCAGGTGCCGCTGACCCTGGTGGTGCAGGACGCCGACGGCAAGCGCGAGAACGTCGCGCTGACGGTCCCGGTCAAGCCGCTGACCTACACCGCGCGGTAGGGTGGGCACGCCGAGCCCACCCGACGCTCAGCGCGGGGCGGCGCCCAGGCGCTTGGCGTTGCCGGAGCCGACCACCGACTTGCTGACCTGCGGATCGCCGTAGTAATTGACGTCGCCGGAGCCGGCCACCGTCATGCTCAGGCTGTCGCGTACCCACAGGGTCGCGTCGCCCGAGCCGGCCACCGTCACGCTGGCCTTCTCCAGGCGCACGCGCGCCATGTCGACGGTGCCCGAGCCGCCGATCGAGGCCGACAGGCTGCGCGCCGCGCCTTCCTCTACCTTCAGGTCGCCGCTGCCGCCCAGGTTCACGCTGATCGATTCGCCCTCGGCCTTGCGCACCTTGATGTTGCCGGAACCGCCGACATCGAACTTCAGGCGCGAACCGGCGACGCGGTCGGCATCGATGCTGCCGGAGCCGGCCAGCGCCAGGCGGTCCACTTCGCGCGCCTGCACCACGATCTTCAGGGTCCGGGTCTTGATGTTGACCTTGTTCTTGTTGCGGATCTTCAGGGTGCCGTCCTCGACCACGGTCTCGATCAGCGGCAGCAGGTTGTCGTCGGTCTCGATGGTGAGGCCTTCGCTGTTGCCGGTGCGGATCTCGACCTGGCCCGGCAGCGAGAAGGCCACGCCGTTGAAGTGGCCGACCTCGCGCGCCTGGCGCTTGATGTTGCCGTTGCCCTGCACCTGTTCGCTGCGGCCGACGCTCCAGTCGAAGGCCATGGCCGGGGCCGTCATGGCCGCGGCCGCGCAGGCGAGGGTGCAGGCGGCCAGCAGGCGGCGGCGCGGGTTCGGGGTCGTCGTGCTCATGGTGCGTTCTCCTTGATTCTTGTTGTCGATGATCGATGAGTGCATTGTAGGCAGGCCGGCCCGGGCGTGCGGGGGCTTTGCGACGAACTGCAGGGGCGGCGCGCCAGAATGCAGATAGGCGGAGCGGTCGGCGCTGCAGCGCTGAGATGTTGCAAGTTTTTCACAAGAAAAAATATCTTTCCAAGTGGAACTTTAGAGCGCCGCTGGTTTTATAATTAATGCATCGCAAGTTTCCACTTTTATCATCGATCGCCCGATGGAATACCACCAGTCCTCGCAGATTCCCACCCTCTCGTATATCGAAAACGAAGACCATCCGGTGTTCGGCACCCTGGTCGAGCAGATCCTGCACCTGCTGAACTCGAAGCTGGTGTTTTCGGACATCATCATTCACCAGAACAGCCCGCTGATGCTGCGCCAGCCGAAGGGCCTGGTGGCGGTGACGGATTCGCCGATCACGAAGGAGGAACTGGAAGAGTTCTTCGACGTCATCGAACCGAACTGGTCCGAGCGCATCCAGGAACGCGCGTTCGACCGTTCGATCGACCTGCACACGGCGCGGATCCGCGCCAACTGTTTCAGCTTCCAGGGCAAGAAGCGCCTGGGCTGCGTGATCCGCCGCTTCCCCAAGGAGCCGCTGGCGCTCGACAGCCTCGGCCTCCATCCGGACGAGCAGGAATTCGCGCGCATGACCAGCGGCCTGGTATTGATCATCGGCGACACCTGCCAGGGCAAGTCGACCACCATCGCCTCGATCCTGGACGAGATCAACCGCCAGCGCTCGGGCCACATCATCACCATCGAAGACCCGGTCGAGACCCTGATCCCCCAGCGCAAGTGCATCATCACCCAGCGCGAAGTGGGCGTCGACGGCGACGTCGACAGCTATTACCTCGGCGCGCTGGATGCGCTGCGCGAGCGTCCGGACGTGATCGTGATCGGCGAGATCCGCGACGCCCAGACTGCCCAGGAAGCGCTGGCGCTGGCCGAATCGGGCCCGCTGGTGCTGGCGTCCCTGCATGCGCGTTCGACCGAGCTGGGCCTGCAGAAGATGCTGCGCCTGCTGGGGAATTCGGAAGCCCAGGGCCAGGCCCTGGCGCATGCCCTGCGCGGCGTGCTGTGCCAGGCCCTGCTGCCGTCGAAGCAGGGCAACCGCTACCACCTCGCCACCGAATGCCTGAGCATCAGCCCGGCGGTGGCCGGCATGATCGAGCAGGGCGACCTGGGCGCCATCCGCGCGCACATGAACGCCGGCCGCGAACCGGGCTGCCATACGATGAACAGCGTGCTGGAAGGGCTGCTGGCCTCGCACAAGGTCGGCGTCGACGATGCGCGCGCGGCGACCACCGACCGGATCGGCTTCGCGGAGATGGTGTAACTGCTCCAAGGAAAGCCGGCGCCGGGAGGCGCCGATAAAAAAATCGCCGGCATCTGCCGGCGATTTTCTTTTGGACGCGCAGTTCTTGCGCGCCGTAGTTGCCGATTACTTGCGCGAGCGGCGGCGCAGTGCAGCGCCCATGCCGACCAGCGCCAGGCCCATCAGCGACAGTGCGCCCGGTTCCGGCAGGGCGTAGGTCTGGCCGGCGCCGGAAGTGACCTGCGCGCCCAGGATGCCCGCACCGCCATTCCAGTTAGCATTGTTCGAATAGACGTTGTCGATGCGAAGATCGGCATTGCCGGTACCGGTCGTGAACCAGTTCGCGTTCAATTGCTCGCTCCACAGGCCTTCCTGGGTCATGTCAACCGACAGATAGGAGCTGGCGAAACCCTTGAAGCCTTTTTGGGTGGTCGGCACCGAGCTGCCTACGACAGTGTTCTTGTCGTTGGAGTCATCCATGCCGGTATCGAAATACAGGTGGGCGAGGAGAACGCTATCGGTGGTAAAGCCGTTCGCGCAGCTGTAACCGCAACGAACGCCGGCCACAGGCATGCTTTTATCGATGGCGGTTGCAGCCACTTTGCTCGTGTCGCGCCAGTACAGGTCAAGGTAGCCGCTCGTTGCAGGAAACGCATTGCTGTCCGAAACGCCGCCTTTTTCGATCCCATAGAACATGCCGGTGATCTGGCCGCCAACCTGGTTCGTGAAGAAGGCGCTGTTGAGCGTGTTCTGGTCAATGGAATCGTTCGGCGTGCCTACTTTGCCGGCCGCCATGGTGTTCACAACGAACACGCCCCAGTTGATTTCGCTGCTGCCATAGGTGTGAGCACCACCGACGGCAATTTGTTCCTGGCCGACGAACTGCAGGTAAATCGGGCCAGCCGGCAATACCGGCGCCGGTGCGGCGGAAGCGCCGAAGCTGGCGAAGGCGGTTGCCAAGGTAATAAGAATTTTTTTCATGGTGTGGCTGTTAGTTAATATCAAGAACCCAAGCTAGACTATGAGCAAGTTTTATGCCAGAAGAATGTGAGTTGGCGTAAGTGTCTGTATTTGCAGTCTTTTTCCTTATTTTTGAGTAACTGCGCTCTCCGTTTCCAGCAATACACTTGCACAAGTGTAAAAATTCCCGACAGTATTATTCTTAGTCCAGCGGCACCGCACGCAAGCCATTGACCTCTGCCGGCGTCACCATCCGCGCCGCATTGCCCCAGCTGGCGCGGACATAGCTGAGCACCGCCGCTACCTCGGCGTCGTTCAGCACCGGACTGTAGGGCGGCATGCCGTAGGGGCGGGGATTGCCCGCGGTGGCCGGCGCGAAACCGCCGTTCAGGACGATGCGGATCGCATTCACCGCTTCCGGCTGCTGCAGGGTCCGGTTGCCGGCCAGCGGCGGCCAGGCCGGGCCGCCATCCTTGTCGGCGGCGCCGCGCCCGTCCTTGCCGTGGCAGTCGGCGCAGTGCTGGCCATACAGCCGTTCGCCGAGCTTCATCAGGGCTTCCGGCGGCGCCTCCGCCGGCGCGCGCCCGGCGCCATCGGTGGGCAGGGATGTCAAATACACCGACATCGCGCCGACGTCGCCCTCCGACAGGTACTGCAGGCTTTGCCCGACCACCTCCGCCATCGGCCCGAACACCGCGCCCTGCGGCGAGACGCCGGTGTGCAGCAGCTGCGCAAGATGCGGGTCCTGCGATGCCAGCGAAGGCGCGTACCAGCCCAGCACCGGAATCAGGCCGCCGTGCAGTCCCTGGCCGCTCGCCCCGAGGCCGTTGCGCGGACTGTGGCAGGCGCTGCAGTGGCCAAGGCCCTCGACCAGGTAAGCGCCGCGGTTCCAGTCCGCGCCGCGCGCCGGCGCCTGGCTGTAGACGCCCGGCTTGAAATACAGCAGGCGCCAGGCCGCCAGCGCCGCCTGGCTGTCGTAGGGGAAGCGCAGCTGGTGCGGCTGGCGTGGCTGGCGCGCCGGCGGCAGGCTGCGCAGCCAGGCGAACAGGGCGTCGGCGTCCTCGCGCGTCACCTTCGTGTAATTCGGATAGGGGAAGGCAGGGTAGAGCAGGCGGCCGTCCTTGCCGACGCCGTTGTGCAGGGCGTTCCAGAAATCGTCGGCGGTCCAGGCGCCGAGGCCGGTTTCATGGTCCGGCGTGAGGTTCGGCGCCACCACCCGGCCGAAAGGCGTGTCGACCGCGCGTCCGCCGGCGTAGGCGATGCCGCCGCGCGCCGTATGGCAGGCGGCGCAATCGCCGGCGCGCGCGAGGTAGGCGCCGCGCGCGATGTTCTGCGCGCTCGGCGCCCAGGCCTGCGGCGAGCGGGAGGGGATGAATTCGGCGCGCGGCCAGGCCAGCAGCACGGCGGTCAGGGCGAGGACGAGCAGGGCCCCGAGCGCCATCAGGACGCGACGCGGGACGGGCGTCATGGCCGCTGCTCCGGTGCGCTGCCGCAAGCCAGCGGCAGGGGCCGCGCGACGGCTTGCGCCGGGGCGGCGCCGGCCGGCAGCGGTTCGCTGGCGAGCCAGGCGGACACTGCCGACACGTCGGCCAGGCTGAGGCGTGAGGCGATGGTTCCCATGCAGTCGGGCGCGAGCGCATGCCGGCTGCCGTTGCGCCAGGCGCCGAACTGGGCGTTGATGTAGTCGCGCGGCAGGCCGACCAGGCCGGGGATGGCCGGCAGCGCGCCGCCCAGGCGCTCGCCGTGGCAGGCGATGCAGGCCGGCACGTTCAGGGCCTTGTCGCCATGCAGGACCAGCTGGCGCCCGCGCTCCAGCTCGGCGGCCGGCAGGGCCGCGCGGTCGAGCACGGGCGCCGGCAGGTGCTGGGCCGAAAAATAGTCCGCGATCTCGTGCAGGTAATCGTCCGACAGGTGCTGCACCATCCAGGTCATCAGCGGATACTGGCGCCGGCCGTCACGGAAATTGATCAGCTGGTTGTAGAGATAGCCTGCCGGTTTGCCGGCGATGCGCGGGAAATACTGGCGCTCGCTGCCGGGCTTGAGGGCGGCAGGGGGCGCCGAAGCGCTGCCGTGGCAGGCGATGCAGGGGGCCAGGCGCGCTTCCAGGCTGCCGGGAACGCGCTGCGGCTGGGTCGGCTGGGCCGCGGCGCAGGTGAGCCATGCCCAGCCGCAGAGGACACCCAGGGAAGAGGATATGCTTCGCATGATGGATTCCATCTCCACATCATACCCTGCCTGGCCGACAATATTTTTATTTGGGCAAGATTCAGCGGGCCGCGGGCGGCGCCGCCTGCTGGAAGGTGCGCAGATAGGCTTGCAGGGCCTTGATCTCGTTGTCGTCGCCGAGGCCCCAGAAGCGCATCTTCGTGCCCGGCACCAGCTTGCCGGGATCGCGCAGGAAGGCGGCCAGGGTGCGCTCGTCCCAGACGATGCCGGAGGCTTTCATGGCCTCCGAATAGGCGAAGTCGGGCGTGGAGCCGGCGCGGCGCCCGAACAGGCCGTTCAGCTGCGGGCCGAAACTTGCGCGGGCGTTGACGCCCACCTGGTGGCAGGAGGCGCATTGCTTGAACACGCGTTCGCCGGTGGCGGCATCGGTGCCGGAAGGGGTGCAGCCTGGGAGGACCAGCAGGGAGCCGGGCAGGAGGATGGACAGGAAAAAACGCTTCATGCCGCCATTATAGGCGGCCGGTGCATTCAGGCCGATGGCTGGGCCAGGGCCCTGGACTGGGCGGCGGCGCGTGCGGCAAGCCGGGCGGCATTGGCGGCGGCGGCCGGGAAGTGCTGGTGCCAGTGGCGGTAGATGCGCAGGGCCACGTGGGCGTCGTCGGCCGCGTACTGGATCTGCTGTTCGGACAGGCGCGGCAGCGCCCAGTTGGTGGTCGTGATGCGGCGCGATTTCTGCAGGCGCTGGCCGAAGAAGCGCGCCACGGCCGTCTTCGCGCCCCAGGCATTGCGTTCGCGCCTCTCGACATCGCGCAGGGCGGTGGCGAGGTCGATCACGTTGCGGGTCTCGATGCCGAGCTTGGCGCGCAGGCGGCGCAGGTCGTCGCCGAGGCCGAAGCCGACCTTCACGATCGTCGGCGCTTCGAGCACCGCACGCAATACCTCGACCAGGTGCGCCGCGCCGGGCGCAGCGGCCGCGCCGGCGCCGACCTGGAACAGATAGGCGTGGCTGTCGGTGGCGAGCTGCACCAGATGCGGCCCGGTCGACACTTCGCCTTTCTGGAACGTCGGCTTCGACTCGGTGTCGAAGCCGATGCTGTCCGCCGCCAGCAGCGCCGCGAGGGCGCTGTCGGCATCCGCACCGGAACGCACCAGGCGCACGTCGGACAGGGCGATGCCGTGGTAAGGCGGCAGGGTTTCCTCGGCGACTGGTGCGGTCTCGCTCATATGATCAGTATCGGCTGCTCACTTGCGCGAAAACTTGGAGGCGAGCTGTTCCAGCTTCTCCTGGCGCTTGCGGTCGGCCTCGAGTTGGGCGGCGGCGTCGCGCTCGGCTTTCTTCCGCTCGGCTTCTTTTTTGAAGCGCTGCTGCAACAATTCCTTGGCGTGCTGGCGATGGGTGTCGGTCACTTCGGCGCCCGGCTTGCCGTCCAGGTCGTAGCGGACGGTGGCTTTTTCCATGGCGCGCAGATAACGCATCGAACCCGTATGGATGCCCAGCGCGGCGCGCATCAGCTTGCGGTTCAGGCTCGGCATGCGCGATAGCAATTGCTTATCGACACCGATCTCGAGCGGCAGGCAGTTGCGGAAGGCCACAAACTGCTGCTGCAGCTGCTTGAGCAGGGCGCGCGGCGATTCCGCGGCCGGCGTGCCGGCAGCCGGAGCGCCTGCAGCCTCCGCGGTGTCATCGGCGGACGCCGGCACAGCGTGGTCGCCGCCCGGGGTAGCCGCGGGTTCCGGCGTGGCGTTGGCGGCGTTGGTTTCGTTGGCCTCGGAGGATTCGGCGACAGAACTAATCGTATTCATTGACTTCATGGTAAGAACAGGAAGCGGAAGGATAGCATGCAAGACGGCTCGTGTGCCGCTGAGCTGTGTAAGGGTTCGTCGTCCGCGCCGGTCGACCGTGATTTCCTTGGTGTGCGGCGGGCGCGGCGGCAAGAAATCGTGTATGATCCGCCCCTTTCCTTGCGTAGGGCTTGCGCCGACGCAGACCGGCCAGGGGGTCGGAGAACGCAGCGCCACTATGCGGATTCGTTATATCCCTTATCGGATATTTCAATTATCGCTAGATGTTTCCGTGGTGCATAATATGCCTGTCTCCTCTATTTCTCTCTTGGGAAAATAGCTCAAGCCCGTTCCTTGACGGGCTTTTTTTCGTTCCGACATGCTAATCCGCGATTTCAACCAGATTCCGAGCTGCTCCTGCCACCCGTCCGCGCGTCCCGATGCCGCCTCTCCAGGCCGCCTCGACCGTCTCCCGGCAGGCGCAGTCGTTTGTGCTTGATTTCCGGCCCTTCTGCCCTTAGTTAGGGCCATCCCGTTATTCCTTGCCCGCAGGTCCGCAAGCGGACCAGGTGGCTTATTGACTTCGCAGGCGCGCATCCCGCCTCGACTGGAGAATGCTTATTATGAAAAACACCGCCAAGACATTGACACTGACAGCGAAGAAGGCGCCGGCGAAGAGCACGGCGCAGCTGTCGGTGCCGAAAACCGCGACCTCCTACTTCCTCGAAACGGAAGCGGCGGCCAAGGTGACGGTGGTGAAGACGCGTTCCCGCCTGGCTTCGCTGAAAGCGGTCCAGGCCGAGCAAGCCGCCGCGGCCGATACCGCCGCGCACGCCCAGGTCGCGCAACTTCAGCCGGAGCAGTTCGATGAGGCCGTCGCCGCGGGCGAGGCCGCCGCGGAAGTGGTGGCCGACAGCGTGCACGAGGCCGCGCCGGCGCTCGACGCCGCCCCGGTCGCCGATGCGGCCCCGATGATCACCCCGGTCGCCGCGGTCGCCACCGACGAAGCCGATCCGATGCCGATGCCGACCGCGCCCGCAGCGCCGCCGGTGATCGTGCGCAAGCGCACCTCGAAGCTGGCCGCCCTGAAAGCCGCCGCCGAGACCGCCATTGAAACCCCGGCCCCTGCCGCCGCGCCGGCGCCGGCCGCCATGGTCGAGGAAGCCCCGCGCGTGGTCCGCACCCGCACCCGCCGCATCGGCGACGCCACCGGCACCCCCCGCACCCTCACGCCGGCCGCGACCAGCGGCGTCAGCACCACCACCGACGCCGCCGTGCTGGCCTCGATCGACACCTCGGGCTACACCCTGCCGGGCGTGAAGGTGCCGGGCCGCCGCGGCCGCAAGCCGAGCGAATTCATGCCGGAGAACGACGAGATCGCCGCGCTGAACGCGGTCGAGCGCGCCGAAATGAAGGCCGCATCGAAGCTGCGCGAGCGCAAGGCCAAGGGTGTCCCCGGCATGCTGGGCGCCGAGCAGGGCTTCTCGGGCGAGGAACTGGAAAAGCGCCGCACCCAACTGAAGAACCTGATCAATATGGGCAAGGAGCGCGGCTACCTGACCCATGCCGAGATCAACGACCACCTGCCGGAAAACATCATCGATCCGGAAGCGATCGAAGGCATCATCGCGACCTTCAACGACATGGGCATCGCCGTCTACGAGCGCGCCCCGGAAGCGGAAATGATGCTGCTGTCGGACGCGGTCGTGACCCCGACCAGCGAAGACGAAGTCGAAGCCGCCGCCGCGACCGCGCTGTCGACCGTCGATTCCGACTTCGGCCGCACCACCGATCCGGTCCGCATGTACATGCGCGAAATGGGCGCCGTGTCGCTGCTGACCCGCGAAGGCGAGATCGCGATCGCCAAGCGCATCGAAGAAGGCCTGAAGGACATGGTGCAGGCGATTTCCGCCTGCCCGGTGACGATCTCCGAAATCATCGCGCTGTCGCACAAGATCGCCAGCGACGAGCTGAAGATCGATGACGTGGTCGACGGCCTGATGAGCCCGGACGAGGGCGGCGCCGCGCCGGTGGCGACTGCTGCTGCCGCCGCCTCCCCGGACGACGAGGAAGAGGAAGAGATCGAGGACGAGGAAGAGGAAGAAGGCGGTGCCGGCGGCAGCGCCGCCGCCGGCTACTCGGCCGAGCAGCTGGCCGCGCTGAAGAAGACCGCGCTGGAAAAGTTCGCCATCATCGAGAAGCAGTTCGACAAGATGGGTCATGCCTTCAAGACCCACGGCTACGGCTCGCTGCAGTACGTCGCGGCCCAGGATGTGATCTCGACCCAGCTGCTGGGCATCCGCTTCACCGCCAAGATCGTCGAAAAGCTGTGCGACACCCTGCGCGGCCAGATGGACGAAGTGCGTTCGATCGAGCGCGCCGTGCTGGACATCTGCGTGAACCGCTGCGGCATGCCGCGCGCCCACTTCATCAAGGTTTTCCCGGGCAACGAGACGGACCTCGAATGGGTGCAGCGCGAAGTCGACTGCGCGTATCCGTACAGCGCGGTGCTGTCGCGTAACGCCCCGGCGATCATGGAACTGCAGCGCCGCATGATCGACCTGCAGGCGCGCGTGGCGCTGCCGCTGGCCGATCTCCGCAAGATCAACAAGCAGATGGCGGCCGGCGAGAAGCGCGCCCGCACCGCGAAGCGCGAAATGACGGTGGCCAACCTGCGCCTGGTGATCTCGATCGCGAAGAAGTACATCAACCGCGGCCTGCAGTTCCTCGACCTGATCCAGGAAGGCAATATCGGCCTGCTGAAGGCGGTCGACAAGTTCGAATACCGCCGCGGTTATAAGTTCTCGACCTACGCGACCTGGTGGATCCGCCAGGCGATCACCCGCTCGATCGCCGACATGGCCCGCACCATCCGCGTGCCGGTGCACATGATCGAGACGATCAACAAGATGAACCGCATCTCGCGCCAGATCATGCAGGAAACCGGCACCGAGCCGGACATGGCGACCCTGGCGGCCAAGATGGAGATGCCGGAATCGAAGGTGCGCGAGATCATGAAGATCGCGAAAGAGCCGATTTCGATGGAAACCCCGATGGGCGAGGACGGCGATTCGCAGCTGGGCGACTTCATCGAGGACAACGCCACCCTGGCGCCGCTGGAAGCCGCGATGCACGCCTCGATGCGCGGCGTGATCAAGGAAGTGCTGGACTCGCTGACCCCGCGCGAAGCCAAGGTCCTGCGCATGCGCTACGGCGTCGAGATGTCGAACGACCACACGCTGGAAGAAGTGGGCAAGCAGTTCGACGTCACCCGCGAACGTATCCGCCAGATCGAAGCCAAGGCGATGAGCAAGCTGCGCCAGCCCTCGCGTTCGGACAAGCTGAAAACTTTCCTGCAGAATCAGTAAGCGTCAGGCGCTATCAATACTAAAAAATCCCCGAGCCAGCAATGGCCGGGGATTTTTTTTGCGAGATGGGTGTGGTTCCGCACAGAATTGTCGTGCCTGGATCGAAGGGCTCGGCGATACTGGTGTTTCCGATTCCCCTGTAGATGAAACATGACGAGAAAGCGCATTCTTCCCCTGGCCGCGGCCGTCCTTTGCACGCTTGCCGCCGCAGGCGCCCACGCCGGCGATGAGGAGCCGATTTCCCCCGACCGTCCCGGCGTCGCCGAAACCGGCGAGGTGGTCGGCAAGGGCCGGGTCCAGCTCGAAACCAGCGTCCAATGGGAGCGCCAGCGCGACGACGCGCTGCACACCCGGACCCTGAGCACGCCGACGCTGCTGCGCATCGGCCTGGGCGAGCGCACCGAGCTGCGCGTCGAGACCGATGGCCGCAACGTGATCCACGCCAGCGATCCCGCCACCGGCGAGCGCAGTACCGTGGCCGGCTATGCCGACACCTCGCTCGGCCTCAAGTGGCATGTCGCCGACCAGCAGGGCACCGGCTTCGGCACGCCCTCGCTGGGCGTGCTGCTGCAGGCCGACCTGCCGAGCGGCAGCCGCGAACTGCGCGGGAAGGGCGTGCGTCCCTCGCTGAGCCTGCCGGCCGAGTGGGAGCTGCCCGGCGGCTATTCCCTCGGCGTGATGCCGGGCCTGGGCGTCGACAGCGACGACCAGGACAAGCGCTACGGCTACGGGCTCCTGGCTGCCGAGCTGGGCAAGAAATTCAGCGAGCGCCTGGGCGGCTTCGTCGAGCTGGCCGCGCCGCAGATCGCCGGCGCCAGCCACGGCGGCATCCAGGCCATCGTCGATGCCGGCTTCACCTGGCTGGTGAACAAGGATTGCCAGCTCGATGTGGCGGTGGTGCATGGCCTGAACCGCCGCAGCCCGGACCTGGGCCTGGCCTTCGGCATCTCGCTGCGGAGGTAATTGCTTTTTTGCAATCTTGCATGTTAGGATATTTTTAACTTAACCTCCGAGCAGGCAAGATATGGCAGAGCTGGAAGTCGCCAAGCACGGCAAGAACGTCATCCACCTGATGACGAAAAAGGAACACACGGTCTCGCACCGGCTTCGCGAGATCGCCATCGAGATCGCGATCATCGTGTTCGCGGTCAGCATGAGCATCTGGCTGCACGGGCTCAGCGAGCACCATCACCAGCAGAAGGAGGTGCGCAGCTTCCTGGTCGGCCTGAAGAGCGACCTGGCGGCCGACGTCCAGCAGCTCAACAACATCAAGGAAGGCTACCGGGGTTTCGACGCCAATTACGCCTACCTCGCCAGCCTCGACCCCGGCAAGCAGCCGGACTGGACGAAGTTCAAGGCCGCGTACGACATGCTCGAAGCGAACTGGTTCTTCCTCCCGACCCGGAGCCGTTACGACGGCTTCCTGATGAGCGGCCGGCTGGCCAATATCGAAGACGAGAAGCTGCTGACCGCGATCCTGTCCCTGTACCAGATGCACCTGCCGCAGATACAGACCTCGGAAGGCGGCTGGTCGAACCGCCAGCACAAGCTGCGCGACTATCGCGACGACAAGCTCGACACCGACGACGACCTGTCGCATTTCCGCTGGGTGACGTCGCCGAAAGCCAGGCGCCTGCTGGCGCAGATGCAGTCCAGTCCACAACTGTACGAGCGCTACCAGAACTACATCGACCAGAGCCGGCAGATCATCAAGGCGATCGACGCCGCCTATCCGGACCAGGCGGGCAAGAAAGCGGACTGAGCGGCCGCCTCCACGTCAGCTGCGCGTCCGGACAGGGATGAGCGACACGGGTGAACCTCAAGGTCCCCGCCTTGTCCAAGTTTCTTGTCGAGTAGCGCCAGCCCCGGAGGTGGCCTTGCAAACCTTACGCTATGCCGGCCCGTGCCTGGCCCTGGCGCTGGCGGCATCCTGCGGTGGCTCCGATCCGCCGCCGGATGCCTTGCTGGGCCAGGTCAGCGTCGCCAGCCAGGCACCGGGGCCGACGCCCTTCATCGTCCATGTCGGCCTCGTGATCGAGCGTCCCGATCTCGTGCGTTCGGTGTCGTACACGATCGCACCCAAGCCCGGCACGGTATCGCGGCCGGTGTCGGTGAGCTACGGCAGCGCCTACCTGGCCCGGCGCCAATTGCTCGACATGGCCGGCAAGCGCCTGGACCTGCCGGTGTTCGGCCTGTACGCGGCTTACCCGAACCAGGTGGCCGTGCGCATCGGCTTTGCCGACGGATCGACGCGCCTGGAAAGCCTGCTCATCAACACGGCGTCCTACGACGCGCTGCCGTACTACAACGCGCCCGACGTCAGGACCCCGCGCCAGCCCGGCATCGCGCTGGGCTTCGATTTCATGCTTCTCAAGAACATCCTGGTCACGCCGGTCGTCATCGACACGGACGGGAATCTGCGTTGGGTCGGCAGCGGGGTCACCGATGCCGTGGCCTCGGCCTTCGACGGCGGGCGCTTCCTGGCCGGCGACGGCAAGTCGCCGACGCTCTACCGGATCGAACTGGACGGCACGGTCAGCAGCGTCGGCCTGTCCGACCCCAGCTTCGCCGACTTCCACCACGACCTGGCGCCCGGCAAGACCGGCCTGCTGGCGGAAGTGGACAGGCGGATCGACGGCGTGCTGTATCCGGGCACGGTGCTGGCCGAAATCGACGCCGACGGGCGCGTGCTCAAGCAATGGGACTTGTCGGCGATCTTTCGCGCGGCGATGCTGGCGGGCGGCGACGACCCGTCCGGCCTGGTGCGCGACCAGGCCGACTGGTTCCACATGAACTCGGCCATCCATGACCGGGCCGACGACGCGCTGCTGGTCTCGAGCCGCGAAAACTTCGTGGTCAAGCTCGACTACGAGAGCGGACGCATCCGCTGGCTGCTGGGCGACCCGGAAAAATACTGGTACCAGGCGTATCCGTCGCTGCGCGCGCTGGCCTTGAAGCTCAGCTCGGGCAAGCCGCCGGTCGGCCAGCACGCGCTGTCGATCGCACCGGATGGCACGCTCATGCTCTTCAATAACGGGACCGCCAGCATGAACCAGCCGCCCGGCGCCCCGGCCGGCAGCAATCCGGGCTTCAGTGCGGTATCCAGATATGCCATCGACGAGGCCGCGGGCACGGCCGCCGAAGTCTGGACGTACGAGCACGGCCGCGATACCTGGGCCGACGTCTGCTCGAGCGCCTACCAGGTGAGGGAAGGCGGCAGCCTGATCGACTACGCCAGCGCGTACGGGCGTACGCGCGCCAGGCTGGTCGGGCTCGACGCGAACGGCAGGCTGGCGTTCGACTACGAGTACCCGACCATGCGTTGCGACACGATCTTCAACGCGGCGCCGATCGATTTCGGCGCACTGGTGCTGGACTAGCTTGTCAGCCGGTGTTGCGCAAGCCCGCCGCCACGCCGTTGATCGACAGGTGAATCCCCCGATGCACGCGCACGTCGATCTGCTCCGGATCCTGCGACAGCGCCCGGTGCCGTTCGATCAGCTCGACCTGGAGGTGATTCAGCGGATCCAGGTAGGCGAAGCGGTTCTGGATCGAACGCGCCAGCAGCGGGTTCGCCGCCAGGCGCTCGGCCTTGCCGGTGACCTGCTCCAGGCAGCGCAGGGTTTCGCCGTACTCGGCCGCGATGCGCTTGAAGATGCGTTCGCGCAGCTCCGCGTCCGGCACCAGTTCGGCGTAACGGCGCGCGATCGGCAGGTCGGTCTTGGCCAGCACCATGTCCATGTTCGACAGCAGGGTGGCGAAGAAGGGCCACTGCTCGAACATCTCCTTCAGCAGCACCAGGCGTTGATCCCGGTCGCCGCCCGTTTCCCCATCCTTCAGCCAGCCCGAGACCGCCGCGCCGAAGCCGTACCAGCCCGGCAGCAGCAGGCGGCACTGGCCCCAGGAGAAGCCCCAGGGAATCGCGCGCAGGTCTTCGATGCGGCGGGTTGACTTGCGCGAGGCCGGGCGCGAGCCGAGGTTCAGCTCGGCGATCTCGGCGATCGGCGTGGCGGCGAAGAAGTAGTCGGTAAAGCCCGGGGTCTCGTACACCAGGTTGCGATAGGCTTTATAGGCGCGCTCGGACAGTTCGGCCATCACCTTCTCGTAGCCGGCCAGGCGCGCGACCTGGGCCGGATCGACGCCGTGCGGCATCAGGCCCGCTTCGAGCGTGGCCGCCACCAGCAGTTCGAGGTTGCGGCGCCCGATCTCCGGGTTCGAGAACTTCGAGGAGATGATCTCGCCCTGTTCGGTCAGGCGGATCTGGCCGTTCACGGTGCCCGGCGGCTGGGCCAGGATCGCGTCGTAGCTGGGGCCGCCGCCGCGGCCGACCGTGCCGCCGCGGCCGTGGAACAGGCGCAGCTTGACGCCGGCCTCGCCGAACACCTTCACCAGCTTCAGCTCGGCCTGGTACAGCTCCCAGTTCGAGGTCAGGAAGCCGCCGTCCTTGTTCGAGTCCGAATAGCCCAGCATGACTTCCTGCAGGCTGCCCTGGCGTTCGATCAGGGCCTTCACGACCGGGATCGCCATCCACTCGCCCATGATGTCGCCGGCGCGCTGCAGGTCGGGGATGGTCTCGAACAGCGGGATCACCATCACGTCGCACTGCTGTTCCTTGCCGGTCGAGCGCAGCAGGCCGGTTTCCTTCTGCAGCAGCAGGACTTCCAGCAGGTCGGAGACGGTCTCGGTGTGCGAGATGATGTAGTTGCGGATCGCGCGCTTGCCGTAGCGCTTGCGGATCTCGCGCGCCGTGCGCAGGATCTGCAGCTCCGATTTGGTCTCGTCCGAATAGTCCTGGTAGGGCGAGTACAGCAGGCGCGGCTGGGCGATCTCGGCCAGCAGCAGTTTGACCTTGGCCGCCTCGTCGAGTTTCGCGTAGTCGGCTTCGACCGAGGCGGCGGCGAACAGTTCGGCCAGCACGCGCTCGTGGACGTCCGAGCTCTGGCGCATGTCGAGCGAGGCCAGGTGGAAGCCGAAGATGCCGGCGGCGCGCAGCAGGCCGGCCAGGCGCGGCTTGACCAGGATCGCGCCGTGGTTGGCGTTCAGGGAATCGACCAGCACCTGCAGCTCGGCCTGGAACTCGGCCGCATCCGCATAGGCTTCGGCGTGACCGACTTCCTTGCGCAGCGGGTTGGTGGCGCCCAGTTCGCGCGCGGTCGCGGCCAGGCGCGCGTAGATGCCGATCAGGGCGCGCCGGTAGGGCTCGTCGGCGCGGTGCGGCGAGGTGTCGGGCGAGGCCGCCGCCAGCGCGTCGAGTGCGGCGCTGGCCTGCACCAGCAGGGTCGAGGTCGACAGTTCGGCGCCCAGTGCGTGCACCTCGTCGAGGTAGTAGTCGAAGATGGTGGTGGCGTGGCGCACCAGGGCGCGCTGCATGGTGCCGGCGTTGACGTTCGGGTTGCCGTCGCGGTCGCCGCCGATCCAGCTGCCCATCTGCAGGTAGACGGCATCGTCCAGCTTTGCCTGCAGCTCTTCCTCGATGTCGTCGTACACGGCCGGCAGTTCGCGCAGGAAAGTCGTGCGGTAGTAGGACAGGGCGTTTTCGATCTCGTCGGCCACGGTCAGCTTCTCGTAGCGCAGCATGCGGGTCTGCCACAGCGTCGCCACGCGCGCCTGCAGCAGCATCATGTTGTGCGCGCGCTCCTTCGGCGTCAGCGGCAGGTCGCGCTCGGCCAGCAGGCGTGCGATGTCGTGCTCGGCGTCCAGGATGGACTTGCGCTGGACCTCGGTCGGGTGGGCGGTCAGCACCGGCGAAATCAGGGCTTCGCGGAGAAAACGCTCGATCTGTCCGCGCTCGACACCGGCTTCCTGCAGGCGCGTGAGGGCGTAGGCCACGCTGGACGGCTGCGGCGTCGAGCCGGCGAGCTGGTGGGCGCGGCGGCGGCGCACATGATGCTGGTCTTCGGCGATGTTGGCCAGGTGCGAGAAATAGGAAAACGCGCGGACCACCGAGTTGGTCTCTTCGCGCGAGAGTTTCTTCAGCAGGCCCGTGAGCTCTTCGCCGGCCTGCGGGTCGTCCTCGCGACGGAAACGCACCGCGGTCTGGCGGATGGTCTCGACCACGTCGAACACGGCCTCGCCCTCCTGGTTGCGCAGCACGTCGCCCAGCAGGCGGCCGAGCAGGCGGATGTCTTCTTTCAGCGGCGCGTCCTTGTCGCCGGGCGCGGGCGCCGGGTCCGCGACTTGCGGATCGGCTTGGTGATCGGGGTTTGCAGCTTTGTTCATGTTCGGGCACAGGTTGATTTAACGGGAGTACAACGGGGCACACGGGGACAAACTGCCATGGCGCTTGCCACGGTCCTGCAAGGGGCCGCATGCTAGAATTTGTGGTTACAGGCATGCCGCCCACCGGCGTCGGCCGATCCAGGCACAACGACAGTGAAAGAAATCGTCTTGAACACTACTGACACGACTCAGCGCGGGCCGACGCGGCTTATTATCGCATCGCGCGAGAGCAGGCTGGCCATGTGGCAGGCCACGTACGTACGCGACCGGCTCGCGGCATTATATCCGCATTGCCAGGTCGATATTCTCGGAATGACCACCCGCGGCGACCAGATCCTCGACCGCACCCTGTCCAAGGTCGGCGGCAAGGGCCTGTTCGTGAAGGAGCTCGAAGTCGCGATGGCCGAGGGCCGCGCCGACCTCGCCGTGCACTCGCTCAAGGACGTGCCGATGGAGCTGCCGGAAGGCTTCGAGCTGGCCGCCGTGCTCGAGCGCGAAGACCCGCGCGACGCCTTCGTCTCCAGCCAGTACGCCAGCCTGGCCGAGCTGCCGCCCGGCAGCGTGGTCGGCACCAGCAGCCTGCGCCGCCAGGCCCTGGTGGCGGCGCGCTATCCGCAGCTGGTGATCAAGCCGCTGCGCGGCAACCTCGACACCCGCCTGGGCAAGCTGGACCGCGGCGACTATGCCGCCATCATCCTGGCCGCCGCCGGCCTCAAGCGCCTTGGACTGGAAAACCGCATCCGCGCCTTCCTGCCGATCGAGGAAAGCCTGCCGGCCGCCGGCCAGGGCGCGATGGCGATCGAGATCCTGGCAGGAGGTGAGGGCGGCAATGAGCGCCGCGACGGCCTCGACCTGCGCGCGCTGCTGGCGCCGCTGAACCACGAGGACACGTCCCGCGCCGTCGCCGCCGAGCGCAAGGTCTCGCGCGTGTTCGGGGCCAGCTGCCAGATCCCGCTGGCCGCCCATGCCATCGTCGAGGGCGGCGCACTGCACCTGCGCGCCATGGTCGCCACCCCGGATGGCCGCCGCAGCGCCTTTGCCGAAGGCAGCGGCCCGGCCGACGCCCCGGAGCTGCTCGGCGAAACCGTCTCGGGACGCCTGCGCGAACAGGACGCCGACGCCATCCTGGCCGAGTGCAAGGCCGAGTCGGCTGCGCCCTGATGACGGCGGCGGTCGTCATCACCCGACCCCGCCAGCAGGCCGAGCCGCTGGCGCGCGCCGTGGCGGCCCTCGGCCGCACGCCGGTGCTGCTGCCCTTGCTGGAGATCTCGCCGCTGCCGGCCGACAGCGAAGCGGGCGCCGCGCTGCGGCGGGTGTTGAGCGATCTGGCCTCGTATGCGCTGGTGGCCTTCGTGTCGCCGAATGCGATCGAGGCCGCGTTTGCCCATATCGCGCGCTGGCCCGCCGGCGTCGACATCGCCGTGGTGGGCGAGGGCAGCCGCGCGGCGCTGTCGCAGCACGGCATCGGCGAGGGCGTGCGCATCCATTGTCCGAAGGATCCCGCCCACAGCGATTCCGAACACCTGCTGCAGGCGCTCGACCTGCAACAGCTGGCCGGACGCCGGGTCCTGGTGGTGCGCGGCGACGGCGGGCGCGAGCTGATGCCGGACGCGCTGCGCGGCGCCGGCGCCCTGGTGGACACGGTGACGGCCTACCGCCGCGCGGTGCCGGCCCTGAACCCGGCACTCGCCGGGCAACTGGCCGGCTTGCTGGCGCGGCCGAACGACTGGATAATCACGAGCTCGGAAGCGCTGCGCGGCCTGGTATCCCTGGTGGAAGGGCTGGCCGGCCCCGACGAATTGCAGTACCGCCTGCGGCAGCAGCACCTGATCGTGCCGCATGCGCGCATCCATGAAACGGCGCGCGCGCTCGGCTTCACCCGGCTGACGCTGAGCGGTTCCGGCGACGAGCGTCTCCTTGCCGCGTTACAATCACAAGCATGAACGAATTGCCCAACAATCCAGAAAATCCGAGCAAGGGCGGCCAGGTCGTCCCGCCGGAGACGTATGCTGCGCCTCCGGCCGAGCCGCGCGTGCCCGAAGGCGCCCGCGTGGGCGGGCTGCTGAACAAGCCGCAGAACGTCGCGATCATCGCGCTGGCCGTGCTGCTGGCGCTGCAGACCTGGTCGACCCATACCCGCTTCACCCGCCTGCGCGAGGACGTGGCGAAGACGCTGCAGAAGGACAACGCGTCGAATGCCGAAACCGCCCAGCTGGTCCGCGAGACCCAGGAGACGGCCAAGGAACTGCAGGTCAAGGTCGGGGTGCTGGAAAGCCGCCAGTCCGAGTCGCAGAGCCAGCAGGCCGCGCTCGAGCAGATGTACCAGGACATCTCGAAGAACCGCGACGAATGGGCGCTGTCCGAGATCGAGCAGGTGCTGTCGACCGCCAGCCAGCAGCTGCAGCTGGCCGGCAACGTGCAGGGCGCGCTGATCGCGCTGCAGAACGCCGATCGCTCGCTGTCGCGTTCCGACAAGCCGCAATTCATCACGATCCGGCGCGCCATCGCACGCGACATCGACAAATTGAAGGCGCTGCCCCAGGTCGACCAGGCCGGCATCGCCCTGCGCCTGGACAACGTCATCGGCCAGATCGACAACCTGCCGCTGCTGGCCGACGAGAAGCCGGCCGAGCCGATCTCGGCGGCGCGCGCGCCGGCGGCCGTGCAGGTGTCCGCGAATACGCCGGTTCGGGCCGCCAAGCCCGCCAAGGGCGCGGCCGTCGTCCCGGCGCCGGCCCCGGAGCTGTCGCTGGGCCAGCGCATGCTTGACACCTGGCGCAACTGGAGCCACGAGATGTGGGACGACATGCGCCAGCTGATCCGGGTGCGCACGGTGGACACCCCGGACGCGCTGATGCTGTCGCCGGGCGAAGCCTATTTCGTGCGCGAGAACCTCAAGCTGCGCCTGCTGAACGCGCGCCTGGCCCTGTTGTCGCGCAACGAAGGCACTTTCCGCGACGACCTCGGCAGCGCCCAGCAGACCCTGGCCCGCTACTTCGACACCAAGGCGCGCTCGACCCAGGCGGCGCTGGCGCTGCTGCGCCAGGTCCAGGCCAACAACGTCACCATCGAGGTGCCGGACCTGTCGGAGAGCCTGAACGCCGTGCGCAACTACAAATCGAAACCGTGAGGAGCTGACCGATGCGCCTGCTTCTCTGGTTAGTCGCCCTGATGGCGGCGGCGATCGGCATCGCCGTGACCGCCCGTTTCAACCCCGGCAACGTGGTGTTCTTCTACCCGCCGCACCGGATCGACCTGTCGCTGAACCTGTTCGTGGTGCTCACGACCCTGCTGTTCGTGGTCGTGTACGTGCTGGCCCGCGCGGTGCGCGCCACCCTCGACATGCCGGCGCGGGTGGCCGAGTACCGCCTGCGCAAGCGCGAGCGCGAAGCCAACCGCGGCCTGCGCGAGGCCCTGAAAGCCCTGTTCGAGGGCCGTTTCGGCCACGCCGAGAAGGCCGCGATGCGCGCCGCCGAGCTGCCCGAGAATGCCGGCCTGGCGGCCCTGATCGGCGCCCGCGCCGCGCATCGCATGCGCGAGCCGGCCCGGCGCGAGGCCTGGCTGGCCGGCATCGCGCACGACCAGTCGCTGAAGACCGCGCGCCTGATGACGGTCACCGAGCTGTCGGTCGACGAGCACAAGCCGGAAGGCGCGCTGGAAGCCGTGGCCGAGCTGAACGCCAGCGGCCAGCGCCACATCCACGCCCTGCAGTGGGCGATGAAGGCCAACCAGCAGGCGCGCAACTGGCCCGAGGTGCTGCGCCTGGTGCGCACCCTGGACAAGCGCAACGCCCTGCATCCGGCGCTGTCGAGCCGCCTGCGCGAGATGGCCTACGAGGCCATGCTGGCGGAGGGCGGCCACGATGCGGAGTCGCTGCGCCGGCTGTGGTCGACGGTGCCGAACGCGGACCGCTGCAAGCCCTATATCGCGGCCCGTGCGGCGGCCGCCTTGAATGCCCGCGGCCTGCACGAAGAGGCCCGCGTGATCGTCGAGGACGCCCTGAAGGCCGAATGGGACGAACGCGTGGTGCGTGCCTACCGCGAAGCCGCCGGCCCCGAGGGCTCGGCCACGCTGCTGGCCCAGATCGAGAAATGCGAGGGCTGGCTGCGCGAGCATCCGGGCGACGCCGAGCTGGCCCTGACCCTAGGCGCCTTGTGCCTGCGCCAGAAGCTGTGGGGCAAGTCCCAGCGCTACCTGGAACAGGCGCTGTCGGACGCGGGCAATCCGGACCAGGTGCGCGAAGCCCATTTGAAGCTGGCCCAGCTGCACGAAGCCCTCGGCCAGCAGGACGAAGCGAACCGCCATTTCCGCCAGTGCGCGCTGGCAACCGTACTCTGAAAGTGAACAGGGCGCCGCGTCTTGTGCGGCGCACAAGCTCAGACCGATTCGCTATAATTACGTTTTAACCAAGGACAAGCCATGAGCCTGAACAACGTCAACGCCGGCCGCGATGTGCCGAACGATTTCAACGTCGTCATCGAGATCCCGATGAACGGCGATCCGGTCAAATATGAAGTGGACAAGGAATCCGGTGCGATCTTCGTCGACCGCTTCATGGGCACCGCGATGCACTATCCGTGCAACTACGGCTACGTCCCGAACACCATCGCCGACGACGGCGACCCGTGCGACGTGCTGGTGATCACCCCGTTCCCGCTGATCCCGGGCGTGGTGGTGCGTTGCCGCGCGCTGGGCGTGCTGAAGATGACCGACGAAGCCGGCGGCGATGCGAAGATCCTGGCCGTGCCGGTCGAGAAGCTGGCCCCGGTGTACGCGAACATCAAGACCGTGGACGACGTGCAGGAACTGACCCTGCGCCAGATCCAGCACTTCTTCGAGCACTACAAGGACCTGGAAAAGGGCAAGTGGGTCAAGGTCGAGGGCTGGGCTGGCGTCGACGCCGCCAAGGAAGAAATCGTCAATGGCGTGAAAGCCTACGAAGCCCAGGCGAAGTAAGCGCCCGGCGCTGACGCCCGACAGGCAGGAAGGGCCGGCACCCGCGAGGGGCCGGCCCTTTTACTTTTCGGCTGATCCGCTTACCAGCCGATATCCTGCAGCAGCGGATAGGTGAGGTCGCGCGGCGGCGTCACCTGGTGCGTCAGGTCGTCGTTGATGGACGGTTCCATCAGCTGGTTCGGCTTGGCCTCGGTGCTGTAGTGCGAGACCGTCGAACCCGGCGAGTAGATGCTCGGCGTGTACATCAGGATCCGTCCCTGCGGGTCGGTGCCGGCCAGCTGGTTCTGGTTCACGCCGAGGCTGGCGACCACGCCCGACTGGGAGCGCGAGCGGCGCTGCAGGCTGGCCTTCAGCGTCACGCCGTTCGCCTGGGTCACGCGCACCGAAGGAATCGCGATGCCCGGATCGCTGCCGCTCATGCCGGCCGCGTCGCCGGGCTGGTTGTCCGCCACCACCATGGCGATCGCGCCGGCGGCCTGCACGTTGCGGGCCTTGGTGACGAAGTCGCAGGTGCCGCGGTCGACCAGGGCGACGTTGCCGCGCACGGCCAGCGCGTTGGCGGCGTTCAGCGGATCGCAGGCCAGGCCGGTGCCGTCGGCCTGGTCGACCACCGGCATCAGCTGGCCGCTGACCGGCGGGTTCGCCAGCGGCGGGCCGAAAGAGGCGTCGCCAACTTCGTAGTTGCCGGCAGCCTGGCCGGCTGCGCCGCCCGAGATCGCCAGGTTCGACATCGGCGCCAGCACCTGCGGCACGGCGGCGCTCACGCGTGCGCCGTTCCAGGACAGGCCGCGCCAGGTCACGGCCGACTGGGCGCGCTCGGCGGCGGTGCTTTCGACCCAGGTGCGCTTGGTACGGTTGTCCAGCAGGTAGTAGTCCCAGATCGAGGGGTAGCCGAGGATTTCCTCGCCGGTCTCGTCGTCGGTGAAGGTCTGGAAGCCGAGGCCGTGCGCGAACTCGTGCAGCAGTACGGTGACGAGGTCGATCTGGTCGCCGAAGTTGCGGTCCAGGCCGAGGTAGAAGCCGTTGCCGGGCAGGCAGTCCGGGAACAGGCCCAGCCGCGAGTTGAAGCGCGCGACGATGTGCGGCTCGCCGGGGCTGGCGATGTCCTCGCCGGCCAGCTTGCTGGCGAGGGCGCTCGGATACCAGGTGCCGGCGCGCGGCGCGTTCGGGAAGTCGCGCCAGATTTCGTCGGCGCCGGCCGAGCCCAGCACGGCGCTGTTGGCGGTGCAGGACAGCGGCACGAAGGAGGCGCCGATGCGGATCGTGACCTTGCTGGTCAGGGTGGCGCCCCAGATGTCGGCGGCGGCCTGGAAGGCGTTCAGGCGCTGCTGGCCGAGCGTGGTGCCGGGGTTGCCGCCGGTAGGTGCGGCCGGGGTCGGGTCGTTGAAGCCGACCCCGGGATCGTTCTGGTTGACGATCACGATGGTGGCGGCGGCGTGCGCGCTGGTCATCGCGCCGACCGCCATCGCCAGGGCAAGGGCGACGGTGGCGACGCCGGCGGCGGCGGCCTGCTGCAGGCGCGCGTGATTACGCTCTTGATGCCGGGACTCCTGATCAGCGGGCTTCATGGCGGTGCTCCTTGTGCTCGGCGTTGGGGGCTTGCTTGAGGGCGGCGGCGGCGGCGGCTTCGCCGTCCACGCAACTGCGGCTCAGCTTGCCGTCCGAGCCGCGGGTGACGAGGTCGTAGACCAGGGTCTTCTCGCCCAGGCGCACGCCGCTGGCGCCGTCGCGGCGCGACAGGACCTTGTTCTCCTGCGGGGCGCCGGCCACCGCGGCGGCCGATGGGGGCGCCTTGGCGCGCAGTTCGCGCAGTTCCTGCGGCGTCGGCGCGCGGAACTTGCCGGTTGCCGGATCGCGCACCACCGTCATGCCTTCCTGGCCCTGTTGCGATTTCCTTTCCTGGGCCTTCGCGTGCATGCTCAGCGAGGCCATCACGCACAGCACGGCCAGCATGCTCAGGGTCATCATCTTCTGTTTGGACATGGCTTCTTCCGATCAGGCTTGCGGTTTGCGGCGGCGCAGGCCGAGCAGGCCGAGGCCCATCCCCAGCATCGCCCAGGTGGACGGCTCCGGCACCGCTGTTACGACGCTGACCGTATCCAGGCCGACATAGTTCAGGGTATCGGCGGGGCCGAAGTAGCGGAAGGCGAAGCGGCCGCTGCCGCTTGCCTCGACCGTGGCGCTGAACTGCGCCCAGTCGGTCGGGTAGGCGCCGGCGCCGCCCACGGTCGTGAGTACGGTGGTGAACCCGGCCGGATCCAGGCCGGCGCCGGACGAGAAGCGCACTTCGAGGACATCGTTGAAGCCGGGGTCGGCGGCGTGGCGGCTGAAGAAGCTCAGCACCGTGGTGCCGGACAGGTCCAGGGTCGGGGTGACCAGCCAGGTGTCGACCGTGCCGCTGCCGTTGGCGGCGCCGAGGAAGTTGGCGGCGGCATAGGCATCGGCGGCGCCGGACTGGGCGGGGAACAGGTCGGGATTGCCCTGGAACCAGCCGGAGCCCGGCGGTACGCTGTTGTTGAGCTGCGCCCATCCGTTCAGGCCGCTGATATTGTCGAATCCTTCGTTCAGTACCTCGACGCCGGCGGCATGCGCGGCCGGGGCGCCGAGTGCGGCCAGCGAGAACGCCGCGGCCGCACACATCTTGTTGACGGGTTTCATGGAAAGCCCTTTCTTGGAAGCCAGTAGGATGGTCAACCGCTCGCGCTGGCTGATCGACGAGGCCATGCTGAGCTCATCTTATGGTTGAGATGACAACGGGCATTGATCTTCAGCTAATGGGCGGACTGGACTTCCGAAGTACCGCCGCGCGGGCCGGCCGGGGGCTTGGCGCGCACCCGGCGGAGAGGAAAGGGGAGAAAAACGGCGCCCGGAGGCGCCGTCGACGATCAGCCGGCAGCCCGGCGCGCGAGCAGGCGCCGCAGCCTCAGCTTGCCGACGATGCCAATCGGAAAAAAGTAGATCGAGAGGACGAACAGCACGCCCAGCCACAGCATCCAGCGGTCCGGATGCAGGGCGGCGGCCAGCATCGGCACGCCGGACAGCAGCTCCGAGGCCTGGCCCATCAGGCTCTTGAGGTAGTTCTGCGCCAGGATGAACAGGGTGGCGCCGATCACCGCGCCGTACATCGTGCCCATGCCGCCGATCACGACGATCAGCAGGATGTCGGTCATCACCTCGAAGCCGAGCGAGGTCTTGGGGCCGACGTAGCGCAGCCACAGGGCCATCAGGGCGCCGGCCAGGGCCGCCACGACGGCCGCCAGCACATTCGCCCAGATGCGGTAGACCACGGTGCGGTAGCCCAGCGCCTCGGCGCGGAACTCGTTCTCGCGGATCGCCTGCAGCACCCGGCCGAAGGGCGAGTTCACCAGGCGCAGCAGGAACAGGAACAGCAGCAGGCAGCCCAGGAACACGATGTAATAGGTGATCAGCTTGCCGTCGATCGCGCGCCCGAACACCTCGTTCTCGACCAGGGTGAAACCGGGCGACAGCAGTTCCGGCACGCTGAAGGTGCGGCCATCCTCGCCGCCCGTGAAGTCGGACAGCTGGGAGGCCAGCACCGCGAACGAGGACGCCACGGCAAGGGTGATCATGGCGTAGAAGATGGCGCGCACGCGCAGTGCGAACAGGCCGATCACGAAGGCCAGCGCGACCGTCAGCAGCAGGGCCAGGGCCAGGCCGATGAAGACCACGCCCCAGCTCGGTTCCTCGACGCTGGCCAGGGCGATGCCGATGCCGTAGGCGCCGATACCGTAGAACATGGTGTGGGCGAAGGAGACGATCCCGGTATAGCCCAGCAGCAGGTCGTAGGACGCCACCAGCACGATGTAGACGCAGATGGTGGCCGCGGTGTTCAGGGGCCGCGCGCCGGCAAACAGGAAGGGCGCCAGCAGCAGCCCGGCCAGGATCAGCAGAAGGAGGGCGCTCAGCGCGCGGCTGCGCGGCAGGTCGCCGGAGAATAAGGAATTGAGGAGTTTGATCAGCATGCTCAGCCTCGCGACTTCGAATACAGGCCGGCCGGACGCCACAGCAGGATGGCGATCATCAGCACGATGTTGGACACCAGGTTCAGCTTGGGCGCCAGGAAGCCGGCGTAGTTGTGCAGCAGGGCCATCAGGATGGCGCCGATGAAGCAGCCGCCCACCGAGCCCAGGCCGCCGATGATGACCACGATGAAGACCATGATCATGACTTCGCTGCCCATGCTGGCGACCAGGGTTTCCTTGTACAGGCCCCACATCACGCCGCCCAGGCCGGCCAGGCTTGATCCGGCCGCGAACACGCCGACGAACAGGCGGCGGATCCGGTAGCCGAGCGCTTCGACCATCTCGCCGTTCTCGACGCCGGCGCGGATCAGGAGGCCGATCTTGGTGCGGTTCAGGGTCAGGAACATGACGGCAAAGACGACCAGCCCGACCGCGACCGCCAGCAGCCGGTATTTCTCGATCGCGGCGTCGCCCAGGAAGATCGCCCCGCGCAGCGTGGCGGGCAGCGGCAGCGGAATCTGCTCGGCGCCCCAGATCACGTTGATCAGCTGTTCGGACACGATCATGCCGCCCATGGTGATCAGGATCTGCTTCAGGTGCTGGCCATACACCGGCATGATGATGATGCGCTCGAATGCCCAGCCCAGCAGGGCGGTGACCAGCATCGCCACCAGCACCGCCAGCCCCAGCACGCCGAGGTTGGCCGTCAGCGAATCGGCTTCCAGCCAGCCGCGCATCGGCAGCAGCACCATCGTGGCGGAGAAGGCGCCGACCGAGACGAAGGCGCCGTGGCCGAAGTTCAGCACGCTCATCAGGCCGAACACCAGGGTCAGGCCGCTGGCCATGATGAAGATCATCATGCCCATGGCGAGGCCGGCGACGCTCAGGGTGATCCAGGTCGGCAGCGAGACGAAAGGCAGCACCGCCAGGGCCAGGGCCGGCGCCAGCAGCAGCGGCAGCAGGTCGCGCTTCGCGGCCGGCAGCGGCGTGTCGGCCTGTTGAGTGATGGGTAAGGTTGCGCTCATTGGTGGGAATCCAGGGAAAGTCCGAGCAGGCGCTGCTGCAGCGCCTCGTCGTTGGCGAGGTCGTGCATCAGGCCGGCGTGGGCGACGCGGCCGTCGTCCATCACGCCGACGCTGTCGCCGAGCGAACGGACGAAATTGAAGTTCTGCTCGACCAGCAGGATGGTGGTGTCGGTGTCCTTCAGTTCGCGGAAGGCCATCATCAGGCTCTGCACGATGGCCGGGGCCAGGCCCTTGGTCGGCTCGTCCACCAGCAGCAGCCGGCGCGGCTCGACGATCGCGCGGGCGATCGCCACCATCTGCTTCTGGCCGCCGGACAGGTTGCCGGCCGGGTAGTTCCAGAATTTCTTCAGGGCGGGGAAGAAGCCGCAGATCCAGTCGACGCGCGCCTGGTCCAGCGGGCCGTTGCGCGCCGCCAGGACCAGGTTCTCGCGCACCGTCAGTTCCGAGAACACGGCCATGCTTTCCGGTACATAGGCGATGCCGGCGCGCGCGATGTCGGGCGTGCTCATCTTCGTGATGTCGCGGCCGTCGAACACGATGCTGCCGGCGCTGGCCTTCCACAGGCCCATGATGGTGCGCAGGGTGGTGGTCTTGCCGGCGCCGTTGCGGCCCAGCAGGACCGCCAGGCCGCCGCGCGGCACCACCAGGTCGACGCCCTGCAGGATGTGGTACTGGCCGATGTGGGTATGCACGCCGGACAGGGACAATATCGGGTCGCTGCCTCGCGGAATGCTGCTGAGCGCGTGGGCGGAGGGACCGCCCACCCTACGCGTGTTCGGGTGTTCCAAGATAGGCTTCCTGTACAATTTTCGATTGCATGACCTCGCGCGGCTCGCCGTCCGCGACCAGGGCGCCGTTGTGCAGCACGATGATGCGGTCGGCCAGCGAGCGCACCACGTCCATCTTGTGCTCGACCAGCAGCACCGTCTTGTTGGCTTCGAGCTTGACCTGGTGGATCAGGTCCAGCACCACCGGCACCTCGTCCACGCTCATGCCGGCGGTCGGCTCGTCGAACATCAGGATGTCGGGTTCGAGGGCCAGCAGGATCGCCACCTCGAGCTTGCGCTGGTCGCCGTGCGGCAGGGTGCCGACCAGCACGCCGCGCTTGGCCACCATCGATACCCGCTCCAGGTAGTGCTCGGCGCGCGCGATGAGCTCCTTGTGGCCGAACCAGACCGAGAACATGTTCAGGCCGATGCCGGCCCGGCTCTGCACCGCCAGGCGCACGTTCTCCAGTACCGTCAGATGCGGGAACAGATTCGTCAGCTGGAACGCGCGCCCCACGCCCAGGCGGGTGCGCTGCGCCGCCTTGTAGCGGGTGACATCCCGGCCTGCTACGTGCACGCTGCCGGAAGTCGCCGCCAGCTGGCCCGAGACCAGGTTGAAATAGGTGGTCTTGCCGGCGCCGTTGGGACCGACGATCACGGTCAGGGTGCCGGGATAGAACTCCGCCGTCACCCCGTTCACCGCGACATGGCCGCCGAAGCGGACAGTCAGGCCGCGGGTCGCGAGGGAAGGCTGCTGCTGCGGCGCCATGTCAGCGCTTGTTCCGCACCGGCAGCGGCAGTTCGCTGGCCGGGATCTCGCGCACCAGGTCCAGCAGGTCCCATTCGTTCTTCTGGTCCTTCTTGATGCGGAAGTGGTACATCGGCTGCAGGGCCTGGTGGTCCTCCTTGCGGAAGCTCATGGTGCCCTTCGGAGTCTCGAAGGACATGCCCTCCATCGCCGCCGCCAGCTGGTCGCCGTTCCCGTTCGGCACCTTGGACAGCGCCGCGTAGACCGCGCCGGCCGCCGCCATGCCGCCCGCCGTGAACATGTCGGGCGGTGCCTTGAAGCGTTTGGTATGCTCGGCCACCAGCCAGTCGTTCATCTTGTTCTTCGGGAAGGCGTAGTAATAATAGATGGTGCCCTCGGTGCCGGCGTAGGCCTTCCATGTCTTCATCACCGGCAGGATGTTGCCGCCCGGGGCCAGGTTGATGCCGTAGCGCTCCGGTTTCATGTCGGCGATCTTGTTCAGCGGATTCGGGCCAGCCCAGACGATTGCCAGCACGCGCGGCTGCGGCTTGTCCTTCAGGGCGTCGAAGATGCGCTGGGTGGGGGCGGTGAAGTCGGAGGTGGCGGCCGGCGCATATTCCTCGTGCACCACCTTTGCATGGCTGCCGGTGGCGGCCAGCGCTTCCTTGCCGGCCTTGACGGCGTCGCGGCCGAAGGCGTAGTCCTGGGCCAGGAAAGCCACGCTGCCGCTCTTCAGGGTCGAGGCGGCGGCGAGGGCGTCCTGCATCGAGCTGCGCGCGGTGCGGAAGATGTACTTGTTCCACTTGGCGCCGGTGATCTCGTCGGCCACGGCCGGCTCGACGATCAGCACCTTTTTATATTCCTTCGCCACCGGCAGCATCGCCAGCGCCGAGCCGGACGAGGTGGTGCCGACCGCGAGCTCGACCTTGTCGTCGCCGTAGGCCTCGGCCAGCAGGGTGCGCCCGAGGTCCGGCTTGCCCTGGTCGTCCTTGACGATCACCTTGATCTTGCGGCCGTTGATTTCCATCTTCCCGCCGGTCAGGTACTCCAGACCCATCATGAAGCCGGTCTCGGTCTCCTTGGCATAGGATTCCAGGATGCCGGTCTTGCCGGCGATGAGGGCCACTTTCAGGTCCGGGCCGGGTGCGGCGAATGCGGCGCTGCCGCCGGCGGTGGCGATGAAGGCTGCCAGCAGGGCGGCGGGCAGGGGGCGAATGGCTTTCATTGGGTCTCCTCGTTTTTCTTGCTGCTTGTTGTTCAGGGCGCGGTGGCCAGGAAGCGCATGATCGCCTCGAGCGCCGCCGGTTCGGTCAGCATCGGCGCATGGCCGATCTTGGGCACCTCGACGTACTGCATGGCGGGCGCCGCGCGCCGCATCCAGGCGGCCTGGCGCGCTTCCAGCAGGTCGGACAGCTCGCCGCGCACCAGCAGGGTGGGGCGCTCGTTCGCCAGCTTGCGGAAGGCCATGCGGGCCGCCAGGGACGTCGGACGCAGCTTACCTGTCTGTAATGCTATCGCAATGCTGGGATCGTAGCGCGGCGACAGCTTTCCCTCGCCGTCCTGCTCGAAGGCGCGGCGCGCCCACCGGTCCCAGTCCTCGTCGGCGTTGTCGGGGAAGGCGCACAGGTTGATGTCCTTGACGAAGCCGGCGGCTTCGTCCCAGGAACCCAGCGCCGCCGCCTTGCCGGCGTAGCCCGCGATGCGCGCCAGGCCTTTTTCGGACAGCACCGGGCCGATGTCGTTGAGGACCGCGGCGGCGACCAGTTCGAGGTGCTGGACCGCCAGGGTCATGGTGATCAGGCCGCCCATCGAGGTGCCGATGAAGACCGCGCGGGCGATGCCGAGGTCGGCCATCAGCCTTGCCACGTCGGCGGCGTAGACGGAGGGATTGTAATTGTCGGGATTCGGATCGCGCTCGGAACGGCCGCGGCCGCGGACGTCGAGCGCCAGCACGCGCCGGCCCAGGCCGGCGACGATCGGCGCCAGTTCGTCGAAGTCGGACGAATTGCGCGTCAGCCCGTGGATGCAGATGACCGGCAGGCGGGCGGGTACCGGCGTACCCGCCGGCGCGGCGGCCGCGTAGTCGCGCGCGTACAGGTGCAGGCCGTCGTCGCTTGTAAAGCTGAGTTCAATGTAGTTGGACATGTCGCCCCGTTTTGATTGCGTTTATTCGCCAGGCATGGCGCGCGCGAAAAGGCGCCCGGCAGGCGCCCACCGGGCGCCTTTGGCCATCGGACCAGGGTCAGAACTTCACATCGAGCGTCGCCCGGACGGTGCGCGGATCGCCGTAGAAGGTGGTGACCGAGTTGAAGAAGGTCGAGAAGTTGTAGCCCGCCACCTTGTAGCGCTTGTCGAGCAGGTTGCGGCCATGCAGGCCGACCTGGTATTTGCGGTCGGCGCTGGTCCACACGAGGCCCGCATCCCACAGGCCGTAGCCGCCCTGGGACAGCATCAGGTTGCCCGGGATCGTGATGTCGAGGGCCGGGACGCCGGTCGGTCGCGCGATCTCGGTCTGGTAGACCTTGCTCTTGTAGGCGACGCCGTTGGTGAGGCTCAGCGTGCCGGCGCGGCCCGCCAGCGCGAGCGGCCAGTCGTAGTTCACGCTCAGGTTGGCCGCGTTCTTCGGCGTGTTCTGGAACTCGGTGCTGCCGGCGATGTTCACCAGGCCGGTGCCGGTGGCGTTCGAGACCATCCACTCCTTGTACTTGGCGTCGATGTGGCTGTACATGGCGCTCACGCTGAGCGCATTGGTCAGGTAGGCGATCGCTTCCAGCTCCAGGCCGGAGATCCTGGCCTTGCCGGCGTTCGTCAGGGTGCCGGCAAAGCCGTTCACGTTGCCGGCCGCGTCATAGGTGGCGATCGATCCGGGAATCTGGACGTTCTTGTAGTCGGTATAGAAGACCGCGGCGTTGGTCTGCAGGCGGCCGCCGTTCATCGAGGACTTCAGGCCCAGCTCGATGGAGCTGACTTCTTCCGGCGCCACGCCCTTGCGCTTGGCCAGCGAAGTGGTGGAGTCCGGCTTGCCGCCCAAATCCATGCGCGGGTCGAACATGCCGCCCTTGAAGCCCTTGGACCAGGTGGCGTAGACGTTGTGTTCCGGCGCGATCTTCCAGCCCAGCCCGACCTTCGGCGTGAACTTCTTGTCGGTGCGGTCCAGGTCGTCCTTGCCGAGGTCGGTGTTCGGGACGCCGGCCCTGATCGCGTTCGGGTTGCCCATGACCGTCGACCCGGCCAGGCCGAGGTAGGTCGCCTTGTAGATGCGCGCGCGCCGTTCGTCATCGGTGTAGCGGCCGCCGACGCTGATGTTGAAGGTGTCGGTCAGGCTGTAGCTGGCGTCGGCGTAGGCGGCCCAGGTCGTGGTGTCGATGTCGTCGTAGGTCAGCAGCGACAGGCCGCCGGCCGCGTTGTACAGCACGTCGAACTTGTTGAAGGCATTGGCCTTCATGTAGTACACACCGGCCACGCCCTGGAGCTTCGAGCCGGTATAGGTCAGCTGGAATTCCTGGCTTTTCTGGTTGTCGGCATAGATGCTGGGCGCCTCGAACAGCGGCGTTTCCAGCGAGTCGAAGTCGATCGGCGCATACGAGTGCGACTTGCGGATGGCGCTGATCGACTTGAACGACAGGGTCGGATCGACGGTGTACTCCAGCAGCAGCGAACTGCCCTGGTTGATCACCTCCTGCTTGTGGCCGCTGACCGCGTACAGGTTGGCGCGCGTATCGTAGTCGCCGGACAGCGGCTGGACATTGGCCGGCGCCGGGCCCGGGGTCAGGCGGTAGCCGGCGCGCGGTTCCGAGTTGTCGACCGTGCGGTCGGCGGCGAAGCGCACGAACAGGTCGCTGTTCGGCGTCAGTTCGACGCTGACGCGGGCCGCCTGCACATCCTTGTTGTAGTTGTCCTTGCCGTTGAGGACATTGCGGCCGAAGCCGTCGCGGTTGAAAGTGGCGACCGTTCCGCCGATGCGCAGGATGTCGGAAACCGGTGTGCTGGCCTTCAGGACCAGGTCCTTCTCGCCGTAGTTGCCCAGGGTGGCCTTGGCGTTGAACATGGTGGTCGGCGCCAGCTTGCGGGTCACGTACTTGACCGCGCCGCCGATCGTGTTGCGGCCGTACAGGGTGCCCTGCGGTCCGCGCAGCACTTCGATGCGCTCGAGGTCGTAGATGTCGGTGAGCGCGCCTTGCGGGCGGGCCAGGTAGACGTCGTCGAGGTAGATGCCGACGCCCTGCTCGTAGCCGGCGACCGGATCCTGCTGGCCGATGCCGCGGATGAAGGCCGTCAGGGTGGTGTTCGTGCCGCGCGAGGTCTTCAGCGTGGTGTTCGGGACTTTATCGGTCAGGACGGTGATGTCGGGGATGGCCTGCTTCTCGAGCTCGGCGCCCGAGAGCGCGGTCACTGCGCCCGGAACGTCCTGGATCAGCTCCGCGCGGCGGCGCGCGGTGACGACCACCTTGTTGATGTCGCCGGCGGCGGGGGCGGCGGCGGTGGACGCCGTGTCCGCGCCTTCCTGGGAATGGGCCACACCCATCGGCCCGCCATACATCGCCAGCAGGACGGCGGTGGAGATTGCGGAACGGTTCAGTAGCGTTGCTTTCTTTTTGGTAAGACGCATTGTAAGTCTCCTAATATTTATCGATCGCAGCATGCGTTCAGGTCTCGCACGCCGTGGAGTGTGCCCTGCTTGACTCTGGCTGAATAGATAACAAATAGCTCAACTATTGTGCAAAAATGCACAGCTTATGCACCGCCATGGTGCAAATGCCGCTATCGGGGGGCTTTATTTGCGCTAATTCATGCTTGATTCAGTTTCACGCACGAAAAAATTGCAGAAGGAATGTGCACCGGTGCACAATATCTGTTGCTGATATCAGACAATCAATCCATGAATACCTTGCCTGAGTGGACCGACCTGCGTTTCTTCCTCGAACTGGCGCGCGCCGGAACACTGTCGGGCGCCTCGCGCCGGCTGGAAGTCGAGCACACCACCGTGGCGCGGCGCATCGACCGCCTCGAAAACCAGCTCGGGACCACGCTGTTCGACCGATCGCGCGAAGGCTACGAGCTGACCGAGATGGGCCACGCGCTGCTGCCGCATGCGGAAGCGATGGAAGGGGCCTCGCTGGCCGCGGTCGAGCAGCTGGGCGGGACCGAGGTCGGGGCCCAGGGCGTGGTGCGGCTCGGCGTACCGGACGTGTTCGGGATCAGGGTGGTGGCGCCGCTGCTGGTCGGGCTGCTCGACACGCATCCGGACCTGTCGATCGAGATGCTGTCGCTGGCGCGCTTCGCCAACCTGGCCAACCGCGAGGCCGACCTCGGCGTGATGCTCGATCCGCCCGCGACCGGCCGCTACGTGGTCACACGCCTGGCCTCCTTCCGCTTCTACCTGTACGGCTCGCCCGCCTACCTGGACCGGCATCCGCCGATCCGCAGCCATGCCGACCTGGAGCGCCACGACTTCGTCGACTACGTGCAGGACCGCCTGGCCAGCCGCGAGCTGTCCTACCTGAACGAACTCGGCTTCACGCCGCGCCGGCGCTTCTGCTCGCTCGGCATGGGTGCGCAGGTCGAGGCGGCGGCGCTGGGCATGGGCCTGATGATGGCGCCGCCGTACGCGATCCCCGAGGACGGCCGGCTGGTGCCGGTGCTGCCCGGCTTCTACGCCGAGCGCTCGTTCTGGCTGGCCGCCCCGACCGACCTGTACCGCCTGCGCCGGGTGAAAGTGGTGTGGGACCTGCTGCGCGACCTGGCCGACAACAATCCCTCGCTGTGGTGGATCAAGGGCGACATCGGGCGGGCGGCGTGATGCTGGTCCGTCCCTACGATGCGCGCGATCGCGAGGCCGTCAATGCGGTGGCGCGCGCGGCCTTTGCGCAGTACGCCGGCGATTACGAAGACTGGCCGGGCTTCATCGAAGGCATCGGCCGGATGGCCGCGCTGGCGGCCGATGCCGATCTGCTGGTGGCGGAACAGGAGGGCGTCGTGGTCGGCGCGGTGGCGCATGTCGGCCCGGGCCGGCCGCGCGCTCCGTTCTTTCCTGCCGAGTGGTCGGTGATCCGCATGCTGGTCGTCGATCCGGCGCGGCGCGGCCAGGGCGCCGGGCGGGCGCTGGTGGCGGGCTGCCTGCGGCTGGCGTACGAGGCCGGCGCGCCCGCCGTCGGCCTGCACACGAGCCCGATCATGGCCTCGGCGCTGCGCATGTACGAGGCGCTCGGTTTCGTGCGCGACCGCGACCTGCCGCCGATCCGCGGCGTAGCCTATGGCCGCTATGTGCTGGCGGCGGCGCTGATTCCGGCGGCCGCCAGCGGCCCCGGTTGAATCGCCGCCGGCCGTTCCTCGCGAGCGGTTGCGGCGCGCGGCCGCACGTTATACTCGGGCATGGATTCTTTTCCTCCCGCCCCCTTGCCGGGCAACCGGCGTGTCTCCCGCGCGCTTGGCGTGGCGGCGGCGCTGATTGTCGTCATCACGCTGGCGCTGGCGGGCGTGCTGTTTTCCAGCTACCGCAGCACGATCGAGCGCGAACAGACCAACTTGCGCAACCTGGCGGCGGCGTATGCGGCGCAGGCCTACTATGCGATGCTGGCGCTGGACACGGCGCTGGCGCACGGCGCCGGCGGCGCGGCCGTTCCGGCCTTCGGCGCCGCGGTCGACCATCACGCAGCCAGGATCTACCTGCGCGGGCCGGGCGGGGTGCGTCGCCCCGCCCACGCCGCACGCCCGGGGCAGGAAACGCCGATGCCGGCGCCGGAAGGACCGGCGGTGGTCGCCCTCGGCGAACCCGGCCGGCCGGGCGGGCGCACGACGATCACGCTGGCGCGCGCACTGCATGCGCGCGGTCCGGACGGCGCCGAGGCGGCCGTCATCGAGACCGACGTCACCTATTTCCAGCGTATTTTCGCCTCGTCCGACCTCGGCGAGGGCGGCTCGGTCACCCTGCTGCGGCGTGACGGCATCATGCTGGTGCGCAGCCCGACGCTGCCGGCCGCGATCGGCCGCTCCTTCCTGAACACGCCGCTGTTCCAGATCCATCTGCCGCGCGCGCCCGCCGGCGCCTTCGAGACCGACAGCCCGATCGACGGCAAGCGCCGCCTGTACGGCTACAGCGCGGTCGCCGGCTATCCGCTGGTGATCGTTACCGGCCGCGACCAGGCCGATACCCTGGCGGTCTGGCGCCGCTGGCTGTGGGTGGGCGTGCTGGCGTGGGCGCTGCTGTCGGCGACGCTGGCCTTGCTGGCCTGGCGGATCGGACGCGAATCGGCGCGCCAGGCGGCGCTCATCGCGCGCCTGAAGGACAGCGAAAACCGGCTCACCTGGCTGTCCGACTTCGACCAGCCGAGCGGCTTGCCGAACCAGAACCAGCTGCGCCGCAGGCTGGGCGAGGCGATCCGGGCTGCCGCCGCGGACAGCGGACAGGTGGTGCTGCTGCTGGTCGCGCTCGAACGCCTGCAGGAAGTGGCCGACCTGCTGGGACACGAGGCCGGCGAGGAGGCGGTGCGCCAGGTCGCCGCGCGCCTGGACCGGCTGGCGCCGCGCGCCCTGTGCCCGGCGCGCGTCAAGCCGAACGAGTTCGGCCTGCTGTTGACGGCCGCCTCGGGGCGCATCGCGGCCGACCGCTTCGCGTTCGAGCTGCAGGCGCTGCTGTCGGCGCCGGTCCACGTGCGCGAGCGCGAGTTCTATCTCGAGCCCGTGGTCGGCGTCGCGGTGTATCCGCAGGATGCCGGCTCGGCCAACGAATTGATGCGCCTGGCCGACATCGCCAAGCACCGTGCGCGCGGCGAAAGCGGCGAGCCGGTGCAGTTCCATTCCGAGGCCACCCATATCCAGCTCGACGAGCGGCTGTCGATCGAGGAGCAGCTGCGCCGCGCCCTCGAGCGCGACGAACTGCGTCTGGCGTACCAGCCGAAGGTCGAGATCGCGAGCGGCCGCATCACCGGATTCGAGGTGCTGCTGCGCTGGCATAACCCGCTGCTCGGCGAAGTCTCGCCGGCGCGTTTCATCCCGATCGCCGAACAGACCGGACTGATTCTCCCGATCGGCAACTGGGTCTTGCGCAGCGCTTGTCAGCGCGCCAGCGCGTGGCAGCGCGAATACGGCATCCAGTCCAGGATCGCCGTCAACCTGTCGATCCGCCAGTTCTACCAGAAGGACCTGCTGCGCTCGATCGAGGAAGCGCTGTCCGGCGCCGGCCTGGCGGCGGACGCGCTGCAGCTGGAGATCACGGAAAGCATCGCCATGAGCCGTATCGATGTCGTCGAGCGCCTGCTGGCGGGCATCCGCGCGCTGGGCGTCGAGCTGTCGATCGACGACTTCGGCACGGGCCATTCGAGCCTGGCCTACCTGAAGCGTTTCCCGGTCCAGTGCCTGAAGATCGACCGCGCCTTCGTCCACGACCTGGGGCAGGATGCCGACAGCGAGGCGATCGTGCGCGCCATCGTGGCGCTTGGCCATGGCCTGAAGATGCGCATCGTTGCCGAAGGCGTGGAGACCGAGGTCCAGCTGGCGATGCTCCGCGAACTCGGCTGCGACGAGTTCCAGGGCTACCTGTTCGCGCGTCCGCTCGACGCCGCGGCGGTGGCGCCGCTGCTGGCCGCCGAGGCAGCCCGGCAAACCGCAGCCCGCTGAGGGCGGCGTTTTCAAGCGTGCGGGCCGTATTCCGGCACTCGCCTATACTATGAATGGTGGTAAAAACAACAACTATATAACAACAAATCCTTTTTCGGACCTGATCCGTATTAGCAATGGCCGCGCCATTTTCCAAGACCGCCGTCCTCGTCATCAAGCTCGCCCTGCTGGCGATCGTGGGCGTGGTCGTGGCGGCGGTGGCGGCGGCGCGCTGGGAGATGACGCCGCGTAACGGCGTGATGCAGCCGGTCAACCAGCCGATCCCCTTCAGCCACAAGCACCATGTCGGCGACGACGGCATCGACTGCCGTTACTGCCATACCTCGGTCGAAAAGTCGGGCTTTGCCGGCATGCCCTCGACCGGCATCTGCCTGAGCTGCCATTCGCAGCTCTTCCTCGATTCTCCCTTGCTGGCGCCCCTGCACGAGAGCGCGCGCACCGGCAAGCCGATCGAGTGGGTGCGGGTGCACGACCTGCCGGACTTCGTCTACTTCCAGCACGATATCCACATCAACAAAGGCGTGGCCTGCGTCGAATGCCATGGCCGCGTCGACCAGATGCCGCTGACCTGGCGCACCGCCTCGCTCGAGATGCAATGGTGCCTGGGCTGCCACCGCAATGCGCCGCAGCATATCCGGCCCCTGTCCAAGGTGCTGTCGATGGCGCCGCAGCGGCCCCTGAGCCCCGAGGAAGTGCGCCAGTTGACCCGGCTCTACCACCTGCGCGACCGGAACGCGCTGACCAACTGTTCGACCTGCCACCGATGAAAGCTCCCGGCCACCCTGTCATTCCGATCCACGGCCAGGATGAGCCGTCGCGGCGCCGCTTCCTGAAGCTGATGGCGGCCTCCGCGGCCCTCGCCGGCGCCGGCTGCAGCGGGCCGCCGGCCGAGACCATCGTGCCCTATGTGCGCATGCCGGAGCAGGACGTGCCCGGGCTGCCGCTGTTCTACGCCAGCGCCTTCGTGCGGCGCGGCTTCGCCCACGGGGTGCTGGTCGAAACGAATATGGGGCGCCCGACCAAGGTCGAGGGCAATCCCGAGCACCCGGTCTCGGCCGGCACCACCGACGTCTTCACCCAGGCCTCGATCCTGCAGATGTGGGACCCGGACCGGTCGCAGACCGTGCAGCAGAGGGTGGAGAAGGACAGCGAACTGTCGACCTGGGCGGCCTTCGAGGCGGCCCTGGAGGCGCGCCGTCCGCATTTTGCGCGCGACGGCGGCGCCGGGCTGCGCATCCTGACCGGCGCCGTCACCTCGCCGACGCTGGCGGCCCAGCTGGCGGCGCTGCAGCAGAAGTATCCGGCGATGCGCTGGCATGCCTGGGATCCGCTGCACGACGACGGCGCGGCGGCGGCGGCCGACCTGGCTTTCGGCCGTCCGCTGGATGCGCTGTACAGGCTGGATCGCGTCGCGGTGCTGCTGACCCTGGACGCCGACCTGTTCGGCGCGGAAGGCTCGCACGGCGCCAGCCTGGCGCATGCGCGCGCCTTCACCGCGCCGCGCCGGCTCGGCGCCAATGTGGCCGCGAACCGCCTGTATGCGATGGAATCGACCCCGACCCTCACCGGCGCCTATGCCGATGAGCGCCTGGCGCGCGCGCCGCACGAGATCGAGGCGGCACTGTGGCGCATCGCCGGCATGCTGGGCGCGGCCCCGGGCGGGAGCACGGCGGCCGATGCGGCCGGGACCCGTTGGGAAGCGGCGGTGGCGAAGGCCTTACGCGATGCCCGCGGGCGTGCGCTGGTGGTTGCCGGCCCGACCCTGAGTCCGGCCAGCCGCGCCCTGGTCCACCTGCTCAACCAGCGCCTGGGCGCGCAGGACGGCGCGCTCGCGTATATCGAACCGGTGGCGCTGGGCGCGCCGGCGCACGGCGCCGCGTTGGCGGAGCTGAGCGCCGACATGCAGGCCGGCAGGGTCGACACCCTGCTGATGCTGGACGCGAATCCGGTCTACGCCGCGCCGCCCGCGCTCGGGTTCGCGCAGGCCCTGCGGCGCGTGCCGCTGAGCGCGCATCTCGGCCTGTACCGCGACGAGACCGCACGCGAAGCCGGCTGGCACCTGCCGCTGGCGCACTGCTACGAAGCCTGGAGCGACGCCCGCGCCTCTGACGGCACCGCCAGCATCGTGCAGCCGATGATCGCGCCCCTGTACGGCGGACGCTCGGCGCATGCGCTGCTGGCGATCGCGCTGGGGGAGGGCAGCCGCGACGGCCACGCGCTGGTGCGCGCCACATGGCAGGCGGCGCGCCCGGGGCAGGAAACGGATGCCTTCGACGCGGCCTGGCGCGAGGCGCTGCGCCGCGGCCTGGTGCCGGACAGCGCCGCGCCGCCGGTCGCGGTGCGCACGGCCACGGCGCCAGCGCAGCCGGCGCCGGTCGCCCCGCCGCTGGTGGCGCGCTTCGCGCCCGACCCGGCCGTCGACGGCGGCGAATTTTCGAACAACGCTTGGCTGCAGGAGCTGCCGCGGCCACTGAGCTCGCTCACCTGGGACAACGCGGCCCTGGTCGGCCCGGCCACCGCCAAGCGCGCCGGCCTCGCCGACGGCGACATCGTGCGCCTGGAACTCGACGGGCGCACACTGGAGGCGCCGGTGCTGGTGCTGGCGGAGCAGGCCGAGGGCGCGGTCACCCTGCCGCTCGGCTACGGCCGCAGCGGCGCCGGTTCGGTCGGCAATGGCGTCGGCTTCAACGCCTACCGCCTGCGGGCCGAGGCGGCGATGGGCGCGCAGGACGCGTCGGCGCCGCTGGGGATGGTGCGTACCGGGCGCAGCCATGAATTCGCGCTGCGCCAGCGCGAAGTCGACATGCACGGACGCGATCCGGTGAAGGTGACCGAAGTCAGCCGCCCGGTGCCGCGCAAAAAGCCGGAAGAAGAGGAGGGCGGCAAGACCTCGCTGTACCCGGAGCGCAGCTACGATGAGTACAAATGGGGCATGGCGATCGACCTGAACGCGTGCATCGGCTGCGCGTCCTGCACCGTCGCCTGCCAGGCCGAGAACAATATCCCGGTGGTCGGCAAGGAAGAGGTGATCCGCGGCCGCAGCATGCACTGGATCCGCGTCGACCGCTACCGCACCGGGCGGCGCACCCTGTTCCAGCCGGTTCCCTGCATGCATTGCGAGCACGCGCCCTGCGAGGAGGTATGCCCGGTCGGCGCCACCGTGCACGACGACGAAGGCTTGAACGTCCAGGTCTACAACCGCTGCATCGGCACCCGCTTCTGCTCGAACAACTGCCCTTATAAAGTCCGGCGCTTCAACTTCCTGCAGTATTCGAACGAGAAGCTGGAGAGCCTGAAGGCGCTGCAGAATCCGGAAGTGACGGTGCGTAAGCGCGGCGTGATGGAAAAGTGCAGCTACTGCCTGCAGCGCATCACGCGCGCCCGCATCGACGCCGAAAAGCAGGGCCGCCCCATCGCCGACGGCGAGGTCGTGACGGCCTGCCAGGCGGCCTGCCCGACGGCGGCGATCCACTTCGGCGACCTGAACGATCCGCGCAGCGCCGTGGTCGCGGCCAAGGCCTCGAAGCTCGACTATGTGCTGCTCGAGGAACTGAACACCCGGCCGCGCACCAGTTATGCGGCGCGCGTCGTCAACCCCGATCCGGAGCTGGGATGAGCGCGCCACCGTCCCTCGACCCCGGAACGGATTCGCCGCGCTCGCGAAACAGCGAGGTGCTGCGCGCCGGCTGGGGCTATGCCGACGTCAGCGACAAGATCGCCGGCATCGTCCTGTCCGGCCATTTCGGCTGGAAGTGGTGGACCGCCTTCCTGCTAACATCCGGCGGCGTGCTGGCGATGCTGGTCGCGGTCAGCTGGCTGCTGGTGAAGGGCATCGGGATCTGGGGCGTCGACATCCCGGTGGCCTGGGGCTTCGCCATCGGGAACTTCGTGTGGTGGATCGGGATCGGCCACGCCGGCACCTTCATCTCGGCGGTGCTGCTCCTGCTGCGCCAGAAATGGCGCACCTCGATCAACCGCTTCGCCGAGGCGATGACCCTATTCGCGGCCGGCATCGCCGGCATCTTCCCGATCCTGCACCTGGGCCGGCCCTGGTTCTTCTACTGGCTGGTGCCGTATCCGAACGTGATGAACGTCTGGCCGCAGTGGCGCAGCCCGCTGGTCTGGGACTTCTTCGCGATCGCCACCTATCTGTCGGTGTCGCTGCTGTTCTGGTACGTGGGCCTGATCCCCGACCTGGGCACGCTGCGCGACCGCGCCGGCGCGCGCGGGCAACGCGGCGCCCAGGTCGTCTACGGCATGCTGGCGCTGGGCTGGCGCGGCGAGGCGCGGCACTGGGCGCGCTTCGAGAAGGCCTACCTGCTGCTGGCAGGGCTGGCCACGCCGCTGGTGGTGTCGGTGCACACCATCGTCTCGCTCGACTTCGCGGTCGGGAACACGCCCGGCTACCATTCGACGATCTTCCCGCCGTACTTCGTGGCCGGCGCGCTGTTCTCGGGCTTCGCGATGGTGCTGACCCTGGCGATCCCGCTGCGCGCGGCCTTCGGGCTGCAGGACTTCATCACCGGCAAGCACCTGGCGAATGCCGCCAAGGTGCTGCTGGCGACCAGCTGCATGGTCGGCTACGGCTACCTGGCCGAGATCTTCACCGCCTTCTACAGCGGCGACAAGTACGAGATCTACATGACCGTCAACCGCTGGACCGGGCCTTACGCGCCGGTCTACTGGAGCATGCTGACCTGTAACATCCTCGTTCCGCAGCTGCTGTGGTGGCGCCGCATGCGCCACAGCGTGCTGGCGCTGTTCGTGCTGAGCCTCGTCATCAACGCCGGCATGTGGATGGAGCGCTTCCTGATCGTGGTGTCCTCGCTGCACCGCGATTATCTGCCCTCGGCATGGGGCATGTTCTATCCGACCCGCTGGGACTGGATCACGCTGTTCGGTTCGATCGCGCTGTTCGTCTGGCTGTTCCTGCTGTTCGTGCGCTTCCTGCCGCTGATCTCGATGGCCGAGATGCGGGAGCTGGTGCGCGAGAGCGCAAAGGGGAAGACATGAGCAGGCAGCGAGGCGCGCGCCTCTACGGCCTGCTGGCCGAGTTCCCCAACGCCGACGCCCTCTGCGCCGCCGCGAAGCAGGCGCGCGAACACGGCTACACCCACGCCGAAGCCTACAGCCCCTTCTTCATCGAAGGCCTGGACGAGACGCTCGGCAGCGGCCCCAGCCTGGTGGCGCCGGCGACGCTGGCCGGCGGCCTGCTGGGCGGCGCCGGGACCTACTTCCTGCAGTGGTATGCGGCGGTGGTCGACTATCCGATCAACGTCGGCGGCCGGCCCCTGCACAGCTGGCCGGCCTTCATCCCGGCCACCTTCGAGATCACCATCCTCGGCGCGGCGCTGGCGGCGGTGCTGACGATGCTGATCCAGAACGGCCTGCCGCGCCTGCACCACCCGCTGTTCGAGGTCGAGGAATTCGAGCTGGCCAGCCGCAACCGCTTCTTCCTGTGCCTGCCGGCCCGCGATCCGGTGTTCGCGCCCGGCCCGGCGCGCGCGCTGCTGGAAGGGCTGCAGCCGATGCTGCTGCGCGAGGTGCCGGCATGAAGACGAGCGTCTGCCTCCTGCCGCTGCTCGGATTGCTGAGCAGCCTCCTGAGCGGCTGCGAACGGGCCAAACAGGACATGTACGACCAGCCGCGCTATAAAACTTTTTCCGCCGCCAAGCTGTTCCCGGACGGCGCCAGCGCGCGCACGCCGCCGCCCGGCACCCAGCCGCGCGCGCGGGGCGCCTTCGCCGACAGCACCGGCGGCCGCGCGGGCGCGCAGGCGGTGCAGGCCGACCTCGCGGCCGAGCGCGCGCAGACGAATCCGTATCCGGTCGACCTGCGCCTGCTGGAGCGGGGCCGTGACCGCTACATGATCTACTGCATGCCCTGCCACAGCCCGGTGGGCGACGGCGACGGACTGGTGGTGCGGCGCGGCTTTCCGGCGCCGCCCAGCTATCACCAGGAACGGCTGCGCAAGGCGCCGGACCGCCACCTCTACGACGTGATCACGCAGGGCTACGGCGTGATGGTGCCCTATGCCGACCGGGTCGAGCCGGCCGACCGCTGGGCCATCGTGGCCTTCATCCGCGCCCTGCAGCTGAGCCAGAACGCGCCGGCCGACAGCCTGCCGCCGGCGCTGAAGGCGCGCCTGGATGCACAGCCCGGAGGCGCCCCATGAGGCCGGCCATCCAACGCAGCGTGCTCCTTGCCGCCGCGGTGGTGCTCGCGGTCCTGTGCTGGTTCGGCTGGCGCGCCGATGGGCGCGCGCTGCTGGCCGGCTACCTGGCGGTGTGGTGGTTCGCCACCGGCGCGCTGCTGGGCGGGCTGGCCAACCTCTGGCTGCACCAGTTGACCGGCGGCGCCTGGGGCGAGACCATCCGCCCGCCGCTGCTGCGCGCGGCACGCTGGCTGCCGCTGGCCTGCCTGCTGTTCATTCCGGTGCTGCTGGGGATGCACCTGCTCTACCCGTGGGCCGGCGCGCAGCCGCTCGCGCCGGACACGCCGTTCCGCCGCTGGTGGCTGACGCCCGGCGGCTTCATGCTGCGCAGCGTGGCCTACCTGGCCCTGTGGAGCCTGCTGGCCTGGATCGAGACGCGCGCCCGCCATCGCTCGGCGGGCCGGGCCGCCGTCTGCCTGCTGCTGTACGGCTTTTCGAGCGGCCTGGCGTCCATCGACTGGATCATGTCGCTGCAGCCGGAATGGTATTCGAGCGTGTTCGGCTGGCTGACCGGCACCGGCCAGATGCTGACCGGGCTGGCGCTGGCGGTGCTGCTGATCGACAGGACAGCGGCGCGCCAGCGCCTGCCGGACCTCGGCAACCTCCTGATGATGTACGTGATGACCTGGGCCTACCTGGCCTACGTGCAGTTCCTGATCATCTGGGCGGCCGACCTGCCGCGCGAGATTTCCTGGTACCTGCGGCGCGACTCGGCCGGCTGGCACGCCGTCGCCTGGAGCCTGCTGGCCCTGCACGGCGCCGGACCGATCCTGATCCTGCTGTCGCGCCATGCCAAGCAGGCGCCGCGCCTGATGGGGGCGCTGGCGGCGGTGCTGCTGGCGGCGCACCTGCTCGACTGCTGGTGGCTGGTGCTGCCCTCGGTGCACGGCCTGATTGCCGACTGGGCCTGGCCGGCGCTGCTGCCGGTACTGGCTGTCGTGGTGCTGGCCACGCTGGGAAAGGAGAAAGTCCATGTCCGGGCATGACGAAGACGGCATCCACGTGCGCGCGATCCGGCGCGGGGCGCTGGCGATCGCGGGCGGAATCGTGTTCGCGGTGGGCGGCTCGTGGTGGCTGCTGGATCGCCTGGGGCCGGCCGTGAACACCGCGTCGCCGCCCGCCGCGATCCCGGCGCCGCGCCTGCAGCCCGCGCCGCAGGAGGAGCGCGCCGCCTACTTCGCCGAAAAGGAAAGGCGCCTGTCCGGCTACGGCTGGGTCGACCGGAACGCCGGCATCGCCCATATTCCGCTGGAAGAGGCGATGCGGCTGGCGGCGGCGCGCGCCCGACAGGAGCCGAAGCCATGATCCGCGTGCTGCTTGCCATCCTTTGCTTCTTGCTGGTCCAGGCGCCGGCCGGCGCGCAGGCGCTGCGTCTGCCGCCGCAGCCGGCCGCCGGCTTCGCTCCCGCCCCCGGCGCGCACCTGCCGCTCGACGCCGTGCTGCGCGACGAAGACGGCGCCGCGCTGCGGCTCGGGGCGCTGTTCGGCGCCGCGCCGGTGGTGCTGGTGCCGGGCTACTACACCTGCCCGAACCTGTGCAGCACCCTGTTCGAAGGCGTGCTGCAGGCGCTGGCCCTGAGCGGCATGGCGCCCGGCAGCTACCGCCTGGTCGGCTTCTCGATCGATCCGCGCGACGGCGCCGCGGCCGCGGCCGGCAAGCGCCGCGCCTACGCCGCGCTGCTGCCGGGCGGCGCGCATGACCTGCGGATGCTGACCGGCGACCCCGCGGCGCTGGCGCGGATCGAAGCCGCGCTGGGCTACCGCGCGCCGCGCGACCCGCAATCGGGCGAATACGCCCACGCCGCCGGCTTCGTGGTGGCCGATGGCGCGGGACGGATCACGCGCTACTTCCCCGGCGTGCGCTTCGATCCGGCGGCGCTGCGGACGGCCATCGACGCGGCACGGGACGGCCGCGGCGACGACAGCCGCGGCGGCGCCGGCCAGGAGAAATCGCTGGGCGAACGCCTGCTGCTGCTCTGTACCCATTACGACCCGGCCGTCGGCCGGCACAGCGGCGCGGCGATGGCGGCGGTGCGCGCCGGCGTGCTGCTGGTCCTGCTGGTCCTGGGTGGCTCGATGTGGCGCGTCGCGCGGCGCCGGCGCCCGGCGCCCCTATCGAAGGAGGCCAGGCCATGAGCGTTCCCTTCCGCCTGCTGCCGCTCGATGGCGCCCAGTCCGCGACCCGCCTGGACAGCCTGGCGCTGTGCCTGCTGCTCCTGACCGGCGTGGTGGCGCTGGGCGTGCTGCTCCTGATGATCGTGTTCTGCGTGCGCTACCGGGCCGCGTCGACCGCCTCGCGCGAGCATCCGCCTGCCAAGGGACGCCTCGTCGAAATCTCCTGGACCGTGATCCCGATGCTGCTGTTCCTGGTCCTGTATGCCTGGGGCGCGGTGGACTACGTCTCGCTGTACCGGCCCGACCCGGCCGCCACGCCCGTGTTCGTGGTGGCCAAGCAGTGGATGTGGAAGGCCGAGCACCGCAACGGCCGACGCGAGGTCGGCCAGCTGCACCTGCCGCTGGGACGCCCGGTGCGCGTGGTGCTGACCGCGCAGGACGTGATCCACAGCTTCTTCGTGCCGGCCTTCCGCATCAAGCAGGATGCGGTGCCGGGCCGCTACACCTCGATCAACTTCACGCCCAGCCGGGCCGGCGAATACCAGCTGTTCTGCGCCGAGTTCTGCGGCACCGAGCATTCGACGATGACGGGGAAGATCGTGGTGATGCCGCCCGCCGAGTACGCGCAGTGGCTGGCCGCGGGGCCGCGCCAGCCCGGCATGGCGGCGCGCGGCTTCGCACTGTTCCGCAGCTACGGCTGCAGCGGCTGCCACGCCGCCGGCTCCAGCGTGCACGCGCCGGACCTGAGCAATCTGCTGGGGCGGCGCGTCCACCTGCAGGACGGCCGGGTACTGACCGCCGACGAAGCCTATGTGCGCGACTCCATCCTGGTGCCGCGCAAGGACATCGTGGCCGGCTACGAACCCATCATGCCTTCCTTCGCCGGCCAGATCGGCGAGGAAGACCTGCTGGCGATTATCGAATACATCAGGGAGAGCGGACATGATCAGCCCACAGAGCGACCTTGAGCTCGAAGAACGGGGCACCACAGCGGGCACCAGCTACCTGGCCGAGGGTTTCACCATCTGGTCCTGGCTCAGCACGCGCGACCACAAGCGCATCGCGCTGCTGTACGGCGTGTCGATCACGCTGTTCTTCTTCCTCGGCGGGATCGCGGCCGCCCTGATCCGGCTGGAGCTGGCCACCCCGCAGGGCGACCTCGTCACCGCCGACACCTACAACAAGCTGTTCACCGCGCACGGCGTGATCATGGTGTGGCTGTTCCTGATCCCCTCGATCCCCTCGGTGCTGGGCAACTTCCTGATGCCGCTGATGATCGGCGCGCGCGACCTGGCCTTCCCGCGCCTGAACCTGGCCAGCTGGTACCTGTACCTGCTGGGGGGCGCGATCGTCCTGTGGGCGCTGCTGGTGGGCGGCGTCGACACCGGCTGGACCTTCTACACCCCGTTCTCGACCATGTTCTCGAACTCGCACGTGGTGCTGTGCCTGGTCGGGGTGCTGGTGGTCGGCTTCTCGTCGATCCTGACCGGCCTGAATTTCATCGTCACCGTGCACACCATGCGCGCGCCGGGGATGGGCTGGTTCCGCCTGCCGCTGTTCGTCTGGGCCAACTACGCGACCTCGCTGATCCTGGTGCTGGCCACGCCGGTGCTGGCCATGACCCTGCTGCTGGTCGGGATCGAGCGCCTGTTCCAGGTCGGGATCTTCGACCCCGCGCTGGGCGGCGATCCGCTGCTGTTCCAGCACCTGTTCTGGTTCTATTCGCACCCGGCGGTCTACATCATGGTGCTGCCGGCGATGGGCGTGGCCAGCGAGATCATTCCCTGCTTCGCGCGCCGCCCCGTGTTCGGCTACCGCTTCATGACCTATGCGATCCTCGCCATCGCCGTGATCGGCTTCCTGGTGTGGGGCCACCACATGTTCGTCAGCGGCCAGTCGGTGTACGCGGGCATGGTGTTCTCGCTGCTGTCCTTCATGGTCGCGGTGCCGTCCGCGATCAAGGTCTTCAACTGGACCGCCACCCTGTACAAGGGCCGCATCACCTTCGACGCGCCGATGCTGTACGCGCTCGGCTTTGTCGGCCTGTTCACGATCGGCGGCCTGACCGGCCTGTTCCTGGCGGCGCTGGCGCTGGACGTGCACCTGTCGGATACCTATTTCGTGGTCGCCCACTTCCACTACATCATGGTGGGCGGCTCGGTGATGGCCTACCTGGGCGGCATCCACTTCTGGTGGCCGAAGATCACCGGGCGCATGTACTCGGAGGCCTGGGGCAGGCTGGCCGCGGTGATCATTTTCGCCGGCTTCAACCTGACCTTCTTCCCGCAGTACCTGCTGGGCTATGCCGGCATGCCGCGCCGCTACCATAGCTATCCGGAGGAATTCCAGATGCTGCACGTGCTGTCCTCGGCCGGCGCGGTGACGCTGGCGGTCGGCTACCTGCTGCCGCTGGGCTACCTGGCCTGGTCGCTGCGCTACGGCCGTCCGGCGCCGCGCAACCCCTGGCAGGCGACCGGGCTCGAATGGCAGGCCGCCTCGCCGCCGCCGATCCACAACTTCGCCCAGCCGCCGGTGGTGGTGCGCGGCCCATACGCCTACAAGCCATGAGCGCGGTCCAGCCTCCTCACGCCGAGCAGTTCAGCAGCCGCGAACAGCAGGATTTCGCCGGCAGCTTCGGCATGTGGGTCTTCATCGCCAGCGAATTCCTGTTCTTCGGACCGCTGCTGTTCGGCTACTTCTACCTGCGTACCCATTATCCGCAAGCCTGCGCCGCCGCCAGCCGCCATACCGACTTCCTGCTCGGCACCGCCAACACCGCCGTGCTGCTGACCAGCAGCTTCCTGATGGCGCTGGCCGGCCATGCGGCCAAGGCCGGGCAGCGTCCGCAGGCGGCGCGCCTGCTGGTGGCGGTGGCGGCGCTGGGCCTCGCCTTCCTGGCCATCAAGGGCTTCGAATACCACAGCGAGTTCCAGGAAGGCCTGTTCCCCGGGGCGGGTTTCCGGCCGGAGAAGGGCGGGCAGCCGCAGGACATGCCCGGCATGGAGCTGTTCTTCCTGCTGTATTTCGCGATGACCGGGCTGCATGCGCTGCACCTGACGATCGGCATCCTGGCCTGCCTGGCGATGGCCTTCCTGCTGCGCCGCCCGGCGCCGGCCGCGCCGTCCGGCGAAGCGGTCGAACTTGCCGGCCTGTACTGGCACTTCGTCGACCTGGTCTGGATCTTCCTGTATCCGCTGCTGTACCTGGTCGGCAGGGCGGGAGGCTGACATGGAGCGCCGCACCCGTCCCCTGGTGCTCACCTGGCTGGCCCTGCTGGCCCTGCTGGCGCTGACCGCCGCCATGGCCTGGATCCCGCTGGGCTGGATCAATACCGCGATCAGCATGGCGGTGGCGGTCGCAAAGGCGCTGCTGGTGGCCATCGTCTTCATGCGCCTGCGCGCCAGCCATCCGCTGCTGCGGCTGACGGCGCTGGCCGGCCTGGTCACGCTGGCCCTGCTGTTCGCCCTGTCCGGCGCCGACTACGCCACCCGCAGCGAGGTGCCGGCGGCGTGGCAACAGCCTTCTACCGTACCCCCGCGCATGGGCTCACAATGAAACAGGGCAGGCAAGACGCCCGCTCCAGTCTGCAATTAATTTTCCGTAGGCCCTGCCGACCGGCCGGATCTTGCGGTCCAGGTCGAACAGCCCGCGCGGGTTGACCTTGCCGCGCTGTTCGCGCAGTTCGATGTCCCAGTCGACCTGGTCGGTGATCGAATACCAGGTAAAGCCGGTCACCGCGACGCCGGCGCGCATCAGGCCGCGCAGCAGCGCCCATTGCCGCTCCAGCCAGGCGCAGGCATCAAGGCCCTGCGGGCCGTCGTCGCGGTTGGTCTCGGTGTGCATCAGGGGCAGGCGGTAGCGTTCCGCATACTCCCGCGCGATCACCGCATAGCCGAGCAGCTCGTCGACCGGACGCATGCTGCCGTCGGCGTCCACATGGTGCTCGTTCGAGCGGTAGTAGTCGGTGCCGAGGATGCAGTGCCGGCGCAGGGCGTGGGCCTCGAAGAAGCGCAGCTCGTCCTCGCTCATGCCGTTGTCGAGTACAAAAGTGCGCAAGGCGGGTTCCAGCGCGCGTCCATAGTTGAGATCGAGCGTCAGGAAGCGCCGCAGGTTGCGCGTTTCCGCGATCGGCTCGGCGCCGGGGGCGCTGGCGTGGAAGTATTCGCTCGATTCGCTCTGGATGAACAGGGCGTCCGGCTGCATGCTGCGAATCGCATGCATGGCCAGCTGGTTGGCCTTGACCAGGTGCTTGATGGCGGTAACGTAGGCGCGCTCGTCGCTCAACTGCTCGTTCCAAAAGCCGTACAGGGCGGAAAAGCGGGCGCAGACGTACATCTCGTTGACCGGGGTGAACAGGCGGATCCAGGCATAGCGCCGCGTGAATTCCATGGCATAGCGCGCGAACAGTTCCGGAAAGTCCGGATTCTGGAAGTTGCCGATCCAGTCCGGCACGCCGAAGTGGCAGAGGTCGGCGATCGGCGCGATACCGAGTTTCCGCAGTTCGGCGAAGGCCTGGTCGGCGAAGGTCCAGTCGTAGCGGTCCGGTCCCAGCCAGCTGCGGTGCAGAGGGATGCCGTAGCGCAGGGTGCGGATGCCGAGATCGGCCGCCAGCGCGAAGTCGGTGCGGAAGTAGCGGTAATGGCCGCATTCCTCCATCTGGTCGCGGCGGATCTTGCCGTGGCCGATGGTCGGGCTGCTGTTCTCGATCCCGCTGGCGAACATGAACGGGGGCGGCTGCAGCGTCATCGCCGGCCTCCCAGGGGCGGCTGGGCGGTGACCACGCCGGGCGGCACCGCGGACACGCTGGACAGGCCGGCCAGCATCATGCAGTCCTGCAGCTCCTGCTCGAACAGCTCGAGCGCGCAGTGCACGCCGTCGCGGCCTTTCGCCGCCAGGCCGTACAGGCAGGCGCGCCCGCTCAGGCAGGCGTGCGCCCCGAGGCCGAGCGCCTTGACGATGTCGCCGCCGGTCCGGATGCCGCCGTCGAACAGGACTTCGATGCGCTTGCCGACGCTTTCCGCGATCTGCGGCAGCACCGAGATCGAGGACGGCGAGCTGTCGAGCTGGCGCCCGCCGTGGTTCGAGACGATGATGGCGTCGGCGCCGATGTCGACGGCGCTGCTGGCGTCGTCCGGGTGCATCACGCCCTTCAGGATCAGCTTGCGCGGCCACGCCGACCGCACCCAGCGCACGGTCTCGAGGTCGAAGCTCGGATCGAACTGCGCTTCGATCCACTTCGACAGCGATCCCACCGAGCCGCCCTCCTTGATTTCGTGCTCGAGGTTGCCGAATGTATGACGCTTGCTACCTGCCATGCCGGCCAGCCAGCGCGGGTGGGTCAGCATCTCGAGCACGTTCCTCGGCGTCAGCCGCGGCGGTACGCCCAGGCCTTCCTTCTCGTCGGCCCAGCGCTTGCCCTGGGTGTGCAGGTCGATGGTCAGCACCAGCGCCGAACAGTTGGCGTCCAGCGCGCGGCGGATCAGGCTTTCGTTGACCCTCCTGTCCTTCATGAGGTAGAGCTGGAACCAGAAGGGCTTGCCGGTCGCCTCGGCGACGTCCTCGATCGAGTTGATCGAGCAGGTCGACAGGCAGTAGGGCACGCCGTAGTCGGCCGCCGCGCGCGCCGCCTCGCACTCGCCGTTCGGCCACATCAGGCCGGCCAGGCCGGTCGGCCCGACCGCCAGCGGGATCCGCGCCGGATCGCCGGCCATGGTGGTGACGGTGTCGCGCCGGGCGACGTTGCGCAGGCTGTGCTGGCGCAGCGCCAGGGCGCGCAGGTCGTCCAGGTTGCGCTGCAGGGTGAGCTGCTGCTCGCTGCCGCCATGGATGTAGTCGAACAGCACCGAGGGCAGGCGCTCGCGGGCCAGGGTTTCGAGGTCGAAGATGCTGGCGATCTTGCTCATGGCTTGCTCATGTCAGAGTTCTCCGCGTGCGGAAAGACGCCGGATGCGCTCGCCGATGCGGCAAGCCAGCGCCTGGATCGTGAGGGAGGGATTGACCCCGCCGCAGGTCGGGAACAGCGAGCCGTCACAGATCCAGAGGTTGCGCACGTCCCAGCTGCGCCCGTCGGCATCGACCACGCTGCTGTCCGGGCTGGCGCCCATGCGGCAGGTGCCGAGGATATGGCTGGTGTCCTCGCTGCTCCACAGGTCCCGGCCGCCGGCCGCCTCCAACATCCGGCCCATGAAGCGGCGCGCGTGCTCCTGCATGCGGCGGTCGTTGTCGGAGTAGGCGAAGTCCACGCGGGCAACCGGCAGGCCATGGCGGTCGCGCTTCGCCGCCAGGGTGACCCGGTTCTGGATACGCGGCTCGGTCTCGGCCACCGCCACCAGCCCGCTCATGTGGTTATAGTCGAGCATGGCCTCGCGCAGCGCCATGCCCCACAGGTTCTGCGAGGTCGCCACCAGCTGGGCCCAGGCGCGCGGCAGCGGGCCCTGGCTCATGAAGGCGTAGCCGCCGTCGAAGTCCTTGCCCTCGTCGGCATAGTTCCAGTGCTCGCAGACGGCCATGTTGGGCGGCCCCTTGTTCCAGCGGATTTCCTCGTCGAAGCGCGCCCACACGCCGGGACCGGCGTGGGTGGTCAGGTGCGTGCCGACCAGGCCGGAACTGTTGGCCAGGCCCTGGGGGAAGCGCGCGCATGCGGAATTCAGCAGCAGGCGCGGGGTCTCGATCGCATAGCCGGCCACCACCACATTGCGCGCGCGCTGGAAGCGCCATTCTTCGTCGCGGCGGTAATGCACGCCGCTGGCCAGGCCGGCCGCATCCAGCTCGATGCGGCCGGCCATCGCCAGGTCGCGCACCTCGGCGCCGGCACGCAGGGCGCGCGGGATCCACACCACCAGGGCGCTCTGCTTGGCGTTCGTCGAGCAGCCGAAATTGCAGAAGCCGCGGTAGACGCAGGGCGGCGACTTGCCGCGCGGCGCGGAGACGGTCGCCAGCGGCACCGGCGACCACGCCACACCCATGCGCTCGGCGCCGCGCGCCAGCACCAGGCCGGCCGCGTTCATCTCATGCTCGCGGTAGGGATAGCGGCGGTGCGGCGGCCCCCAGGGATAGCGCAAGGGACCGGAAATCGCCAGCGCGCGCTCGGCTTCCTCGTAGTAGGGCGCCAGTTCGTCGTAGCCGATCGGCCAGTCGACGCCGTAGCCGAGCAGGCTGCGGGCGCGGAACCATTCGGGCCGGAAGCGCAGCGAGATCATGCTGAAGTGGACGGTCGAGCCCCCTACGCCCCAGCCGGAGTTGTTGCCGCCGAGGGCGATCGGGTCCAGGCCGCCGGTCAGGCGCTCCTCCAGCCAGTACAGTTCCTGCTGGGCTTCCTCGTCGGAGGCGAAGTCCTCGAGCGGACGCCAGAACGGCCCGGCTTCCAGCACGACCACGGAAAAGCCGGCTTCGGCCAGCTTGCAGGCGAGGGTGGCGCCGCCGGCCCCGGCGCCGACGATCGCGAAGTCGACCTCGTCGCTGTCGGGGTATTCGCGCATCGGCACCCAGCCGCCGCGCGCGAACACGTCCGGTGCGCGGCCTCCTCCGGTGCGTGGCCGGCGCGCCATCAGCGCACCTCGCGCAGCTGTCGGGCTTCGCGGGCCTCCCAGGGATCGCGCCGGTCGAGGCCGAGGCGCACATAGCCGCGCGGGCTGGCCGGGCCGCCGAAGCCGATCTCGTTCCAGGCCCGGGGGTGGGCGTAATAGATGCCGGCCGCGGTCTTCAGCAGCATGTGGGTGAAGAAGCGCTGCGCGTGCAGCGCCTGCCATCGGGGCGAGCGGACATCGTTGTCGGCCAGCGCCTGCAGCACGGCGTCCTGGCCTGCCGGTTCGAGTTGCGCGAAGTCGCGGTCGTGGCGGCGGTGCGCCTCGTCGGCGAGGGCGGCCAGGCCCAGGCGCCAGGCCTCGCGCATGGGCGGATCGTCGGGATGGCGGAAGCCTTCGCCGCGCTGATCGAACAGCATGGCGTCGATCCAGGGCGTGATCGGAATCGGATCAAGGCGATCCGGCTGCGGCAGCAGGCGCCGGTTGACGGCTTCCAGCAGTTCCCACTCGTCCGGATCGAGGAAGCGGCGCGGCGGTACGGCGTCCAGGCGCTGCGCCAGCACCTGCCGGGTGGTGTCGTCGAAGGACGGGCTGTCCCATTTGGCCAGCACGTCGTAGCCGGGGTAGCGCGTGCTCATGGGAGCTCCAGCGCGGCGCCTCCGGCCAGCGCCAGCGCGGAAAAGCTGGGCGGCGCGGGCAGCGGCGGACCGCTCAGCACGTTCTGGCTCCAGTTGCGCCAGCCACCCATCTGGCGCGCGACGCCGCGCGCGTGCAGGGCGACCCCGGCCACGCCCAGCCAGGCGGTGGCGTTCAAGCAGGCCCGCGCCAGGCGCGTGAGCCGCGGCGCGGCCTCGGGCGGATGCGCGGCGGCGCCCGCCAGCAGCGCGGCGGCCACCGGCGGCAGGCTGACCGGCAGCCACATCGCCGGGTTGTGGAAGGCGCCGCGGAAATGCAGCAGGGCCGCTTCCAGACTGGTGCCGGCCAGGCCGGCGGCCGTCAGCAGGCCGAGGGCGCGGCGGCGCGGCAGGCGCGCCAGCGTCGGTGCGCCGCGTCCAAGCTCGCGCGCGGCCAGCCCCAGCAGGCCGGCCAGCGACAGGGCCACCGGCGCCCCCAGCGGCGCGGCGTAGAACAAGTTACCCCAGGAAAGGCCGCCGGGCCGGCGCAGCAGGTTGTAGGTGTGGAAGCCGAGCCCCGCCGCGCCGACCGCGCAGGCGGCGCCGAAGGGCAGGGCGGGCGCCGGACGGGCCGGCCGGCGCGATGCCCGGGCTGCGCCCGCCAGCGCCAGCGCGGCGCTGGCCAGCGGGGCGAACATGCCGGGATTCTCGAAGCCGCCGCGGTAGTGTTCCAGGGCGCTGTCGCTCAGGACGGAGGCGGCCAGCATCGCGGACGACAGGTAGAGCCGGCCGGCGGCGCCGGCTTCGGGACCGGCGGGGCGCGGCGGCGGCAAGGGCGCCGGCGCGCGGCGCGGTCGTGCACGTGTGGACACGGCCGCCGCCAGCACGGTGGCAAGCGAGAGCCCGAGGGCGGCGGCGCCGAGGGTGCGCGCCGCCTGGCCCGCCTCCGTCTGCGCCGCCGGGATCACGATTTGTCCTTCGGCAGGATGCCGCTCAGCACCTGGCGCGCGACCCCGGCCAGCATCGAGCCTTCCTTCGGGTCGCCCTTGACGACGGTTTCCATGAAGGACTTGGCCTGCTCCAGCGTGATGTGCGAGGGCAGCGGCGGCACCTCCGGGTCGGTCTTGAACTCCAGCACCACCGGGCGGTCGGCGGCCAGCGCCTCGCGCCAGGCGATCGCGACCTCTTCCGGGTTGTCGCAGTAGATGCCCTTCAGGCCGATCAGCTCGCCGAACTTGTGATAGGGGACATCGGGGATCTTCTGCGTGGCCTCGAACTTCGGGTCGCCTTCCATCACGCGCTGCTCCCAGGTCACCTGGTTCAGGTCGCCGTTGTTGAAGACGCAGACGATCCAGCGCGGATCCTTCCACAGGCGCCAGTATTTCGAGACGGTGATCAGCTCGGCCATGTTATTCATCTGCATGGCGCCGTCGCCGACCATGGCGATGACCGGGCGCTCGGAGTGGGCGAACTTGGCCGCGATCGCATACGGCACCGCCGCGCCCATCGAGGCCAGCCCGCCGGACAGCGAATACATCTGGCCGCGCCGCACCCGCAGGTCGCGCGCATACCAGTTGGCGCAGGAGCCCGAGTCGCTGGTGACGATGGCGTCGACCGGCAGCTGCGGCGACAGTTCCCAGGCCACGCGCTGCGGATTGATCGGGTTGGCCCGCACCAGTGCGCGGTTCTCCAGCAGCTTCCAGGAATCCTGCACCTCGCTTTCGACCTGGCGGCGCCAGTCGCCGCTTTTCTGTTCGAGCAGCGGCAGCAGCAGGCGCAGGGTCTCGGCGCTGTCGCCGTGCAGGTTGACCTCGGCCGGGTAGCGGATGCTGAGCATGGTCGGATCGATGTCGATCTGCACCGCGCGCGCCTTGCCTTCCTCGGGCAGGAATTCCGCATACGGGAAGCCGGAGCCGATCATCAGGAGGGTGTCGCAGTGGGTCATCAGCTCCCAGCTGGCCTTGGTGCCGAGGATGCCGATCGAACCCGTGACCCAGGGCAGGTCGTCGGGCAGGGCGGCCTTGCCCAGCAGGGCCTTCGCGGCGCCGGCCTGCAGGCGGTCGGCCACGGCGATCACTTCGTCGGTGGCGTGCAGGGCGCCGGCGCCGACCAGGATCGCCACCTTCTTGCCGGCGTTCAGGACCTCGGCCGCGCGCCGCAGGTCGATATCGTGCGGGACCACGCGCGGCTTGGCATAGCCGATGCCGGACTGGACCGAACCATGCTTGCGCGGCGGCTCCTCGTAGGGCAGTTCCTGCAGGTCGCCGGGGAGGATCAGCACGCCGATGCCATTGCGCCCGAGCACGGTGCGCATGGCGCGGTCGACCAGGTGGCGCACCTGCGACGGCGCTTCCGCCTCGTACACGTAGTCGGCCACGTCCTGGAACAGCCGGTCCAGGTTCAGCTCCTGGGTGTAATGGGCGCCGCGCGCGGTGCGCGGGGCCTGGCCGCAGATCGCCAGCACCGGCATGTGGTCCATCTTCGCATCGTACAGGCCGGTCACCATGTGGGACGCGCCGGGCCCGCCGGTCGACAGGCAGACGCCCGGCTGGCCGGTGAACTTGGCGTGGGCGGAGGCCATGAAGGCCGCCATCTCTTCATGCCGCACCTGGATGAATTCGATCTTCTTCTTCGAGCGCTGGAGGGCGCCCAGCACCCCGTTGATGCCGTCGCCGGGGTAGCCGAAGATGGTGCGCACGCCCCAGTCGTACAGGCGTTCGACGAAGAAATCACCGACGGTCTTGCTCATCCTCTTCTCCTTTTTGTCAGTCCAATCAGGCCCAGGCCGAGCGCGGCCCCGGTCCACAGCCAGCCGCGGTGCTTTGCCGCCCAGAACGCCGGGCTGACTTTCCAGGCCCCGCGGTCGAAGCTGCCGTGGGCGGCGAAGGGCCCCGGCACCGGTTTCCACAGGTTGTCCGGGCGGTCGGCCGGGATCGGTTCCGGGCTTTGCTGGCCGGCGATGCCGGTGCGCGCCAGGTAGCGGTCGAGCAGGTGCGGGACGAATTTCTCGGCCAGCACCGCGCCCAGGGTCGGGTAGCCGACGCAGATCTCGGCGCGGCGCGAATGCGCGGCCCAGTAGATGGCGCGCCCGGCAACCTCGGGCTGGTAGCAGGTGCCGGTCGGCTTCGGGTGGTGGCTCAGGGTGGTCTTGCACCATTCGAACTGGGGCGTGTTCACGCCCGGCATGTCGACGATGACCAGGTGGATCCTGCTGTGCTCGTGTTCGAGTTCGGTGCGCAGCGATTGGGTAAAGCCCTTGATCGCGTGCTTGGCGCCGCAGTAGGGCGACTGCAGGGGGATCGAGCGGTAGGCCAGGGCCGAGCCGACCTGCAGGATGGTGCCGCGGTCGCGCGGGCGCATGCGCTTGAGCGCCGCCATCGTGCCCCACACGAAGCCGTGGTAGGTCACGTCGGTGACGCGGCGGTAATCCTCGGGGGCGATCTCGGCGAAGGGGGCGAACATGGTCGCCATCGCATTGTTCACCCAGATGTCGATCGGGCCGAGTTCCTGTTCGGCGCGCTCGGCGGCGGCTTCGACCTGGGCATGGTCGGCGGTGTCGGCGACGAGCGCGATGGCTTGCGGCGAGCCCATGCGTTCCGCTTCGGCCCGGGCCGCTTCCAGGCGTTCCGGCTCGCGCGCGATCAGGGCGATCCGCGCGCGATGGCGGGCAAATTCACGAACCGCTGCGCGCCCGATACCCGCGCTCGCACCGGTGATGACGACCACTTCCCCCGTTCGATCCGGCATGGCTTCCCTCCCGCGTTGGCCAGGACGGGAAAAGCTTAGCACCAAGCGGCCCGGGGGCTCGCTTCATTATGTTTGTGCAAATGTATTTGGCTTGAATGGATTCCTGTCGTTCAACTCGTCGATATAGTCGTCGATCCCGCCGCTTTCCCTTTCCAGGAAGCGCTCGACCGCATCCGCGAAGGACGGGTGGGCCAGCCAGTGCGCCGACCAGGTGCGGGTCGGCAGGAAGCCGCGCGCCATCTTGTGCTCGCCCTGGGCGCCGCCCTCGAACACCTGGATGCCCTGCTCGATGCAGAACTCGAGCGGCTGGTAGTAGGCGGTCTCGAAGTGCAGGCAGGGCACGTGCTCGAGCGCGCCCCAGTAGCGGCCGTAGAGCGTGGTCTCGTCGTGCACCACCAGCGAGGACGCGATCGCCTCGCCGCCGCGCTCGGCGATGACGAGCAGCAGGTTGTGCGGCATCTCGCGCCCGATGCGGCGGAAGAAATCGAGGTTCAGGTAGGGCTTCGAATAATGCTCGGCATAGGTGTGCCGGTAGCAGCGCGTGAAGAAGCGCCAGTCCTCGTCCGTGGCGTCGGCGCCGCGCACCCGGCGCAGCGTCACGCCCGCCTCGCGCACCTTGCGCCGCTCGGCGCGGATGTTCTTGCGCTTCTTCTGCTCCAGCGTGGCCAGGAACTCGTCGAACGATGCGTAGCCCGCGTTCATCCAGTGGAACTGCACGCCGCTGCGCAGCAGGTAGCCGGCCGCGGCCAGTTGCTGCGCCTGCTCGTCGGGCGGGAACAGGATATGGGTCGACGAGACGTCGGAGGCCTGCTGGGTGCCGCGCAATACCTCGATCAGCGCCGCGCGCGCGGTCGCGTCGCGGGCCAGCAGGCGCGGCCCCGTCACCGGCGTGAACGGGATCGCGCACAGCAGCTTCGGGTAGTAATCGAGGCCGTTGCGCTGGTAGGCGTCGGCCCAGGCCCAGTCGAACACGTATTCGCCGTAGGAATGGCCCTTCACGTACAGGGGCAGGGCGGCTGCCAGCTCCTCGCCGTCGTACAGGGCGATGAACTGCGGCTGCCAGCCGGTCTCCGGCGTGGCGCTGCCGGATTCGTGCAGGGCGTGCAGGAAAGCGTAGGAGACGAAAGGATTGGGTTTGTGCTGGCGGGCCAGCAGCCCGTCCCAGGCCGCTTGCCCGATCTCGGAGAGAGAGGAAGCGATATGCGTGCGATAATTCAAGATGACTTCCGAATAATGAAAAGCTGACTCATATGGATAAGCGATTCTTCAACCTCTACTCGCACGACTTCGCGCGGGTGGCAGTCGCCAGTCCGCGCTGCCGTGTGGCCGACCCGGCCTTCAATGTCCAGGAAACGCTCAAGCTGGCCCGTGAAGCGGCCGACCGGGGCGCTGTACTGGTGGCTTTCCCCGAACTCGGCCTGTCCGCCTATTCCTGCGACGACCTGTTCCACCAGCGCGCGCTGCTCGACGCCGTGCTCGACGGGCTGGCGCTGATCGTCGAGGCGTCGCGCGGCTTGCCGCTGGCGATGGTGGTCGGTGCGCCGCTGCGCCTGAACCACGTGCTGTTCAACTGCGCGGTGGTGGTGGCCGGCGGCCGCATCCTGGGCGTGGTGCCGAAAAGCTACCTGCCCAATTATGGCGAATTTTACGAAAGCCGGCAGTTCAGTGCGGCGGACAACGCGCCAACGGACCGGATCACCCTGCTGGGCCAGGACGTGCCCTTCGGTCCGGAGCAGATTTTCGAGCTCGGGATTCCCGAAAAAGATGCGCCCCTGTTCCGCTTCCACGTCGAGATCTGCGAGGACGTCTGGGTGCCGGTCCCGCCCTCGTCCTTCGCGGCCCTTGCCGGCGCCACGGTGCTGGTCAACCTGTCCGCCTCGAACGTGGTGGTGGGCAAGAGCGGCTATCGTCACCAGCTGGTCAGCCAGCAGTCGGCGCGCTGCCTGGCGGCCTATCTGTACACCTCGGCCGGGCTGGGCGAATCGACCACCGACATGGCCTGGGACGGCCAGTCCCTGATCTATGAAAAGGGCGACCTGCTGGCCCAGTCCGAACGCTTCCTGCAGGACTCGCACATCATCTGCGCGGACGTCGACCTCGAGCGCCTGTCGGTCGACCGCATGCACACGACCACCTTCGCGCAGTCGGTGCGCCGCCATGCCGCCGAGGTGGCGCGTTTCCGTATCCAGCGCTTCGCCGTCGAACTGCCGCTCGACAGGGACATGCCGCTGGCGCGCACCATCGAGCGCTTCCCCTACGTGCCGGCGGACGGCAAACGGCGCGACGAGCGCTGCACCGAGGTCTACAACATCCAGGTCCAGGCCCTGCTGCAGCGCCTGCAGTCCTCCGGCCACCAGAAGGTCGTGATCGGCGTCTCGGGCGGCCTGGACTCGACCCATGCGCTGCTGGTCTGCGCCAAGGCCATGGACCGCCTCGGCCTGCCGCGTTCGAACATCCTGGCCTACACCATGCCCGGCTTCGCCACCAGCGAGCGCACGCTGCGCCAGGCGCGCGCGCTGATGGAGGCGGTGGGCTGCACCGCCAGCGAGATCGACATCCGCCCGAGCTGCATCCAGATGCTGAAGGACCTCGGCCACCCCTACGCCGAGGGCAGGGAAGAATACGACGTCACCTTCGAGAACGTGCAGGCGGGCGAGCGCACCAGCCATCTGTTCCGGCTGGCGAATCACCACCATGCGATCGTGATCGGCACCGGCGACCTGTCGGAGCTGGCGCTGGGCTGGTGCACCTACGGCGTGGGCGACCACATGTCGCACTACAATGTGAACGCCAGCGTGCCGAAGACCCTGATCTCGCACCTGGTGCGCTGGGTCGCCGACACCCACCAGATCGGCGACACGGGCTCGGACGTCCTCATCAACGTGCTGGAAACGGAAATCAGTCCGGAACTGGTGCCCGCCAAGGCCGGTACGGGAAAAGCGGAGGGCAAGCCGGCCCAGGTGACCGAAGACTTCATCGGCCCCTACGAGCTGCAGGACTTCAACCTCTACTACACGCTGCGCTACGGCTTCGAGCCGACCAAGGTGGCTTTCCTGTCCTACAGCGCCTGGAAGGACCGCAGCGTGGGCCCGTGGCCGGAAGGCGGCAGCCCGGCGCGCAACGAGTACGGGCTGGCGGCGATCAAGAAGAACCTGGGCATCTTCCTGTGGCGCTTCTTCAAGACCAGCCAGTTCAAGCGCTCCTGCGTGCCGAACGGGCCGAAGGTCGGCAACGGCGGTTCGCTGTCGCCGCGCGGCGACTGGCGCGCCCCGAGCGATTCGGAAGCCACGGTGTGGATGGAGCAGCTGGCGTCCATCCCGGACCATGAATAATCAATAAATAAATGACTGAACGGAGAAAACCATGAAACAAATTACCTGCGTGATCAAACCTTTCAAGCTGGACGAGGTGCGCGAGGCGCTGGCCGAAGTGAACGTGACCGGCCTGACCGTGACCGAAGTGAAGGGCTTCGGCCGCCAGAAGGGCCACACCGAGCTGTACCGCGGCGCCGAATACGTGGTCGATTTCCTGCCCAAGGTGAAGATCGAAGTAGTGGTCGACGACACGATGACCGAGCAGGTGGTGGACGCCATCATCAAGGCCGCGCGCACCGGCAAGATCGGCGACGGCAAGATCTTCGTGCAGGAAGTCGAACAGGTGATCCGCATCCGCACCGGCGAGACCGGCCCGGACGCCGTCTGATCGCAGGCGGGCGCGCAATCAATTCGATCAAATTCGCTTGTCGTTTCAGCCAGGCCCATGTTACATTTCCGCCTTTGAAATGTCACATCGGCCGAGATAACGTTGAAACACATCCTGATAGTCGACGATGAAGAAGCGGTAGGGTACGTTTTCGAGCGCTACCTGGCTATCAAGGGCTACCGCGTGTCGGTGGCCTATGACGGCGAACAGGCCCTGCAGGCCTTCCGCGCCGACCGGCCGGACCTCGTCATCACCGACTACAAGATGCCCGGCATGAACGGCGACGAGCTGCTGCGCCGCCTGCACGCCATCGCGCCGGCGCTGCCGGCGGTCATGATTTCGGCGAATCCGATCGAGGTCGGCCCGATCCTGGCCGGCGTGAAGTTCTTCCCGAAACCAGTCTCGCTCGAGACCCTGGTCGACTACCTCGACACGATTCTCCGGGGGCCGGACTAGCGGCCCAGCTGCAGGTTGAACTTCCAGGTCAGCAGGCGCAGGCCGCTGATGAAGAAGGCGCTCGACCACAGCGCGAATTCCCGCGGCACGCCGTACATCCCCATCAGCAGGAACAGCCAGCAGCCGACGAAGGCGCAGATCGCATAGGGTTTGCCGTCGCGGAAGACCATCGGGACCTCGTTGCAGACGATGTCGCGCAGCACCCCGCCGAAGATCCCGGTGATCACGCCCATCATCGAGGCGATGAAGATCGGCATCTGGGCATCCCGGGCGGCCACCACCCCGGCCACCGAAAACAGCCCCAGGCCGATGGCATCGGCGATCACGATCAGGCGCTCGGAGACGATGTGGCGCAGGGTGCGCATCAGCGGCGAGGCCACCAGGGCCAGCACGAAGATCAGGATCGCGTATTCCTGGTGCTGGACCCAGAACAGCGGGCGCCGGTCGAGCAGGATGTCGCGCAGGGTGCCGCCGCCGAACGCGGCGATGAAAGCGACGGTGAACACGCCCACCAGGTCCATGCGCTTGCGCCGCGCCTCGATAAAGCCGGAAAACGCGGCGACCAGGACTGCGGTGATTTCGATGACGGTGACCAGTCTCATGCAATGTCGGCGAATGGCGATGTTGCTAGCCTAACATGCCAAGCCCGACAGTGCCGACCGGATCACGCCTCGCGTGCCAGCGGCATGCGCACGGTAAAGATCACGCGTCCGCCGCCGGCGCCGCCGCTTTCATGGCGGTAGACGATCTCGCCCCGGTGCTCGCGCACGATCTGCTGGGCGATGTACAGGCCGAGGCCCATGCCGGTGCGGTTGCGCGGGTTGTTCATCGAACTGCGCTTGAAGGGATTGAACAGGCTGGACTCGATCTCGTGCGGGATCGGCGCGCTGGCATTGGCGATGGCGATCTCGACCTGGCCGTCTTCGCAGTGCACGCGAACCTCGATCGGCTGGTTCGGCTCGCCGTGGTGGCGCGCATTGCTCAGCAGGTTGGACAGGACCTGGCCCAGGCGGCCGCTGTCGGCCATCACCACGGCCGGGCACGCGAACTGCAGGTCGTACACGATGGTCGGGTAGGCCAGCTGCGCTTCCTCGACCATGTCCTGGACCAGCGCCGTCAGGTCGACCGGCTCCAGCGCCACGCCGAGATCCAGGCCGCGGTCGATGCGGCTCATGTCCAGCACCTGGCCGATCATGCGCTGCATGCGGTTGCTGGACGACTGGATGCGCTTTCCGAGCGTGCCGCTCTTGTTGCCGGCGTCCGTCTTTTCCAGCACCATGCCGGCCATGTTGATCGAGTGGAGCGGGTCGCGCAGGTCGTGGCCCAGCATCGCCAGCAGCTGGGCGCGGGTCGCTTCGAGCTGGGCGCGGCGCGCATTCGAGACGCGCGCCAGCTCGCCCAGGGTCATGCGGGCATGGGTCAGAACCCCGTCTTCCCATTCGTGGGCGGAGCCGCGCACAGTCTCGTACCAGGCGTCGAAGGAGCCGCGCGGGGTCAGGCGTTCGCCCATCGGGCCGAACTGTTCGCTCTTGTCGGGCTTGCCGCCCCAGGCGACCTGCTCGATCTGCTCGGGACGCAGCAGCACGCACCAGCCCTGGCTGGGCGGGTCGAAGGGCAGGGCGAGCATGCCGACCCACTTTCCCAGGTGTTCGCGCGACGCTTCCGGCCAGTCGTCCAGGCACTGGCGCACCAGCAGGTCGTGCGCGGCTTCCGGCAGCGTGGCGACGATCGCCTCGCCGCAGGCCGGATCGATGCCGCGGCACACGACCCGCCCGTACTGGGTGGCGATCAGGGCCCGCGCATCGGTCGAGGCCATCAGGCCGTCCGCGTGCTGGACCAGGGTTTCGAGCGGATCCTCTTCGAGCAGCAGCGATTCGACCAGGCTGGTGCGCACCGCGGCGGCGCGTCCGACCAGGTCGGTTTCCTCGCGCGATTCCAGGCCCTGGAGCGTCGAGGCGATCACCTGGGCCAGCACGTCGGCCGCCATCCGGATCGCGTAGGGCACGCGCTTCGGGCCCATGTGATGGCAGGCGATCAGGCCCCACAGGCGGCCGTTGATGACGATCGACACGCTCATCGAGGCGCCGACGCGCATGTTCTGCAGGTATTCGACGTGGATCGGCGAGACGCTGCGCAGCACCGCGTGGCTCATGTCCAGCGGCGCGCCGCCTTCCGCGCCGAGCAGCGGCACGGCGTGGTAGGTGACGTCGGCGATCATGCGCAGGGTGTTCAGCACGTACAGGCGGCGCGCCTGCGGCGGGATGTCGCCGGCCGGATAGCGCTGGCCCAGGTAGGGCGTCAGGTCGTCGCGGCGCGCCTCGGCCACGACGTCGCCGCTGTCGTCGGCGCGGAAGCGGTAGGCCATCACGCGGTCGAAGCCGGTGAATTCGCGCACCTGGCGCACGGCGGTGTCGAGCAGGGCCTCGACGGTCTTCTGGCGGCGCAGGCGGTCGATCGAACCGTGCGCCTTGATCGCGAACTGGGCGACGGTGTCGATGGCGACTTCGCGCGCCTCGAACTCGGCGATCACGCGGCCCTGGTTGGCGTGCACCACGCAGTCGTATTCGACCTCGCCGACGGCGGTCGCGGCAACCATCGGCGCGGCTTCGCCCTCGCTGATGGCGTCCAGGCATTCGCGGACCAGTTCGGCGACGCCCTCGGGCAGGCCGAGTCCGGCGAACGGGCGGCCGGGTTCGAGCGGGAGGGCGAGCATGGCGGGGGCGTTTTCGCTCCAGCCTTCGAGCTCCCCGGCGGCGGTGAAGAAGATCAGCGCTCCGTGCGGCTGGATCGAACCTGGGACGTGGATCGGTTCATCTGCACAGTTCTGCAGGTCGACACGCCGGGGGGCGCCCATCGGCACTGGAGGTGTGGACTTCAATTCGTATCATCCCTTCTCATGCAGGACCCCGGCGGCACTGCTTAGGCAGGATTTTACAACTTTCACACAGTCGCCGTCCTGCGTTTCACAAATAAACGCAACAATAAGAGATTTTCGGGTCGTATTGGCCGGGAAGAGTGAATAAATGTAAAAGTCAGTCGTCGGCCTCGAGGGCGGGGCGCAGCAGCACGATCAGGGCGCCGTTGCCGCCGTCGCTGCGGTTGGCCACGCAGAAGGCGACCGTCTCGGCGGTCTGCACCAGCCAGCTGTGCACCATCCCGCGCAGCACCGGTTCGCCGCCCGCCGAGCCGTAGCCGACGCCGTGGATGATGCGCACGCAGCGCACCCCACGCTTGCTGGAGCGGCGCAGGAAGGCGTCCACCATGCGCCGCGCCAGGTCGCGGGTATAGCCGTGCAGGTCCAGTTCGTCCTCGACCTGCCAGTGGCGCTTGCGGAGTTTTTTCACGACGTCGGGGCCGACGCCGGGCGCCGACCAGCTCAGGGTCGGATCTTCGTCGAGCAGGCCGTCGACGTCGAACTGGTCGGACAGCATCGATTCGCGCAGCACCGCCGCGACTTCGTCCTCGGGCAGGCGGGGGCGCTGGCCGGTCGACGAGGCGCGCAGCTCGGCTTCCCTGGCGGGACGCCATACATAGCGGTCCGATTCCGGTATCGGCGTGACGTCCTTGACGGCCGAGCGGAACTCGACCGCGTTCTCGCGTTCGATGCGTTCGCGCCGCTCGCGCACCGCCTTTTCGATGGCGCGCTGGCGCTCGTCTTCCTTCAGCTTCTCGCGGAAGGATTTGAGATCACTGAAGTCTTTCATTCCTGCCGTCTTGCATTGTTAGCCTTACGGGGGGATCGAAGAACCGTAGCGAGCATCGCAGGCCGACAAGGCAACGCGCAGTAGGTTCGTCGATTCCCCCTCAGATTACTCCAAAGCTTCGAGGTAGCGCTGCGCGTCCAGCGCCGCCATGCAGCCCGTACCCGAGGAGGTGATCGCCTGGCGGTACACGTGGTCCTGCACGTCGCCGGCGGCGAACACGCCCTCGACGCTGGTGGCCGTGGCCATGCCCTCGGTGCCGCTGCGGGTCTTGATGTAGCCGTTGTGCATCTCGAGCTGGCCGTCGAAGATGCCGGTGTTCGGCTTGTGGCCGATCGCCACGAACAGGCCGTGCACCTTGAGATCCTTCGTGTCTGTGCCGGCGGCCGACTTCAGGCGCAGGCCGGTAACGCCGCTGGCGTCGCCCAGCACCTCGTCCAGGGTCTGGTTCAGTTCCAGCACGATCTTGCCTTCCTCGACCTTGTGCATCAGGCGATCGACCAGGATCGGCTCGGCGCGGAACTTGTCGCGGCGGTGGATCAAAGTCACCTTGCTGGCGATGTTGGACAAATACAGGGCCTCTTCGACCGCGGTATTGCCGCCGCCGATCACCGCCACTTCCTGGTTACGGTAGAAGAAGCCGTCGCAGGTGGCGCAGGCCGACACGCCTTTGCCCATGAATTCCTGTTCGCTCGGCAGACCCAGGTACTGGGCCGAGGCGCCGGTCGCGATGATCAGGGCGTCGCAGGTGAACTCGTGCGAATCGCCGACCAGGCGGATCGGCTTCTCATCTAGGTGCGTCGTGTGGATGTGGTCGAACACGATCTCGGTATTGAAGCGCTCCGCGTGCTGCAGCAGGCGCTGCATCAGTTCGGGACCCTGGACACCCAGCGGGTCGCCGGGCCAGTTCTCGACATCGGTCGTGGTCATCAGCTGGCCACCCTGCTCGACGCCGGTCACCAGCATCGGGCTCAGGTTGGCGCGCGCGGCGTAAACGGCGGCGCTGTAACCGGCCGGGCCGGAACCGAGAATCAGGACTTTGGCGTGTTTGCGAGTGGTCATTGCAGGAATTCGTCTTATTGGTGGGGAAAGGGAACTGGGGCTGAAAACCCACTTTATCAAGGGGATATGTGGCGCACATTATAGTCGATGATGCACGCGAGCATGAATCATGGGCCCACCGGGCTATCTATCGCGTAGAATGGTCGATCTTTGGGGAAACTACCCCGCAGCATCCGTTTCAATCAGCATGAGCAAGAATAGTCAATCGACAACTTCGACCTATACCCGCAAGCCTGCGCCGCCCCGGCAGCCGATGCCAAACCGGCTGGTGCGCTTGCTGTCGGAAGCGCGCTGGCTGGCGACCGCCGTGGCGCTGCTGTATTTCGTGCTCATCCTGCTCAGCTATAACAAGGCCGATCCGGGCTGGTCGCACGAGAACGCCGTCGCCCACGTCGCCAACCTGGGCGGCCGCGCCGGCGCCTGGCTGGCCGACCTGCTGCTGTTCATCTTCGGCTTTTCCGCCTGGTGGCTGTGCGTCTGCTTCGGCCGCGCCGTGTGGAAGGGCTACCGGCGCCTGCACAACCGCTTCGTGATCCAGGGCGCCGAGCCCGAACCCGAACACCAGGGCGAGGCCGTGATCCGCTGGGTCGGCTTCGCGCTGATGTTCGCGGGCAGCGTCGGCCTCGAATACCTGCGCATGTGGTCGCTGAAGGTGGAGCTGCCGCGCAAGCCCGGCGGCGTACTCGGCCAGCTGATCGGCCATGCCGCCGACGGCGCCTTCGGCTTCACCGGCGCGACCCTGTTGCTGCTGCTCCTGTTCGGACTGGGCTTTTCCTGGTACTTCCAGGTGTCCTGGCTGGCGGTGGCCGAGCGCATCGGCGAATCGGTCGAGGCGAGCTTCGACTGGTTCCGCCTGCGCATCGAGGACCGCGAAGACCGCCGCCACGGCGAAGCGGCCGCCAGCCGCCGCGACGAGGTGGTGGTGAACGAGCGCGCCAAGTACGTCGAGAAGCACGCCCCGGCCCCGAAGGCCGCGCCGCAGCCGCAGTTGCAGCCGCAGCCGGACGCGGACGATCCCGCCCCGGCGCCGGGCTTCCTGGCCAAGGTCATGTCGAAGGTCGGCAAGGGCAAGGCCGACAAGGCCGAGCCGCAGGCGGACACCAGGCTGGAGCCGCGCGCCGAGCCGGTGCTGGACGGGCAGCCGGGCGCGCAGCTGGAGGACGTGGACGAAGACGGCGTGGTGACGCCACGCATGCCGGCGCCTGCGCCTGCGCCGCGCGAGCCTGCGTTCGCGCCGCCGCCGTCGCCGGCATCGTCCGCCTCGGCTGCCGCATCCGCGCCGGCGCCGATCAAGATCGAGCCCCAGGTGGTCAGCGTGCCGCGCTCCGAGCGCGCGGAGAAGGAAAGGCAGAACAAACTGTTCGACGGCATGCCGGGCGACTCGCTGCTCCCGCCGCTTGGGTTGCTGGACGACGCGCCGCCGGCCCAGGAATCGGTCGCCATCGAGACCCTGGAGTTCACCAGCCGCCTGATCGAGAAAAAGCTGTCCGACTTCGGCGTCGAAGCCAAGGTGGTCGCCGCCTATCCGGGCCCGGTCGTGACCCGCTACGAGATCGAGCCGGCCACCGGCGTGAAGGGCAGCCAGATCGTCAACCTGGCGCGCGACCTGGCGCGTTCGCTGTCGCTGACCTCGATCCGCGTGGTCGAGACCATCCCCGGCAAGAACTACATGGCGCTGGAGCTGCCGAACCCGAAACGCCAGATCGTGCGCCTGACGGAAATCGTCGGTTCGAAGGTGTACGGCGACAGCCCGTCCAGCCTGACCGTCGCGCTGGGCAAGGACATCGCCGGCAAGCCGGTGGTCGCCGACCTCGCCAAGATGCCGCACCTGCTGGTGGCGGGCACCACCGGTTCGGGTAAATCGGTGGGCATCAACGCCACCATCCTGTCGCTGCTCTATAAATCCGACCCGGACGACGTGCGCCTGATCCTGATCGACCCGAAGATGCTGGAGATGTCGGTGTACGAAGGCATCCCGCACCTGCTGGCGCCGGTCGTGACCGACATGCGCCAGGCAGGGCACGCGCTGAACTGGGCGGTGAACGAGATGGAGCGCCGCTACAAGCTGATGTCGAAGCTGGGCGTGCGTAACCTGGCCGGCTACAACGCCAAGATCCTGGAAGCGGCCAAGCGCGAAGAGCACATCCCGAACCCGTTCTCGATCGTGCCGGACAATCCCGAGCCGCTGGAAAAGCTGCCGACCATCGTCATCATCATCGACGAGCTGGCCGACCTGATGATGGTGGTCGGCAAGAAGGTCGAGGAGCTGATCGCCCGTATCGCGCAGAAGGCGCGCGCGGCCGGCATCCACTTGATCCTTGCTACCCAGCGGCCGTCGGTGGACGTGATCACGGGCCTGATCAAGGCCAACATCCCGACCCGCATCGCGTTCCAGGTGAGCTCGAAGATCGACTCGCGCACCATTCTCGACCAGATGGGCGCGGAAACGCTGCTGGGCATGGGCGACATGCTGTACATGCCGCCGGGTACCGGCCTGCCGGTGCGCGTGCACGGCGCCTTCGTCTCGGACGACGAAGTGCATCGAGTTGTAAAACATCTGCAATCGACGGGCGAACCGAATTACATTGAGGGCATTCTCGAAGGCGGCGTGCTGGAAGAGGGCGGCGGCGCCGAGGGCGCAGCGGCCGGCGAGGGCGGCGGCGAATCCGACGCCCTGTACGACCAGGCCGTGCAGGTCGTGCTGAAGAACCGCAAGGCCTCGATCTCGCTGGTGCAGCGTCACCTGCGCATCGGCTACAACCGCGCTGCCCGACTGATCGAACAGATGGAGCAGAGCGGGCTGGTGTCGCCGATGCAGTCGAACGGCAACCGCGACATCCTGGTGCCCGCGACCAGCGCCGAATAAAAGGAAAAACATGAACATCAAGCTGAAACTCGCCCTGAACACACTGCTGGCGGCCGGCGCCCTGGCCCTGGCCGGCTCGGCCTCCGCCAATGCCCTCGACCAGTTCAAGTCCTTCGTCTCCGGTACCAAGGCCGCGCGCGGCGAGTTCACCCAGACCCAGGTGCGCAAGTCGACCACCGGCAAGACCCCGCCGGCGGCGTCCGGCACCTTCGTGTTCGCCCGCCCCGGCAAGTTCATCTGGACCTACCAGAAGCCCTACGAGCAGGTGCTGCAGGCCGATGGCGACACCCTCTACGTCTACGACAAGGACCTGAACCAGGTCACCACCCGCAAGCTGGGCAATGCGCTGGGCAGCTCGCCGGCCGCGATCCTGTTCGGCAGCAACGACCTCGAAAAGAACTTCACCCTGGCGGACGCCGGCACGCGCGACGGCCTGGAATGGCTGACCGCGACCCCGAAGGCCAAGGACACGACCTTCGAACACATCGGCATCGGCCTGAAGGACGGCGTGCCGCAGGCGATGGAGCTGAAGGATTCCTTCGGCCAGACCTCGGTGCTGAAGTTCACCAACTTCCAGCGCAACCCGCAGCTGGGCGCCCAGCAGTTCAAGTTCGACGTCCCGAAAGGGGCGGACGTGGTCAACCAGTAAGGCGCGGCGCGCAGTGTTGCCGACACTGCTGACGGCGGCGCTGGCCGCCTTGCCCGCACTGCCGGCCGCCGCCCAGGCGCCGCTGCCGCTCGCCTCCTGCGCCGGGCCGGCGTATCCGCGCGAGGCGCTGCGCTACGAGCTCCAGGGCATCACGTCTCTGCGCTTCCATCTCGCCCCGGACGGCCGCGTCATCGGCGTGCAGGTCGCCAGGTCGAGCGGCTGGGCGATGCTCGACGATGCCGCCATCCACACCATCCAGGCCTGCAAGTTCACGCCGGCGCAGGCCGCGCGCGCCGGAGGCGCTGCGCTGCCCGTGCAATACGTCTGGGACCTGAGCGGCGGCGCCGTCCTGCGCCCGCACCTGGTGCCCGGCAGTTGCGCCGCGCACGGCCGCTTCGCCGCCTTCCAGCCCTACGAAAACGCGCCCAGCGGACCCGATGGAATCAAGGTGCGCCTGCTGGTCGACGCCGCCGGCAAGCCGCATGGCGTGAAGCCGGAAGCGGCGGGCCTGGCGCCTGCGATGGCCGCCGCGCTGGTGAAGTACGTGGAAAGCTGCCGCTTCGGCTTCGACCCGGGGCTGAAGGGCGAGCGCACCGACACCGCCTACGGCCGCGTGCTGCTCAGGTAAGCTCAAGTAAGCTCAAGTAAGCTCAGTCAAGCATCCTGCCGTCTTGCCCGCCATCGGCTACACTGGCGGCATGGACAACCACGATCTTTTCAAGGCCGAGCCTTCGCCGCCGCTGGCCGAGGCCCTGCGCCCCAAGACCATCGCCGAAGTCATCGGCCAGAGCCACCTGCTGGGGCCGGGCAAGCCGCTCAACCTGGTGTTCCAGTCGGGCCGCCCGCATTCGATGATCCTGTGGGGCCCGCCGGGCGTCGGCAAGACCACGCTCGCGCGCCTGACCGCGAACGCCTTCGACTGCGAGTTCATCGCGCTGTCGGCGGTGCTGTCCGGCGTGAAGGACATCCGCGCGTCCATCGAACAGGCCGAGCATTACCTGGCCGGCGGCAAGCACACCATCCTCTTCATCGACGAGATCCACCGCTTCAACAAGGCAGTGAAAATCATTATAAATCAATGGTTTAAACTGGTCAATTGTGCTTGTTTTGTGCTTGAAGCACAGCTCCAACTGCTGAAGATGGCTCCCCAAGGGAGGCCGCAACATGGCTGATCTGTTCGGAAGGGAGCCTAACCCACCGTTGGCCGAAGCTCTACGACCGCGGACTTTGGACGAAGTGATAGGACAGTCGCACCTACTAGGAGAAGGGAAGCCATTAAGGCTTGCGTTTCAGTCGGGTAAGCCTCACTCCATGATTTTTTGGGGACCGCCGGGTGTCGGTAAAACGACATTGGCACGGCTCACCGCATCAGCTTTTGATTGCAAATTTATTGCCCTGTCTGCTGTGTTCGCTGGAGTGAAGGACATCCGAGCTTCAATGGAACAAGCAGAGCAAAACCTTGCTCAAGGCTCGCACACTATTCTTTTTGTGGATGAGATTCACCGATTTAATAAGTCACAACAAGATGCCCTCTTGCCCTATGTAGAGAGTGGGCTAGTGACCTTCATCGGTGCGACCACTGAAAATCCTTCGTTTGAAGTAAATTCAGCTTTGCTGTCCCGTGCTCAGGTGTATGTCCTGAAGTCACTCACTGAACAAGAGTTGAAACAACTGCTGACACGAGCCCAAGAGAAAGTTCTTGGACACCTTCAGTTTGACGAGATCGCTGTTGACACCATCGTTGGCTATGCAGATGGAGATGCACGAAGGTTCTTAAACCTACTAGAACAATGCGACACTTCGGCAAGTGCTTCAGGTGTGACGAAGATTGATGCTAACTTCGTTCAAAATGCACTGTCCCTGAACAGTAGAAGGTTTGATAAAGGTGGGGACAACTTCTACGACCAAATCTCTGCATTGCACAAGTCTGTTCGCGGCTCTCATCCTGATGCTGCCCTCTACTGGCTGACAAGAATGTTGGACGGTGGTGCTGATCCCCGGTATCTTGCACGGCGCATTGTTCGTATGGCTTGGGAAGACATCGGTTTGGCCGATCCAAGAGCCATGCAGATTGCGAACGATGCTGCCTTAACCTATGAGCGTCTAGGTAGTCCTGAAGGAGAGTTGGCACTAGGCCAGGCAGTGATCTATCTGGCTGTCGCTGCCAAGAGCAATGCGGGTTACAACGCCTACAACCAGGCACGAGCGTTCGTAAAGAAGGACAAGAGCCGTGAAGTTCCTGTTCATCTTCGCAACGCACCTACCAAACTGATGAAAGAACTTGGATATGGGCATGAATACCGATATGCTCATGATGAACCCAACGCGTATGCTGCTGGCGAGACTTACCTTCCTGAAGGCATAGAAGAACCTCATTGGTATCAGCCGGTGCCAAGGGGATTGGAGATCAAGATAGGTGAGAAGCTGGCTCTGTTGAAGAAGTGGGATGCAGAAGCTGGGGAACAAGAATAAATCTTTGATTGAGGTAGGAGCGCTTATGGCCGATCAAAAACTGATGATCGCAGCACGAAACAAAAAGGGGCAGATCGGCTATCTATCTGAAGGACTTTCTCTTCCAGAGTTTGCTGAACTCTTCAGATCCAAGGGTGATCTGCGGATTTTGATGGATTATTCGCCAGTCATTGAAGAACTGCATAGGTTGCATAAAGTGGCGGGCAGTGAGGGCATCCTAAAAAAATACAATTCCTTATTCAATTTTTGGCAGGATGCAAAGACCTATACTAAAGAGTCGGTAAAGATATCAAAGAGTGAAGAATTGAGCACGCAAGCAAATTCTTTGATCAATGACCTTCACATCGAGCTTCAGAAAAGCGGAACGATATTGAGTTCAAAGTGGGGTTCGCAACTGTCCGAATCTCGCGATGTCGTCAATAACATTCAAAGAGATTCGAATATCTACATTGATACACTGCTGTGCTTCATACATTCGAAGGCTTCATTGGAAATTGCCTCGTTTAAGAACGATGTAACGCTATCTGGTTACGGTCAATTCCTTGAAGAATTCATTGATGGCATCTACAGGCGACTTTTGAGAGATAGTCGGCCACAAGATTCTTTCTTAAAATTTATAGCCTTTGAACAGCCAAAAAACTTGCAAAGCTACCTTGATCTTGAGCATGGCAACGAAACTCCTGATCAGTTCCTTCTGCGAACTTTGAATTCAAGGAGCACTTCTAATGGATATGACGAACACGATGGGTACTATCGTGAAGTATCTATCCGTTATCCGAGCTTTACAAACGAATTCGTTTCGATAGTAGAGTTGTTCAGAGACCTACTTCATAAAATATCGTCGGTCAACGCTTTACTAGCTAAGCTGAAGGAGGGTGGCTATCAATGGGACGATAATTCTCACTTCGTAGATGAGCTAAGAGAAAATATTCATCTGCTGAGGTAAAACTACATAAGGAAAATCAAGCGAGAGGGCTGGATGCTAAGAACAAAATCCTATGCCATCGGCACAACGACGCAAAATTGCCAAAGCATCTTTGATGCAGATTTCGTCGCTAGTCAATCTCATTGATTTGACGAAAAAAGAAAAGAACAGCTAAACAAAAAGGCCCAGGAATGAGGGCCTTTTTTTCGTCTTGTAATCTTAGGGCTCAAGAATCTATGTGATAGCCCCAACGAGGATCATAGACCTCGCTCATCCAGCCCCGTTTCCGCCTATCAACTGAACAGAATTTGCCAAGCGTTTTTCTTTTCCAAATGGGGTGGTGTAGAAACGCTGTTCAACTCCATATAATAAAAATTTTAGTTCTTCGTCGCTGGAAACCTGGACCGCCTGCAAATCCTGATCAAATTTTAACCTCGCAGAACAATAACTCTCAACATAACCGAGCATTAGACCGCGATCTTCCTCTGACATGCTGGCTAGGGTATCCAAAGCAAGAGCAACACGCTTTCTGTTTGGCTTAGATACCTTTGATTTATCGAAGCCGTTTTGGGCTTCGACGAACGGCATCTCAAGAAACTTTACAACTTCTTCGTCCGTCGCTTCCTTATAAAGCTCATCAATTCCCTTAAAGATGCTAGAAATGGTCGCCAGGTTTTTGAACACCAATGTATCCGACTGTTTCAGGTAGACGGCATCTGGTTGCGAGTTTACGACCAAGCGATTATCGGTCTGCTCAAGTTGAGCCACCTCGCCAAATGCGATCATCTTTCTAGAAAGGAATAAGGATGGGGTCACTTTTTGAAAGTAATAGTCGCCGTCCTGGATGGCACACAGATAGGATATCTTGGTGAATTGGCTTCTTGTCAGCTCATCATATTCAGCAGGCACAAAATCGACTTTGAGTAGATCTATACAAAACTGCTTGCTACTGAACTGTTCAATTTTGAACCAAGAATCCTCATCTAGGTTGTGATCGGTGCTGTAGTCAACGCACATTCCTGGAGCAATAACTTCAATGTCGAAAAGGGTTTTATCCGATAGAAGTTTGAAGATCTTCTTTTTGCCATTTCCCTTGATTTTTGCCAACACATAATGCATTCGTCAACCCCTCTCTATAAATGTGTAATCGTTTATTCTATTGACTGTAGGAATATCAATTTCATTTGGTGTTTTATAACGGTGTCGGCTTATTAAGAAGATTGACGCACCGTTCTTTGTCGTAATGTTGTAAAACTCGAAGCCGAAAAGCAGAAACAGAGGATTAAAATACAGAGCCTGAGACAAAAATGTGAAGACGAAAAGAAGTCCGTAGACAAACACTAGAGTTTCTTCGTTTGACACACTTAGCGCAACAAAGAAGTAGCCCAGGTAGCTGGGTAAGAAGCTATTGTTCGCATGCTCAATACTGACTATGTCGCCTGCTACAAATCGATCCTTGCCTAACTTTGAACTGAGAACAATGCTTAGCAGAGTAAGGGTTATAGGGACCGATAAATAGACTCCATATGAGACTGCATTGGGAAGTTTATTTAGATAAATAAGGCATTTGAAGAAATGTGCTAAGGTATGGCCCTTTTGCACAAGGAAGATAATTACCAATAGCGATGTAGCATTGAAGGTTAGTAAAACCCGAAACAAAAAATTCATAATTGCGCTATCACCCTTTTGTTTGCATGATCTGTCGGCACGATCCCTAGCCCTACATGCGGGAAACCTTCATTTTTACTACCATAAGATACATTAGAAGGGCAATTTCCGCAACGCAAGGGACTAAACCCTAGCTATTGTGGTAGTCGCTCTTTGCCTTGACGCCATTCTCGTGAAAGCTAAGTGGAAGCCAAGCGCTCAAGATCATTAGGAATTTGTTGATGATTAGGAATAGTTGTATATAATCAACACATCTTCTATCCTTCACTTACAGAACTGAACAAGCATCATGCCAAAAAGAATCGAGACACATCGTATTGACACAAAAGCCGTAAGACACATCTTCACTCACTTGAACGAGCATTGGCTGGTTCGTAGCCTGGACGAGAGGGACTACGGCATTGATCTCCAGCTTGAGCGTTATGACATGGACGATGCAACGGGTGACTTCATCTTTGTTCAGGTGAAGGGAACAGACGCGGAGTTTAAAGATAGCGTCAAGCTGGGAGGCTTCCCGGTGGACACGATCAACTATGCTCTCATGTTTGATGTTCCGTTCTTCCTTTTCCATACATCAAACGCATCAAAGCAGACCAAGTTTGTGTGGCTACAGAAGTATGTGGAATTGAAGCTAGACAGGGACACGCCAAATTGGAAGAGTCAGGATAGCGTGACCATCTACTTCCCTGATGAGAACGACCTTCAGAGCAATGACGACAAGATTGCTGACATCATCAGGAGAGAGAAGTTAAGGAAGGTCGGAGTCAAGTTTCTTGCAGATTATGAAGCCCTTGCACTGCACGGCAGGTCGGTCATCGCAGACGGCCAAATAGGCGTTGCACAAGGCTGTGCTTCACTCGCCCGAAGGCTTCTAAAGCTATCTTCTTTCATTGAAGAGTATAGATACCTGGTGCAGGAAGGCGATTACGCCGATTTCAGCACTTTACCAAGCGCATTTGACAACATAAACACCGTGGGCAAGGTGGACTCTGCCGACCGAGATACAGTGATCTCAGCCATGAAGTTCCTCAAAGGGGTGAAGGACGCCTTTCTGAGTCAAGATGAACATGATGAGCTTAGGGAGATCTTAAGAATAGACTCAGCCTACTAAAACATGCACAAAAACCTAAGAAGAACCATATTTTTAAACAAAAATAGCTGGACGCTTAAAATCTAATCTATATAATTATCCTTGTGGTTATGTTTTAATCCTTCTTTTAATTTCACTTTTCAGGGAGTTCACGATGCTTCGCTACCAGGAACAAGAGCAAAAAAAACAAAATATTCTTACTGCATTGAAGGACTGCACTGATGAGCAGGAATTTCAGCAGCTTCAACAAGACCTCTTCAACCTGAATAAGCAGATGAAGCAGGACAAGGAAGAATATGAGGGCAAGGTAAGCACTGCATTGAAGAGCCTGAGCGAACTTGAAATTGACTTCGCAAAGCTCATGGCTTCGCATGTCTACAACCCCGACGATGTAAAGGCTTACGCCGAGCAACAAGGATGGATCAAACCTTCCCATGTAGTCAGCAAGGAAGGCGATCAACTTGCCAACAAGCAGAGCAAGCGTAAAGATGAGCCTAAAGAAGCGCTGATTATCGGCACCTTCAACTTTGCCGACTATGGCTTTGAAATGCCAAAAAACGCAAAAGGTGAACCGATGAGTAACGATACTTCCTTTGAATGGGATTGGAACAAGAATTATATCGGCCGTGGTTGGCAGCCTCAGTTTATCAAAGCTATTACTGCTAAAGGCTATGAACATGTTGTTGCGAATGCTTCGCCACAGTTCAAAGATTGGCTTGCCCAATTTAAGGAAGGACAAAAAGCCAAAGCCGGACAAAAGATTTACGAGAACAAGCGCGATTTTCTTAATCGCTTCGGGATCAAGCCCGCCGATGCCGACAAGATTGATTTTAATTTTGGAAGTGAAGAAAGCAAAGGCGAAGCCCAAGCAGCTTCACACGCCAAGCGCAGGAAATAAAATCGGCACGATCAACGAAAGCCACCCTTCGGGGTGGTTTTTTTTCGTCCCTACGATTGCGAATTCAAATTTCTGTTAAGAGCATACGGACTGCGACAGCAGAAACGAAGGCTTCAGCCTTTAAAGGGGAGGGGCGAAGACCTGGAACTTATTCCATGAGTAGACTTTGAATTTCACTACACTTGTTCTCTCCATTAAGGAGGTTGCTACCCGCAACCTTTAACCCTTCCTAACGGATTCTGCCTTCGGAAAAATTCTACCTTTCTTTCTGAAAATTCTACCTTTCGGAAAATTTCAAGTTGATCAGAAAAATTTTTAAAACCAAAAAGCAGCCGAATTCAGCCGTTTTCATCCTAAGTATTCTACCTTTTCTACCTTTTTAAAGCAGAAAATAAGAAAGGTAGAATTTAGAAAGCCTGTATTTATCTAGGCTCCAGCCGAATTTCTACCTTTTCTAACTTTTCTACCTTTTTACCAAAGACTTTTAAAATCGCATTTTTCTAAGGCTCTTTTTCAGGACCCCAAGAAGGTAGAAAGTAGAATCTTTCAAAATATTTTAAGAAAAACGATTGAAAAGTATTGACAATATTTTTTAATTTAATATAAGTATATGCATGAACAAGAACTTAGGAGAAGATTATGCAAGCAGTTAAGCAAAAAAAACCAAAGAAAGAATATAGATTTCTGAATACTGTAATGAATGACGAGTTGATGGATGATGCGGACTTCATAAGGGCCGAAGGCTATAACCTACAGCAGTTAATAAGAAACTTCGTCAAGAACACCGCTCAACAAGTCCGAGAGGCAAAGGAGCAAGGAACTATGGTTTATATCGGTAAATAAAAAAGCGACCTTCGCCAAGATCGCTTTCACAAATACCCATAACTAATAAACGAGGAAATGGTAGACAGATAATTTAAAGGTATCTCTATGAATAATAATAAAAATAATGAAAATGTCAATAACGACGGCAGCAGTTTAAAATCCCTATTGCAAAAAGTCATTGATGGCACAGCTACAGAAGAAGAGAAAAAAACGGTTTTAAATCTTGCATCCAATGACCAAGCTAAGCCCGAAGCTGAGCCACTAACGGACGCTTTTGGGGGCGTCTATAATTCTGATTTGATGTTTGATGGAATGCTTTTTTCCACCAAATACGACCTTCAAGAATACCTCAAATACAAAGAACAGTTTAAACACTCATGCATCGTTGATGTCAACGGCAAGCCAGCCTTCGTCACCAAGAAGAAACTAAAAGACGGTACGATTCATGAGAAATTTATGACCTTTCAGAATGCGAAAGATTTCTATCTTCAGGAACACTTCAATGTCGTTGACTTGTCAAAAGGGCTTCCGAAGAAAACTACAAAACACTTCTTCCCTATGTGGTTAATGGATAAGTCAACAAAAAAATATGATCGCATTGTATTTGAGCCAAATTCGGAGAAAGTAGAAGATAGCGATTACAACCTTTGGGAAGGCTATATTGAGCCAAAGGCAGGTTCAATCAAACCTTTCATGAGATATGTAAAGAATCTGATTGTTGGCACTAAACAAGACAGGAAACACTTGATACAGCTGCTTGCCTGGACGGTTCAGAACCCTGGAAAGATTGCCGAGAACTGCATTGCTGTCAGAGGACCGCAAGGAGTCGGTAAAACAAGTTTAGGAATGCATGTAAAGGCAATCTGCCCAAGGCACACCAAGACATTCAAAAATTTTGATTTCATGACTGGATGGAATGACCACACCAAAGAAGTCAAATATTTTTTAATGGAAGAATCTGTTTGGGGCGGCGAAGTCAGCAAAGAAGGCGTTATCAAAGACTTCTTAACAGGCGGAACGAGAGAAATAAATACCAAATATTTTTCTGCTTACACCATTCCAAACTACTCTTTTTGCATTTTCACCTCCAACGAAGATTGGCTTGCCCCTGTCGGAAAGGGTGACAGAAGGTTTAATGTCTTCGATTGCAGAGATGCCAAAAAGGGCGATCACGAATATTGGAACAAATACTACGAATGGCTTTATGGAGAGGGAAAGCACTACATCATGCATCTTCTCTTGAACCTAGACTTATCTAAGTTCAAGATCAAAGAGACTGTGATGAACGAAGCAAAAGCTGATACGCAAGCTCTAAGCTTCCGTGGAATAGATAGATTCATCCATGCTCTTCTAAGCAATGATTTAGAACTATTCGAAGCGGACGGAACCCACATTGATCTTAGTCCTTGGGATGATGGCGAATTCAAGATTGACAAGCATCTAATTATTACAGCAGTCAATGCGCTTCTAGGGAAGAATTCCATCTCACCGCACGCCGTATCCTCCGGGCTCAACAAAATCTTCAAGTTTGAAGACAACTGGAAGACTAGGTGGAAGCGCAGCAATGGCATGTATTTCTACAAACTTCCTTCCAAGAGGGAATGCATGGAACTGTTTTCTAAACATGTAGAAATTCCGATTGACAAGCTATTCACTGACTGCACAGTAGCGGCACCGAAACCAAAGGCAGAGCAGCCCAACCAGGTGCATGCCCAGGTCAAGCTAGAAGCACCTCAGAAGCCGCTCCGTGCGCCTGTAGTCACATCTGTAAAGCCAACCACCGCAAAGACGCCTGAACCCGTTAAAGAGCCGATGTCTCACACTTCTTGGACTCTTGATGGCAAGGAATACCATCTCAAGTTCGCTTACGACAAAGCATTGAAGGACAAAGGGATAGAACAGCCACAGCCGAGCTTCGGTGCAGGACCAAGAATGGATGAACTACTTGCTGTGTTGCGCAACGAGAGTTCCACTGAGGACGAGCGAAGCCAGGCACAAGAGGAAATACTGTCCATTGCCTATGAAAAGCATTCGTTCGGCTGAAGAGATTAGCTACTGTAGGGAGAAGTGCCGGGACTAGTAGCATTGTCTAGCGTGGCCGGTCACCTACCTGATACCTTGTTACCTTGTCAATAGAAGAAGTCGGTCTAAGGCAACACGCCGAGACCGATTTTTTCGTCTTTTCGGCTGCTTGTGGTATGGCCGTTAACTAGTCTTCCTGTTACCATTAATCAACACAACGGTCTGTAAGACTCGGCAAATTATTGCATAACTGACAATAACACATGAACATCGCTCAGATTGAAGAAAATGTCCAGAACCTCCTGAAGACATCAAGCCAAGCAAATTTTATCTACGACCTGTTGGGTGCATACGGAAAACCCAAAGCGTCAATCAAGAGGCTTCAGACAACAGGGACAGGCAGCTACAACCTAGCCAAGAGCGAACACGAGGTTCTATGGAAGAAGAACCTCTACTTCAAGGCTGTCCCAGACGACAGTATTCATAGCATTATTGACAACATCAGAAAAGACCAAGCCATCGCGAAGCACGAGCCGCGCTTCTTGACGGTCACGAATTTCAGCACGCTTCTTGCCGTGGACACAAGAACGGGTGAGACTTTGGACATCCCCTTCGTGGACCTCGGAAAAAACTTTGACTTCTTCCTGCCGTGGGCCGGCCTAGAAAAGACACGGTACATTCCGGAGAACCCGGCGGATGTCAAAGCAGCCGAGAAGATGGCGAAGCTGTTTGATCTCCTCAAGCAGGACAACCCTGCTCAGGACGAGAAATCAGTTCACGCACTAAATGTCTTCCTCTCTCGACTTTTATTTTGTTTCTTCGCAGAAGATACTGAAATCTTCTCTAAAAGCCTTTTCACAAACAGCATTGGCTCGCATACCGCAGAGGATGGCAGTGATCTCAGCATCTATCTGGAAAAGCTCTTCGATGTCCTGAACACTAAGGATCGTACTAAGTACGCCCAATATCTTCAAGCTTTCCCATATGTGAACGGAGGACTGTTCGCAACGAGATATGCGATTCCGCGTTTCTCGCGCAAGTCAAGAGCCATGTTGATTGAATGCGGATCGGAGCTTAACTGGTCGCAAATAAATCCCGACATTTTCGGCTCAATGTTCCAAGCGGTTATCCATCCTGACCGCCGCGGAAACATGGGGCAGCACTACACCTCAGTCCCGAACATTATGAAGGTGATAGAGCCGCTTTTCCTTAACGACCTGTACGAAGAATTCCGCCGCAGCGAAGATAGCCCGAAAAAGCTTGATGCACTCCTACGCCGTATCGAAAAGATTAAAGTATTTGACCCAGCATGCGGCTCCGGCAATTTTCTGATTATTGCTTACAAGGAACTGCGTAAGCTCGAAATGGAAATCTTCAATCGGTTGAAGATCATTTCTCCACAGATGGGGCTTGCCTTATCCGGCATTCAATTGTCCAACTTTCATGGCATTGAATTGGATGATTTTGCTCACGAAGTTGCGATCCTTTCGCTATGGTTGGCTGAGCACCAGATGAATGTTGCTTTTAAATCGAAATTTGGTAGCGCAAACCCATCCCTTCCCTTGAAACAAGGAGGGAATGTCGTTTGCGCTAATGCGGCTTCAGTGGACTGGAGTTCTGTTTGTAAAAATAGCGGGGAAGACGAGATTTATGTCTTAGGAAACCCTCCATATCTCGGCGCACGCCAACAAAGTAAGCAGCAAAAAATTGATATGGATCATACCCTGGGTGATATAAAAGGGTTCAGCGATCTTGATTACATTTCAATCTGGTTTGTGAAAGCTGCCAAATATATTAGAAAAACGAAGGCAGAGTATGCGTTCGTATCAACTAACTCGATAGCTCAGGGTGTGCAGGTATCTCTGCTGTGGCCTCAAATCTTTGCTTTAGGGCTTGAAATTTCATTTGCCCATCTATCCTTTAAGTGGACGAATAGCGCAAAAAACAACGCTGGAGTTACTTGCGTAATTATCGGCATTAGACAGGTATCCGCTAAGCCTAAATATCTTTTCAACGGAAGCCATCGCCTGGTGGCTAATAATATTAACGGCTATTTGGCGAATGCCGATAACGTACTTGTCGAAAGCCGAAAGCGCGCACTTTCCGATCTGCCGCCCATAAATTACGGAAGCTTCGCCCTTGATGATGGGAATTTTACGCTAACAGTCCAAGAGCGAGATGAAATTGTGAATGCGGCACCGGAGGCTAAACAGTATCTGAGACCATTCATCGGAGCAAAAGAACTTCTTCAAGGAGCTGAGCGCTACTGTGTATGGCTCGCGGATTCGCCCGATAAAGCGATGAAGATCGCAGCTATCGCGGAACGGGTCGCAAAAGTTAGGAAGTGGAGAATTGAAAGCGAACGAGAGGCAACAAGAAAGCTTGCGCAGACGCCTCACCTCTTTGCCGAAATCCGCCAACCTTCAGCGTCCTATCTCGCGTTGCCGACAATTTCTTCAGAACGCAGAAATTACTTGCCCGTAGCATTCCTTGAAAAGGAAGTTATCGCATCGAACCAGATTTATGTCGTTCCGAACGCCCAACCTTTTCATTTCGGACTGCTTTCTTCCAAAATGCATATCGTTTGGGTTAAAGCGGTATGTGGCCAGCTCGAAACGCGCGTTCGTTACTCGGCAGCTATTGGATATAACAGTTTCCCGGTCCCATCCATCAGCGATTTGAAAAAGCGTGAAATTGCCGCCTGCGCTTTAGAAGTGTTGGCTATTCGAGAAAATTACTCCGAAAAGTCACTTGCTGACTTATACGATCCCGACGACATGCCTGCCGATCTTGCTGAAGCACATCAAAAGCTAGATAGAACTGTTGACGATTGCTACAGCAAAGCTGCAATGCAGTCGGACGAAGATCGGCTCAACTGCCTTTTCAAGCTGTACGAAAAAATGACACGGAGCTAAGATGCCAAATATCGTCGATGTCACATATGCTCAAACTGGTGAGAGCACCAAGACTAATAACATGGGCATGCGACACATGCAGCAGCGTGCCTATGAAGCTAGAAACAGCCAATACATTCTGCTGAAAGCACCCCCAGCTTCTGGTAAGTCTAGAGCGCTTATGTACCTTGCGTTGGCAAAGCTCAATGAGCAAGGAATACGCAAGGCAATCGTCGCGGTTCCGGAGCGCTCTATTGGTGCATCTTTTGATAGCACCAAATTGTCCGAAAGCGGATTCTTTGCTGATTGGACAGTGAAGCCAGAAAACAACCTTTGCACCCCCGGAGGTGAGAACGGAAAGGTTAAGGCATTCGTTAGGTTTATGCAGAGCAATGATCGGATATTGGTATGCACTCATGCGACTCTTCGTTTCGCATTTGAGGCTTTGGAAGAATCTGATTTTAACGATACCCTGCTTGCGATAGATGAGTTTCATCATGTATCGGCAGATGCGGACAACAAGCTAGGCATCCTGCTTGAAAGCGTGATGAACAAGTCAAATGTGCATATCGTTGCAATGACCGGTTCCTACTTCCGCGGCGATAGCGTTCCTGTTCTTCTGCCCGAAGACGAAGAGAAGTTCACGAAAGTTACATACAACTACTATGAGCAGTTAAACGGTTACACTTTTCTAAAGTCGCTTGGCATCGGATATCACTTCTATCAAGGAAAGTACACCTCTGCCGTTGGGGAAGTGTTAGACACGGATAAGAAAACCATACTTCATATCCCAAGTGTGCAGTCCGGTGAGTCGACCAAGAAGAAGCACGAGGAAGTAGATACCATCCTGGACACCATCGGGGTAGTCGTCAAGCAGGACCACGAAACCGGCGTAATTTCCGTGAAGCGTCACGGTGACGGAAAGATTATCAAGGTTGCTGATTTAGTTCACGACGAACAGAAAGATCGTGACCGTATAGTTTCATACCTAAGAAATATTAAGGCGCCAGAAGACATAGACTTGATTATCGCGCTCGGCATGGCGAAAGAAGGATTTGACTGGCCGTATTGTGAACATGCTCTAACGGTCGGTTATCGTGGCTCACTTACTGAGATTATCCAAATTATCGGACGCTGCACGCGCGACAGCAGTAACAAAACCCATGCACAGTTCACCAATTTGATCGCTCAGCCAGACGCGGCAGACGATTTGGTTAAAGTTTCGGTGAACAACATGTTGAAGGCGATTACCTGTTCGTTGCTCATGGAGCAGGTATTGGCCCCTAACTTTAAATTCAAGACTAAGCAAACCGACGACGACACCAACGGTCCGGGTGAAATCAAGATTAAGGGCTTTAAAGAACCGAGCACCGCCCGCGTTAAGGAGATTATTGAATCCGACTTAAACGATCTGAAGGCTATCATTCTTCAAGACGATCAAATCATCAAGGCTCTTCCTGGCAATGTGGACCCAGAAGTGCTCAATAAGGTGATGATCCCTAAGATCATCAAGATTAAGTATCCTGATCTGAGCGACGCAGAAATTGAAGAAGTTCGCCAGCATGTCGTGGTTGATTCTGTTATCAAGAATGGAGAGATCAAGGAAGAAGGCGATAAACGATTTATCCGTATGGCTGGTAAGTTCGTTAACATTGACGACCTGCACATTGACCTGATTGATTCAATTAATCCGTTCCAAGCCGCATTTGAGATTTTATCCAAATCAGTAACTTCACAAGTCCTAAAGCTGATTCAAGAGACTATAGAAGCTACTCGGATTGTCATGACCGAAGAAGAAGCCATTCTTCTTTGGCCGAAGGTTAAGGTTTTCGTCAAAACCTATGGTCGTGAGCCAAACCTGAATGCGGTTGACCCATTGGAACGGCGCCTTGCCGATGCCGTGGTTTACATCAAGAATCAGCGTAGGCAGCAAGGGGTCTAAGGTGGACAAGGACAAGCTGCTCAAGCTCTTAGAAGATGACGACCTTGGGATACTTTCTGTGAAAGCAAAGGGCTCGGCAGCTCTGAGTGCTGACGACCGCCTCGTGTCTTCGTTTAAGGAAGTCACCGACTTTGTTAAACAGCACGGTCGAAATCCCGAAGCGAACAAGAGCAACATGTTAGAATTCAGGTTGCATAGCCGCTTGGCAGGCTTACGCAACAATCGAGCAAAGGCCGAATTACTGCAACCCTATGATGAGTTCGGCTTACTTCCGCTGACAAACATCTCGCAGGACGCGAGTGCACCGGCTCCTTGCCCCGAAGAAGCTACAAGTGCTGATGATCAAGCTCAGCGCTATGGCGAGTCTGAAGTGGCACAGGATAAAGTCTATCAGTCCCTTAAGGACATCTTCGCGGACGACGATCTAGGCATCCTAGATGACGGGCCTGAAAGCATCTTTAGGCTTAAGAATGTTCCGACCAACATAGAGATGCCTGAGAAGATCGCTCAGCGCAAGCCGTGCAAAGATTTCGCCAATTTTGAGCATCTTTTTAAGCAATGCCATGCTGAGCTAGCCGAAGGCATACGAGAGGTCAGATCCTTTACAGGGGAACAGCAGATCAAGGAGGGGCACTTTTTCGTCCTCCACGGCGTCATGGTCTATGTGGCTGAGGTAGGGGAGAAGGAAACCAAGAACGGGAAGGTCAACGCTCGGCTTCGTTGCATTTTTGAAAATGAGACGGAATCCAATATGTTGCTTCGGTCCCTAGCAACTGAGCTATACAAGGATGAGACCGGACGCCGTATCTTGGATCACCATGACAAGGCGCTTGAGGACCTGGAACTGATCAAGGAAGACGACAAGCAGACCGGCTACATCTACATCCTTCGGTCTCTCAGCAAGCAACCAGAGATTGCGTCCATTGCCAATCTATACAAAATCGGGTATTCCACGACTCCGGTTGAGGAACGGGTGAAAAACGCTGCGAAAGAGCCGACTTACCTGATGGCTCCTGTGAAGATCGTTACCGCATTTCAGTGTTACAACCTCAACCCGCAGAAGCTGGAGCATCTTCTCCATACTTTCTTCGGCACCGCGTGCTTGGCTGTGGAAGTAGTTGACACCGAAGGGAAGAAATCAATGCCGCGGGAGTGGTTCATCGCACCGCTGCATGTGATTGAAACTACCGTTGAATTGCTGATCAATGGCGAAATTGTCCATTACAAATATGACCAGCAAACGCGAACGATCACGCCAAGAAAATAGTTAAGCATGCGGAAACCTAGATCAGTTGACACCTTGGAGACGCTTGGGCGGGTAAGGTTGTCCAAGTCCTTCTATATGCGAGAGTTCCTGTATAGCGAAATAGCGAACTTTTATGGCGTCCAAAACATACCTGATGATCCTGACTTAGCGATTGAAGTAGGCAGAAGGCTATGTGAAGAGCTTTTGGAGCCGCTGAACGCAACATTCGGCAGAGTAGCGATCCGTTCCTCTTTCCGATCCTGCTCGGTGAATGAGCTCGGCATCGGTAAGCACAACTGCGCAAAGAACGAGAGCAACTATGCAGGCCATATTTGGGACCGCAGGGATGCCGAAGGGCTGGCCGGCGCAACCGCGTGCATCGCTATTCCTTGGTTCACGGATAAATATGAGGACGGCGCCGACTGGCGCTCTCTCGCATATTGGATACACGACCACCTTCCGTATAGCGACATGGAATTCTTTGATGGTAGCGGAATGTGCACCTTCAATCTCTCTTGGCATGAGAAGCCAAAGAAGAATGTGACCAGCTGGATGAGCCCTCGTGTGCTCCTAAAAAACGCACATAACGAAAGAGGGTTCGCGGACTGGTATCAAGATTTTCCACCACTGAAGACATCTTTCAAGAGAATCTCTGACTGATGAAGCTGGCTCCGTTCACCATCAAGCACCTGGCCAAGATGATCGCGGGCGACACAGAAGGTTGGCCGTACCGAAGTGGGCCCGACCTTGTGAAGCTCTTCAATGAGTATGGCTTCCGCGATGTATATGAGCAAGGCTTCCCTACCCGATACATCTTCGTTGAAGAAAAGTTGAGGGCTCTGAACGGAAAGGATGTCCTCAGGGAGCTCATCAAGGATCTGCTAGACTCGCGTAACTGGATGAACACGCAGAAGGAGTTGAAGCCCGTAGAGGAATGCGCAGCCCAGGTGAGTGACCTTCTGAAGTATGACAACTATGAGGTCATCCGTGACAGGATGTTCTTCAAGGTCAGAAGCCTCAGCGGTTCGCTGATCAGTGTGGAGGTTCCTTTCAAGAAGCCTTCCGACATCACCGAGATCGCCATTGAGGAGCAGATCAACAAATGCCGGGACAAGATCGCATCCGAGGACTATGACGGTGCGATTACCAACGCACGCTCCCTTGTGGAGACACTGTTGATATCCATTGAAAGGGAGCTTGACAGCAATGCTCCTGACCCGGATGGCGATTTGGTGAGGTCTTACAACCGTGTGCGCATCCTGCTGAACCTTGATCCGAGCCGCAAAGATGTCTCTGATGCGCTGAAGCAGGTATTGTCCGGTCTGTCGTCCGTCGTGCATGGACTAGCTACTATGCGCAACAAGATGTCGGACGCTCACGCCACATCCTACAGGCCAGCTAAACATCACGCCAAGCTTGCAGTGAACGCCGCTAAAACAGTCGCAGACTTTCTCTTTGAAACGATGGCATACCAAAAGACTAAGGGACTTTTACCTTCCAAAAATAGAAGTTGAAGCCTAAGCCCTTATAGCGGAGCTTTTTTTCTTCTGTTCGGTTCTAGATAGTTCTAGTTGAACTTTCTCAGATCGTTCTTGCTTCAACTTCAACTCTTCTTTGTAAGCGTTCAGATGTTCCATCTGATAATCAACGGCCTTGCCGGCCTGAGTAGCAGCCTTTGAAATGAATGTCTTATCGTTCTTTAAGACTTGCAGCCACGACTTGAGATAGGCGGCAATGTTCTCATGCATCGCTGGATTATGCTGGACGCCCAATTCAACAGCCATGAAACTTGAAGTCAACTCCGCAACAAGTTCTTCCTTAGCATAGCTTTCCGAGCCGAAGCCACCATCCATTTTTCTACCCAATGCCGGCCCTGTGCTATGTCCTAGTTCATGACCTAGAACGGCGGCATACATCTCACTGCTTTTGAAGTGATGGCGATGGGGCATGTTGACCAGGTGCTTACCAGGTGCATAGTAGGGCATCATTTGGTCAGTGTGTTCCACCGTCAAACCTGTTCTGTCCTGAAGCGCCTCAGAAAGCAACTCCACCTCTTCAATCGGCGCAATCTGTCTTGTAGGCGTCACATAGGGTTCTATACCTTCAATCTGTGAGCAGTTAAAGATCGGATAGTATCTGAAGCTTATCTTCTCTTTGCCATTTTCATCACGAACCGGAATAGCTACACCATTCGCATCCTTCTTGATATTCCCTTCCTCATCTTTTTCGTAGGCCGGAATAACTTTTTGGATGTAACTCGCCTTACTTCCCTTCGTTAGCTTTAAAGGCGTTTTCGTTTGCTTAGACAGCGTTTGCATTTGGTTAAAGGTAATCCATCTAGGATCGGCAAATTCCTCAGTCATGAGAATGGCTACATTGGAGCCACGATACCTCTCACCCGTAAAAGAGTTTCTAGGCCATTCGGGACTGAAGACAAACGGCTTATCCCACTTCAAACCCTTTTCTTCGCTTGCTAACGCTTCTTCAATACGAGCAATGAACTTGTCAGTAAGTTCTTGCTGATAGTCGCGCTCAGGCTTCTTTCCATTATTATTCGCCATAGTGTTCCTCTTCTTATTGTTGTTCTATCTATCATAGCGAAATAAAAAATAAAATCAAAAAAAGCCCCGATCCGTTAAGGAAAGGGGCTGCTATGTTTGCCATCTTGTGATGGCTATCTTCTCTTACTAATGACTTCTCGTTTTAGCAATTACATGCTTGACCTTTTCGCTTGGCGCCATCGCTATTCAACATCATCCTCCGCAGACAGTCGTATAGACTGGAACCCTGTAGGCATCTACCTGACACACATTACTTTGTGCATCATTCCTCAATGTCCCTGCATAAAAAGGGTAAGAAGGCGGAGTAAAACCACCACCGCAATTTGTTCCGTAAAATGTTCTAGACCAATATTGCACTTCACCCACTGACGCATCTCTCCAACCTGATTGAACGGTTTTATATGACGAACATTCGACTGTGCCATTTTGGGTAATATAAGTCGTTTGGGTAGGCTGAACAATATAAATAGTTTGGGTGGGGATGGACACGGCTCTAGATTGCCCATCATATGCACCCGTGCTTGGTCGCTGTTGCATGGCTTGTCTGTATCCACCAATGTTTAAGCTAGTGCTATCTCCTGCCTGTGCGAATGAATTATTTGATAGTGCTATCGCCGCGAGCGCCACAACTCCTATTAAGCTCTTCTTCATAACATCTCCTTATTAAATTGTTATATATAATATGTAAGAAATAAAAAAGGCAAAGTCAATATTGTTTGCTTAAAAATCGGATCCCTTTTAACATTTTAGATTTTTTAAGCAGATACTATTGACTTTGAATTTAAAATCAATATAACTATTAATATAGCTAAAATAACAAGGAGATTGCTATGTTTAATTTAAATTTAAAAGAGCGCATCAAGAATGTTGGAAGAAAAAATGTTGAGTATGCGGGAAAAATCGTTGGAGTTCAGGCGATTAAAGAGACTACAGGTTGGGTCGTTCAGTTGGCAAAGGTTGCCTTCATCCCTAAGAAATCTACAAGAGTGGAGAGTTTCAACCAGGCACAAGCCAGGCTGATGGTGACAAACGAGGACATTGCCCACACCAAAAATATGTTCACTCTGAGCTTCTATGTCTCGCTCCTATTCGCGTTGTTCTGCTTTGGGGGAGCTATTCATTACTTCATTGATGGCGCGACAATCGGAATATTCACAATGATCGCCATCATGCTTGTATGCCTTTCTAACAGCTTCAAGTTCTCTTTCAGAGTCTACCAAATCAATCATAGAAGCTTGTGCTCAGCAAGAGAATGGTTCGCAGCTAAAAAAGAATGGTTTCCTAAAATATGAAGTAGGTCTAGGAAAACCGCAAACCCCTGAAGCCAGCATAACAAGCTGGCTTTTTTATTTTTCAAATATATAAAATATTTAAGCAAATAATATTGACTTTGATTTTTAAGATGATATATGTATAAGTATAACAACAATACGAGGAATATCATGACTTACCTTTTAATCGTAGCTGCAATTATCACAGCTTTCTTTATGTTTAATACTAATGCTCTTTATAATGTCGTCTATGACCTACTGGATGCATTGATTGAAACTTCCAAGAAAGTGATTGCTAAGGTTTCAGGAAATTAAGGTTTGAACTCAGTAGAAAAAAACACATAAAAACAATAATAAGGAGAAAAATATGAGATTTTTATTTTATTTGCTAGCTATGTTGCCGGGTTTGGCACAAGCACAAGGCACCTTTGAACCTGCATCAGGTTCAAAGGCAATGGTTTTACTAGCAAGCCTGTTCGGTGGTTTGGAGGTCTTCGGCTCTTCAGGCGTTGATCCATTCAAGGAGGTTGTGTCTGTCTTCAATGGCGCCGTGCTGATGATTGGTGGCCTCCTGGTCGGCTACAACATCGTAGCGGGCACTCTGAACACCGCTCATGATGGCGAGCTACTAGGCAAGAAGTTCTCATCCGTATGGCTACCAATCAGAACTTCCTTGGGAACCGCCCTGGTTCTTCCTGTGTTCGGTGGCTACTGTGTGATGCAGAAAATGGTCGCAATGGTTATTGTCATGTCCATTGGACTTGCAGACCAAGCATGGATTACCTATGTCTCAAAAGACAACCTACAAAAGAACATTCAAATTGGTTTGGTCAGACTAGATGCTAAGCAGCTTGGCTATACCATCCTGAAGTCAGAAGTCTGTATGGCAGCGTTGAGTAAGGTAGTGACAAACAATCCTGATGCTGCAATTTTAGGAGGTGGCAACAGCATCTTTGGACCTACTACAAAGACCCTTGCCGATAGCACTACACGCATTGAGTTCGGAGATAAAAACCAATACAACGGCTTCGCCACTGACACATGCGGATCTATTGAGGTCCCAAACAGCCAAGAGGTAATCACATTCCCTGTGCAAACCGGCATTTGGAGTTCTTCAACAGCATTTGCTGACAGCCAAGCGAGAATGGAACGCATCGTAGCAGAGCAGAAGAACCAGCTGAACACAATGATTACTGCTATGCAGTCTCAAGCACAAACCCTGGTTTCATCAGGCACAAAACTAGACGCTAAGGCTATTGACAAAATCATCAATAACTACGAGTTGGCAATAAGGGATAAGGCTGCTTCCGAAATCTTAGGAATTGATGTGTTTAAAGAAGTATCTTCCAATGCATCAAACGATGGATTTATAGGTGCAGCTACTTTCTACAACAAGATGATTTTCTTGACTGACCTTGTTCAGAGAAGCATGGCAAAAGTCCCGACCGCAAAAGGACCGTCTACCGCGAACATTGCGAATACATTTTACGACACATATGAGCAGAGCTTTCAACCGTTGCTTGCTACTTTAGACGAGACAGCAAAAGGGCGCCAATATGGTATCTCTTACGAAGCCGGAGGCAGCAATAACCAAGCAAAATGCGATGGCATGATTGACTGCTTTTCTAAAAAAATTGATATCAATGCAGTTGTGAAGTCCACCTTCACCGAAGGCAGAAGAAGCTTCGTGTTCCAACAAGGTGAACATCCTGTGATGGCACTTAAGAGAATCGGCAACAGCTTCTTAATGTGGGCATCCGGGTTGTTCATTGCTTCGCTCGCTCTATGGGGAACAATCGCACAAGCACCTGGTTGGGCAGTAGGACTAGCCGCGGCATTTTTCACCTTCGTTCCGATGTTAGCTGTAGCTGGCTTCACCTTGAGTTTCGTCATTCCGTTCATGCCAACAATCATCATCGTATCCGCTATCTTGGGATGGTTAGTGATGTGTGTAGAGGCAATCTTTATAGCACCATGTTGGGCAGTCATGCACTTAACAGCTAATGGCGATGATATGGTTGGTTCAGGAGCACAAGGCTATCGCCTGGTCTTGAGTCTGATGCTAAAGCCTGTTTTATTAGTATTCGGAATCATCGCTTCAATTGTGTTGCTTCAAGTGATGGGTGACTTCATTGCTTCAATCTTCCAAGATACTTTCTTGTCTCTCAACGAAGACTCACCACTACTGATCTTGGTTCTATCATCTGTGTTTTACGGTTTAGTCTACGGTTCACTAATTCATACAGTGATCAAGCGAATCTTCAATCTGATTACAGAGGTTCCTGATTCTGTTCTTAAGTGGATTACCAACAGCGATAATCAGCTAGGACAGTCAGCAAGCCAAATTGCAGGTGGAAATGGGGCATTCGTTGCTGCTGCTGCTGTGGTAAGTAAAGGTGGCGAATCAACTGCGAGCTTAGGCAAAGACTTAAAAGAACAAAAGAAGGCGCTTGATAAAGAAGAAGCAGCTTCCAAATTTGAGTCAATGGATAACAAGGTTGTTGGGCAGCATGGCAATGAAGTAGGTTCAGGAAATGATAGTTCTTCTGAATCGGGTTCAAAGGGTGGAAATTCATCACAATCTTATGTTGACCTTGCGAAAAGCATGAACACAGCAAGCAACCAGGGAGGGGGAGGTAAGCCTGACGCTGCACCTGAAGCACCTAAAGATGGCAAAGATTAATAAAGCAGCTTTTAAAAGAAGTCACCGCAAGGTGGCTTTTTTATTTCGTGTAGCGCTTGACGGTGGTAAATAAATAAGTAATAATATAGGCAATAATAAAAGGAGGAAGCAATGAAATCAAAAATTTGGATGACCGTTAAGTTGATCGCGATCTTTGTTGTTGCTTCTCCGCTTATTTTAACTTTAGTTGATAGTGCGGTTTCTCGTTACAACAACCACAGAATTCAAGCAGCAGTAGCAAAATCATTCTATGATCAAGATAATCAACAGGATAAGATAGCAAGAAATTCTAAGTAAGCTCTACCTCTTTTTTTTAAGACCACTCTTCGGGGTGGTTTTTTTTCGTCTAAATTTTTGGAGTCTTTTAAGCAAATACTATTGACTTTTGATTTTAGTTTAATAGGATTTGTAGAAAAGGTAGGGTGAGCTATGTTTGACGAAAAAGAAGAATTGAAGCAAATGAAAGAAGATTTGGAAGAGGTATCCAAAACATACAAGGCAATTAAAGAGATATTGGTTCTTCTGTTGCTTCTCGCAGTTGTGATGGTGGTTCATTCCGACAAGTTAGGAATCTTAAAGTGAGAAACATATGAATAACCTAGAAATATTTAAAATGAAGCAGCAGATAGAAGGGCTCAAGAAGCATATTGATTACATGTATGCCCTAATCTTCATCATTATTCTAATGATTTGGCCTACTGCAAGCTACTTACTAAATCACGGAATCTTTAGATAAAGGAGAAGAAGATGAGCAGAGAAGAATACTTTAATTCGCTATATAAACAGCTTGGAAGATGGAGGTTGGTGCAGCTAGAGGCTGCAAGGCATCCTTCTCTCTATCCCGACAAGTATCAAATCATGGTGTTTAGAAAAATCCAAACATTGGAAGAGGCCATTGATAGACAATTAAGGATGAGGGGATTCGAATAATGCACCATACATCTCATGAAGCCGGCGTAACAAGCTGGCTTTTTTATTTTGGTTAAAAATATTTAAGCAAACAATATTGACTTTGAAATGCCTTTTGCTAGGCTTGGAGAAACATCTAATAATAATAAGGAGAAAATAGATGGAAAAAGAAAAGGTAAAAATTCTCTTGCCTGGTGAATCACTACCGCAGGACACGACACTTAAAACAAAGCATCCGGTCTCTTCAATAGTTGTCGGTTTGCTTGTCACATTCATTTTAACAAGCATTTTGTTTCCAATTTTGTGCAAGGACTATCCATTCCATAATCCCGACAAGACAACGCTTGAGCTACTAGGCCATTATTGGAATTTAATCTTTGGACTGATCTCAACATCGTTCGTAAGCACAGGATTTAAATACAACGCCTGGTTGTTCTCCGAGGCAAACAAGATGGGAGTCGCATACGGGCTATTGTTCAGATGGCTAGGCTGCATCGGGATTGGTTCGGCGTGCGGTATCTACATCGGCTTGAAAACCTATGTCGCAAGAGGTGGAGTGATCCACAAACGAGGCATGCAGGTTCTAGAAGGTCTACAAGCCTATTTTGAGCTAAAGGGGCTGTTCAATACAGAGTGTATCAATCCGAAGACCAAGAAAAAGGATAACGGTTCTGGTCTACTTCTCGCTGTAGATCCTGGTGTTAAGTTTGATCCGAGGAAGCAAACTTTGGACGACCTGAAGCCGGGAACCTTCATTGAAAAGCCGCAGACCGTGGAGACACAGCACTCAGTTGTTGTAGCACCGCCGGGCTCAGGTAAGACCCAAAGCACTCTCTACAGAGTCGCCCAAAGCTACAACCGAATCAAGAGGAAGGAGCGCAAGGTAAGGATGCTGATCTGTGACACCCCGAAGGATGATTACAGCCGTTTCATTCATCCCGAAATGTGCCACACGGTTGCCCCACACCTGGCCGGAAGTGTTCCTTGGTGGGTTGGTAAGGACATTTGCACAAGAACCACTGCAACAGACTTTTGGGCCGGAATTATTCAAATCAAAGAAGGCGAGGTTTGGGGACCAGCTAGTATCACGACCGCAACAGGCTTAACTTTCTTCTTGCAGGCAATGGCAGGTATGCATTGGAACTTTGGGATGCTCGGTCACTTAATGACAAAGACACCGCAAGAAGTTGAGCCAATTCTAGCCCAATACCATCCTGAAGCCCTTCAGATCATTAGAAGTGGCGAGGACACAGTAGGAAGCGTTTTAATGAACCTTGCAAGCTATACAGGCTTCTTGATTGAGCTTGGAAGGATATGGGATGGATTCGACACTAAAAAGGTCATTTGCCAAGCGACAGCAGGAGCACTTAAGAACTCAAAATATGTAGACTTCGTTAAAAGAGATATGCAGCAAACCATGTTTTTAGACATGGAAGAAAAAGCAAATTTTCTATTACAGAGCAATGATGGAATAGAAAACGATTCCATCGTCAACGGCGTCATGTTCAAGGCAGCTTGCATGCATTTGAATAACATAAACAAAAGCTGGTCATGGAAAGATTTTTCCAGCCTGGTAGAGATGAACTTTGAAGAGCAGAAAGCTATCCTTCTCCGTGCCCCAAATCTAAATGATATTGAACGAAATTACATAGAAGTAGCGAAGACTGCACCAACACAGTGGCTAAAACTTTGTTCCTATGTCTATCACTATCATAGGGAATGGGATCGCTTGGAAGGAGCGGAAAAACTATCTATCGGGGATTGGCTTCAAGATGACAGCAGCGAGAAGCGAATTCTCATACTGAAGCCATCTTCATTGAACAAGACTCTGACCAAGAGCCTTATTCGTGCAATCCTTTCATACTCCAACAAGGTGATTTTAGATAAGTTACCCGACGATTCAAGCAGGCGATTCAGTCTCATCATTGATGAATTCAACAGCTATGGCAACATCAAAGACTTCATCGGTGATGCCTTGGAAATGTATCGTTCAAAGGGTGTTTCCATTACCTTTTGTTTCCAAGATTTTTCTCAGCCTAAAGAAACCTATGGTGAAGCCTTCGCTGACTTCTTGAAGTCCATTCCTGGAAGTCTCGCTATCGTCGGTGCAAACTTAGGCAAGATGGCTGAAGAGGTCAGTCAAATTATAGGGGAGAGGACAATCGCAAAAAGCCACCGAAGCACGAGTTATTCCGATGGTGGAAAGTCTACAAGTGAGGATCTACAGGAGCATCAAGAGGTGGTCATTACGGCCGATGAGGTCAGCAGTAAGCTAGGCGCCAAGAAATCTAGAGGAACGCTGAGATACCTGTATATAACAAAAGGAGCTCCAAAGAATGCTTATATCATTGAACAGCCTCTTATGAACTATTACGATGGCAAAGGGAAAAATAACAATGGATATGACCCTATGCCCGCTGAGTGGGTAGGTAAGCCATACGAAGAACCAGAGATTGAAGACATTCACCAAATTTGGAACAGAATAGATATATACAAAAGTCTTGACGAAGCAAACGAATCTTAAGCTGAGCACTAAACGAACCACCGAAAGGTGGTTTTTTTTATGCCTAACGATCTTCTTAAAACAAATTAAAAATATTTTAAGCAAATGCTATTGACTTTGAAAAATCTATTTCTTATAACTTATTTAGACAATAAAAACAATAAGGAGATGAAATGTCTAACCATAAAAATCCTGCGGAGGTGCGAAGCCAACAAATCAATCTTCGCGTCACTCCCATAACAGATCAAGCATTAAAAGAAAAAGCTAAAAAGACCGGTTTGTCCGTGAACTCAATCATTTGCTTATGTCTTGACCTCCAACTTGACAATGTTCATGGGAAGGGTAAGGACAAACAATGAGCAAAATTTTTCAGATTATTCCGATTGCCTACCTTCCGAAGAATCCTGACTGTAACGCTTGCATAACTTGCACAAATGCAGAATGGCTATTAAATGAGGTTCATACAAAAGGCTCAGACATGGAGCTAGATGCAAAATGTTATTGTCATAAACTGTTCACCTATACATGGGGGAACGGAGCGAAAGAGAATGTATATGTTTGCACTGGCAATCCCGAATTTGTTCCAAACTTGGAAAAACTTAAATTAAACAACAACAACTAAAAAAGGAAATTATATGAAAAAGGAAATTAACACTGAGATTCAAAATGAAGTTTTTGAAGAGCTTGACCAAAGCATTGACATCGTTATCCAAGAATTAGGTGGAACCGGGAAGTCATACATTGCCTCAACCTTGGGGGATATGTATAGATTCTACGGTCAGGAATGTGCGATGTTCTGCCTAGATGTGGAGCAAAATATTTCGCTCACCCGTTTGGGAGAAAGAAACTCAAGTGGGGTTCTACTGCCAATCCAATCTGATGCACGAAAAGGAGTTGTCACGATTGACATCTTGAACCAGCAGAACAAAGAAGCAGGCATTGCAGAGAGGGAGGCTAAGAAGCTACTTGACTCATTCATGACCGATGCAAAGCGTTCTGTATATGACTTCCCTGGACAAGGTAGAAGCCAATTCCAAAAGATTTTTAAAGAAAACGAGCTCGGCTACGCCCTAGAAATGGCGAACAAAAATGTGAGGGTCATCATTCCGGTCAGCGAACAAAAGAGCCTGGTCAGTGTGAGCAAAATTAGAGAGATGTTCACCTTCAGCGGGGATCTCGCGCACCTAAACAATAGAATCAAATTCTTCGTGTTCTTCAACCCGATCAGAACAACCAATGTTGACTTGACCTATGATGAATTCTTGACCACTAAGGAACACCAAGAATTGTCCAAGTTAGGGAATAGATATGTTCCGTTCTGTCTCCAAAATGTTGATAGCAATGTGTTGAAAGCCATCAAGGATAAGCCTCTTTCTTACCACTACGATTTTGAAAAGAAGAGACCAAAGAACTTAGAGGAAAATGCAGAGCTTCAATCAATTGGAATGATGAATACGGGGATCGCAATGCGAAGAGTCTTCCTGGACCCAACACCTGGTAAAGATTCCGGCTTCTATCACATCGTTCCTAAATACTTTATTTGAAGAGGCATGAGATGAGAAAAGAGACTAAACACAACACTCTCATTGGCGCCACGACCGCAGACAGAGAAAGGCTCTCAAAGTTGGCTCACAATCTGAACATTCCGGCATACAAGGTCTTATCTGTCCTGCTGGTCATGGTGGAGAACAGCGAAATTGACATCAAACGAGTTAGGCAGCTTCTAGTTGAGTTGAAGACCAAAGTAGAGACTAGGATCGGCTCAAACCGTAACGATGTGGAGAAGCTTGCAAAGTTGTCTAGCGAACTGAGAAAGCCGGCCTACAGGATTGCGTCCGTTCTGATTTCTATGCTTGAGAACAAAGAGGTTGATGAAACAAGGATCAAAGAACTCTCGCTAACGCTCAACACTTGAATAACAAAGCCCCGCAAGGGGCTTTTTCACGAACAGAAATTTGGACAAAGAAAAATTGAAGTCTACTCAAAGGGGAAGCCACCGTTAGATATAGTGGTTTCTCTGCTTATGTGGGGTTTAGATTTTTTTGTGGGTCTTCAGGAATTCATACAGATCGCCGTATTTGATTTTTTCTCCAAACGGATAGTGAGCAGCTTCATATAAGTTGTGGAGATTCCCTTCAAGGTAAGCCGCTTTCAAGAAGCAGGTAGCATCTTCCAAGTCCTGTGTCCACGGCTGAACCTTTTTACCGAACCTGTAGCGGTCATATGCTTCTTCAAAGGCAGCTTCCACCTTCTTGTTGTTCCAACCAAGAGCCTTCAGCTCTTCAAGGCTTCGCTGAACAAGCCCACCTGGTAGCACAGCCCTGGAAAGCTCCGCAGCATGAGCAGAAGCCACAGGAGAGGGACTTGATACCGCACCAGTCCGATCGGCGCCTAGCACGGCATGAACACGGCTAGAAGGCTTCCTGGTCCCCTTAGAACGGTTCACACCTCGTTCCTCGCGAACCAAGTTCAGATACAGCCCGATCATGCTTTCGCTCACCTCATGCCCATCCTTCTCGCACATGGCAGAGATGCGCTTGTAAGCAGACTGACCAACCTGCTTACGAATCTTCGGATTTCTCAGCATGACTACCACTTCCATCATGGAATCATAGTTCTCACGAAAATAATCAATTTTGGAATCGCACGAACCATGTCCGCCGTGATCTTCCTTGAATTGTTCCAACTGTTCTTTGAAGCTCATCATTAACCTCTCAAAGCCGTAACTCTTTTATACAAAGCGGTTATTTTCGATTCAATTCCAGCAATCGCACGGTCGTATTCTTCATGGCTCGCATACTTGATTAAGGCATTTGAATACTTCTCATGCTTTAACTGAAGATGGTCTTGCATCAGTAAATCTAAGTCCACATCAAGCGTGTAGGCAAGCCAAGAATCATCAGCCTCTTCGTTGATACCCTCAATCTCTTCGTGTTCGTAAATCACATCATCGTTCATTTTGTTCTCCTTTTATTATTGTGTGTTTCCTTTCTTAGCCTGGCAAAGATTGTTGTTAGCTGTTCGCAGCTAATTTTTTCGCCATCTTTCTGATAGATACCACGATACGCCAAGGCTTCAGAAATGTATCTGTAGATACTTCTTCCTCCACCGTCGTTGTAGCGATTCGCGTTGAATTGCTCAACCAACCCAAGCAAGTAAAGATGATTTTTGCGAACCGTATCAGTTAAATTCTTTCCAAGAATTTCTAAGGCGTCGCCAATACATTTAATCTTAAGTTGCTCAAATTCGTTCATCTATCAATTTCCGTTGCTTGCAACTACATATATCAAAATAAATTTCAATTGCAAGAGCTTAAAGTATAAATTCTTTATAAATAGAGTATAAATATCCACTAAATCCCTAATAAGCGAATATAAGAGAATTATAAAAGATCTATAAATTCAGCGATAAGTTACTATAAGAAAACCTAAGCGACTATAAAACCATATAAAAGCAACACCTTAAAAGCGAGTTTCTTTTTCTCAGCACCCTACTCAATATACCTTCGGTATCTTGTTTTTGGTGCCCCTTTTCTTTATTTGGAGGGGCTTCAGAGCATCTTTTTTAAAATTGTTTAGGTATATACCAGAAAAAAACTTGATTTTTATTTTCAAACCGGTATTACTTTAATAAGAAGAATAAATTTAAGGAGCAGAAAAATGGGTGCTTGGAATGGTAGTGGTAATTGGGTTTGGAGCTACGAGGAAAAGAGGGCATACAAAGAGAAGAAGAGACAACAATCTCTTGCAGACCTGGCGGAAAGAAGAAAAGAGACTAAGAAGCTTTTTTTGAACTTGACAGAACTGAAGAGCTTCCTGAATAGCAAAGACATTGATAAATATTTCAGCAAGCCGAGCAAGGAAATTAAAATTAAGTTCGGAGTGATGAAGCTATACAAGATAGAGAAGGTTCTTTCTGTTATTAGGAAGCGCAGCCTTCAAATCAAAACAAAGAAGTGTTTTGAGCAGATAGAAAACGAAGAAGTTAAGCGAGAGGTTAGATGTTTGGAGTTAGATCAAAAGCTCTCTACTAAAGAAGCAGCAACCAGAAAAATAATTAAAATATAAGGGGATGGAAGTGAACGAATTGATACAACAGCGAATTGCTCAGGTTAAGAAAACAATAGAAACCATTGATAAGGTTTTCGCGGATAGAGAGTATTCTGGAAAAGAAGTCCGCGACTTCTTAAGAATCGCACAGAGACTAATGGAATGTGGTGAGTTGCGATTCGGAAGTGAGGGAGAAATCACATACTTCCCTGAAACCATGCCCCTTATCGTAGAAATAATCTTGTCCTATACAAGAGCAGTAAGAAAGATTGAGCTAAACAACTTAGAGAGTTGGCTTGCAAACTCACAAGTGCGAATGAGTGGGGAGCAGGTATGAAAGAACAAAACTACCGTGGCTTCTACATGAAGATGTTTGAAGCAGATGATAAGAACCTGGACTTCCTCATGAAGACTGAAAAAATTGCGAACCAATCTGAAGGAATTCGTAAGGCATTGGCGCACTACAAGGAAACCCACGAAATGCTTTCTACCTTGAAGCATCTATTGGCAGAACAGCAGAAGACCAATCAAGTTGTATCAGCACTTTTGTTGAAAGGAGCTTGATATGAAGAAATTCAACATAGACGAATTTAATAGATTGACATACATGAAGGCTTTGGAAAGAAACAGCAAGGTGGGCAAGCCTCTCTCAGCTTTCCAATTCATACATGCGGAAATAAAGCAGGATGAGCATTTCCCTTGTCAGCATATTCACCTTACTCTTAAAGGATGGGACAAATAATGTGCGGAACTATACAAGGCTATCAGAATATAGGTTCAGGCCAATACTTCATGAATGACATCACCTACTACCAAAAACAGTTCATTGCCGACGCTAGAAGAAACTTTCCTCAGTTCGCAAGTTTGACCGACGAAGAGCTAATGAAGAACGAACAGGTAAAAAAGGAAGTGAAGAATAATCCTCTTGCTCCGGTTTGGATTGGCAAGATTGCATCACATCTCGGCATTGAAGGACACATTGCAGACCTGGAAGGCTTCACCAAGGCATGCGCAGGATACACACCTACAAGCGATCTCAATAACAACCCTGTGAAGCTCAACAGTGAAGCGTTTGATGTCATTGACGGACAGATCCAGCTACCCACCACCAAGGAAGAGGAACGCAGGGTTGGCATGGAGATCATCTTCACGACAGCAAGCCAATGGAACGACATTTGGGCCATAGGTAGCGCTGAACTGCAAGACGAGATGACACAGATAAAGAACGAGGCTCTTGCCTTTGCCTTCGCTGAGATGGAGAGGGACGCCATCATCAGGAAAGGTGAGAACGGCCAAGTCTATGAAGAGAGAGCAGCCGGTTTGCTCGCCGTTCCCAACAATCATATTGAGAACCGCGGCCCAGCTGGTGGAACACCTGAGCCCTTTGGACACACCCACCTAGTCATCATGAACACAGCAATGGACCAGGAAGGCAACTTCTATGCACTTCTGAATGATTCCATCGCCAAGAATAAGGCCCATTACAACGCTTTGTATTCAATGAAAATGGCAGAGTTGGCAAGGGAAAGACTAGGCTTTGAACTTGAAGCGAAATACATCAAGGCTGATGAAAGAGAGCGCAACCCGTTCAAGCAAGATTCTGCTAGAGGTGTTCTAACCCTTGTCCCAAAGCTTGATGACAGGATGAAGAAGCTTGCTGAGATTTTTGGAAGACGCTCCAAAGAAATCAGTCAAACAGCAAAGGAAGAAGTGATTGCATTCTTGGATGGTCAGGAAGAGGTTCACGACGATCCATCATCAAGAGGTGATGAATTCGGCGCCGGTGTTGAGGCAAAAAGAATAGCGCAGCTAACCACTAAGAACAAAAAAACCGATATACCAATCAGTGAACTTAGAGCCATGTGGAAGCAGATGGCTAGAGAGCTTGACCCCATGCTTGATGAAAACTACATCAAGAGCTTCCAAAATTTTTCGCAAGCCAAACGCACAAGGGCAGACCTATTAAAGTCTATTGAGGCATCAGGTAAGACAATGGATCAGTTTGAGAGAGAACTGATTGAAAGCTACCACGATTATTCTAAGGAAGTGCTCACAAGAGAACCCCGCATCAAATCATTCTTTGCAATGAAGATGATTGAATACACCGACATGGCGACCGCTCAACAGGAAGCAGAAAGAATCTTCAGCAAGCACTTCGCAGCGAAAGCTGATGAAAGAACCTTAAGATTACATGATGCTATTGTGTCCAATAAGGACAATCTAACCATGCGTGAACAAGAGGACAAGCAGCTAAAGTTTAGTAGGGAAGTTGTATTCATTGACCGCAAAATGGAACACGATGAAAAGGAATGTGTTGCCGACTACAACGCACGCAGAACCGAAACAAACTTCGTTATATCTCACGATGTCGTCGCTTCGTATGTCCGCGAGATTGAAATTGATATGAACAAGAAAATCAAGGACGGAGAGAAAAGAAAAGGATTCACACCTGAACAACTTATCGCGATCTACAACAGCACAACAAAGACTGGTGGTCTAGTCATTGTAGAAGGTATTGCCGGAGGTGGTAAAAGCTTCCAAGCTAAGGCGACCAAAAAAGTATATGAGAAGGCCGGGTTCAAAGTTATCGCAGTTGGCACAAGTGCCAAGAACACCAAGAACCTTGCTGAGAGCATTGAGACTCAGGAATCTATGAACACTTCTAAGCTTCTATCAATGCTTGACAGCGGAAAGCTTCAGTTGGACAGCAAGACAGTCATCATTGCCGATGAAATGGGCATGCTTGACCAACGAGGCTGGACAAGGCTTTCTAAGCACATCAACAAGGCAGGAGCGAAGTTGATAGCAATGGGTCAGTCTAGTCAGCTCAAGGCCGTGGGAGCAGGCGACACCTTCAAGGTTCTAAGTGGCTTTGACTTCAACACCACAACATTGAAGGAGGTCTTCAGACAGAAGGAAGATTGGCAGAAGCAAGCTACGCAGCAGTTCTCTAATGGAAGCGGGAACCTTGCACTCAGAGCCTACTACGACAATGGCATGGTGGACATCGGCGCCAAGAACCTTCAGGAAGCAAGAGAGCGAGCAGTCAATAGCTACTTTGAAGCCAAAACAGATAGCAAGGTAATCATCACTGACAGCAATGAATCCGCTGACTTGCTCAACCAAGAAATTAGGAAGGTCCTGATTGAGAAGAATGCACTCTCTCAAGAGGCTATCACTATCAACACCGCTGATTTTGGAGAGAAAGAATTCAGAGTAAGAGATAAGGTGATGTTCTTGGGCAGCGGCACAACCCAATTCACTAATGAAGGAAAGGTCTACAAGAGGAAGCCTGGTAAGAAAGAAGAACCTGCTTTTGGTTTGCTCAACGGCGAGGAATTCACTGTAGTTGCGATTGATGCCAAGAGGAATACCATCACTCTTCAGAATGAAAATGGAACACATACAGTCAAAGCCGATCAGACTTTGACCATGACCCACGGCTACGCGTATTCAGTCCACAAGAGCCAAGGTCAGTCACTAGAATTTGTCATCCCCGTTCCGACAAAGGCTCAGGATTTGAACATGATGTATGTGGCGATGAGCCGACATCAGAAGGCGGTTAATCTCATCTTGAATGAGGAATTAAAGGGAGAAGCTACCGTAGCTGTTCAGAAAGGGAAGCCACTTCCTGAAGATGTAGCATTTGCCAAGGATCTCATCAAGTCCAAAGGTATCAAGTTGAAAGAAGGTGAGGATGTCGGGCTTTGGACCTATGGCAAAGTAAAGAAATTCATTGAAGCCAATTCCATTCAGAAGAAGCATCCAATGGATGACTATGAGAATGTCTTAATGGCTGCAACAGTTCAGGCCGAGAAAAAGACTACATACGACTACGAAATGATTGGGACAAGAGCCGCAGCACGACAGCAAGAACTTGTTCAGCGTGAAGCCCAGGCAGTCCACCAAGCTGACCAGGTGAAGAAGCATAAGGCAGTAGCTCTTTCTAGAGATGGTAGGGTCGTTAAAAATCTTAACGAAGCACACAGAACCGTCATCAATATCAATACACCGATTGACATGGCAAGAATCCGGGAACAAAAGCAAAGACAAATCTATGCTGAGCAGGTGCTTAACGAGCAGACTCAAAGAAGAAAGCAAACACGAAAGCAAAAGCAATGATGCAAAGCCACCTTCGGGTGGTTTTTTTTCTCTTATTATTTAAGCAAATAATATTGACTTCATGTTTAAATTAAGTAAGATAAATTAGAACCTCATTTTTAGGAGAATCAAATGCATGACGAAACCCAAATAACAACAGAAGAAAAGGCGAAGAAGCTGGTTGATACTATCCACAATCTAAATGATCAGTTTGATTTGCTAAGTGATCCGACCGAAGCAAAGATACATGGCGTAAACATATCTGATCATATAAAGCAGGGATTGAATCCGTATATTGACGCAACAGGACTGAATGATGGAAAGACCCTTTTGGAAGCTTCCAAGAAGATTCCTGACCTTCAAGATTATCTGTCTAAGGAAAATAGGGCAAAGCTTGACATGGAACGGCTCAAAAAAGAGCTTTATCCCAAGCAGGAAAAGCATCAAGCAGCAAAGTGCAAGATATAAATAAATAACCCCCAAATTCGGGGGTTATCGTTTTAACACACAACAAGGAATTTATTTATAAAGGACGAGATTTGACAGCGATATTAAGACTGACTTGGTTAAGATGCAAAAATAAAATCAAAAGTCAACTGCAACCGATATTTTTAAGCGTTTAATATTGACTTTGAAAATCCGTTTTAGTATATGTTTTAAAAATAATAGGAAAACATATGCTAACAGAAGAACAAATAAGAGAAGCAGGTAAGCAATACGCAAAAATCAACCCACAGCACGAAGAAGGCGAAAGCGAGGTTGATCCAACAGCACAGGACAGCCAAGGATATTCAGGTTCGGTGCTTTCTGCAATGGCGGCCAATCTAGAGGAAAACAAGCGGAAGGCTATGGATTTGATGGAAGACCTTGCGAACCAAGGCTATACGGCGATCAATTCCGACAGTTTGAAACATATGAAGGATGTTCTAGGAGAGGATGTGATTGAAGAGTTTTGGAAGAACAAAACTTCCATGCTTCCTGAGCACTTTGACCTCATCAACATCAGCAACAAGTCTAGAGCTCATACGATTGCCCAACTTATCGTCTATGCCGAGTTGATGAAGTCCATCCAGGCAAGCAACCAGGCTTCTTACGAAAAGGCGCTTGAAATAATGGTTGAGCAGTCCGACCTAATACGAAAAGCCATGTATCAAGATGGAAGACAAATACAAGAGGAAATTACGAAAGAGAGAAAAAATCTTGAGTCCGTCATATTGCAGAGTGCAAAGATACAGAATGAGATTGCAGCAACCCAAGCGAAGACCTTGAAACTCATTGAAGGGAGGATTGACACCTACATGGAAGAGAACATGGAAAGCTTGGCTACCACGATGGCAGGTAAAATTGCTAACGGTGTTTACAAAGCCAAGCTTAAAGATATTCAGCTTAAATCTAAATTATGCTTCTCTATCTTGGCCGGGGCATTTTTAGCTGTCGGCTTTGTCCTCGGAAAACTGATTTAGAAATATGGTGAAGCTACATAGGCAGCAACATCACCACCAAAATTGTCAGTAAGGGCTTGCTGTAGTCCTTCCTTTATATAGGAATGGACTTGACCGAGCCCTTTACTATTACCGCACAAAACGATGAGTGCAACCAAGGCAAGGATGCGTTTTTTATCTAGGATTTTGTAATCACCGATCCCGAAACCGTATTGAAGGTAGTGAGTCCCTTCAGCGTAGACGGCTGCTAAAGCATTCGGATGCATGCCCACTAGCTCTTTTAGAGTAAGAAAATAGTTGTCCCGTTCCTCACGGAGATCAACACAAGGGAGTTCTTGCCCATCTGCTTCAGCGTGTAACTCTTCCTTGTGTCTTAGCCAATGTTCGCTAGGAATGCTTGCCTCAAGCATAGCCTGAACTTTTTCCTCAACACTTAGCGAGCTAACCGGCTTCCAATCGTTAGCAAGCAGCCACCACGCAGACCGTTGAATTTGCTCAGCAAACTCTGTGTTCAAAAGATCATTGCAGAAGCCTTCATCCCTTTGAAGGACAGCCCATAGCGGCAATCCTGCCGGCCCTTTGTCCCAAGTTAACGCCGTGCCAGGTAGAGCCAGGTCAACGGCAAGGATGGCCTCTGACTTTGGGTTTACCGTCGCAGCCTTCCATTTAGACCAAGTGTCTTTGTTGGATAGTGCGTTAAGCACTTTATCAAACCTGTCTTGGTTCTTCGATTCAGAGCCCATCACCTTGAGACAGTATGAATACCAATCTAATTTTGCCAACTCAGCTTGGTGTCCACCCACCACCTTCATGCAGTGTTCCACCCAAGCTTGATTCTTGATCTCACTGACGGATTTTACTTTAATTGCCATAGTGGTTGTTTTAACAATCAGAAGCCGAAATTTTACCAGAGTTGATGCAAAAAAGGGCCCGCAAACTGCATCGAATTAGAAATCAACAAACAGCATAATAGCAACACTTAAACAAAAAAAAGGAAAATATGAAACAAATTAACCCATTCAACTATATGGACAAAGTAACTCGCGCAAACATCTACGCGAAATTTCTTATGGAAGGCGTCACAAAAGATGCATTGCTTGAGTGTTTTGGTGATGATTTTTGTGAGGCAATGAGCGGCTTGATAAGTTTTAGTTTGTTTGAGACTAAGAGGAGTCTGTCTGATGTCTCAAGCATTAGGTTTTACGATTGTGACAGCGGAAGGGGTAAGAAAACCATGATCACGCGAATTAAATTCAAATAACGAGAAAGGGAGACATAGAACAATGGAGAAGCTGGTAAAAACAATGAGGAAAAGAATTTACGACGCGATCAATCGACTTTTTTATAATTGCCACGATGCCGGAGGAATTGTAATAAGAAAGGTTGGCAACTCCTTCAGGGTGGCTTTCACTGAAGAGCATGACAACGGATTTGTCTACGATGTCGAAATAACCCCTGAAGCAGTTGCGGTTTTTCTCGGAGAGCTAGAAGTGTTGGCTGAGAGGCTATGGTGCCATTATCAGAAGATTGAAGATGAATTATACGAAGGGAAAGGATCGCATATGAATGTTAAAAACTATAGTTTTTATTACAAGCTTGAAGAGGAAGAGTATGAAGAGGATGGTACTGGGAACTATGGGTTAGTCTCAACTATTAATGACGCATATGTTTCATTGGTTGAGCCCTCCGAACTTCTATCATATTTGGCGCAATATAAAAATATTTTGGAGAACATGATCGGGAAGAAGGTAATTGTTCTGGAAGGTATGGACTCGGAATATAGGGTTCTCGTGGAGTTTGATAAACATGCAGGAAATATAATCGAAGTTTAAAAAGGGGGTGATAATGAAAAACAAACACAAAGCACTAGGTGAAAAAGTTCAGGCCGTATTTAATGCTATGAGCCGCAGGAATACAGGCGCAAGGCAGGTGATTGATGATTTGATGCAGTTGGCTTGCAACCTGATCACTGAGCCGGCCTTTATTCCGAGGGCATTCAAAAACACTTTGTATTGCTATAGAGATGGCTTTCGTAACGAGCTAAGCCACTACAAAGAAGAACCCAAAGCTTGGGCGCTATTGCAAGAGCTCTATTTTGACTACCAGCGAGCAATCCTGGACAACGAGCCTTTCACGGATATTGTTGGAATGATGTATGACGAGAACATTGGGAAGAACGACATGGGGCAGTTCCTGACACCACCGGATCTTGCGAACAACCTCATGCCGTTTTTGATTGGTGCTGTAGCGCCCAAGATTACGGAGCCAACCAGGATTGGTGATATCTGTGGGTGCGGCGCCGGTTCACTGATCCTTGGACAAATCAAAGGATTTATCCAAGGGCAGGGTGAAGAAGTAGCAAAACATCTTCATGTTGTTGGCGTTGATTTGGATGTGCGAATGGTTCGGATGACGACAGCCCAAGTAGTTCTGTCTTCAATCTTTCATCGTATTCCTTTGGGAAGCTTCACTTCATACCGTGCAAATGCGATTACCGAGTTTGGTTATACGGCTGAAGAAGATGAAAAAAACTTGGCGTATTTCTGGCGGCCCGAAGTTCCGAATGATGAATATTTCAAGGCGATCTTTGCCAAAGAACTTCATGCATTAGAACAAATCACCGACCGTTGGAAGTCTGAGAGGAAGGAGGAAGTGACAACAGTTCAGATCAATGGGGTAGTAAAGGACACTGAGATTGTAATCTAAGGAGCAATCATGATCCAAGAAAACAAAGCCAGCGTGAAAGCTGGCTTTCTTATTTTAAAGGTATGCGATTCCGATGCCCACGACTTACCCACATTATCCACAGCTTCCCAAGTCCCTTTGCCTATTTTTTAGGATAGGCCAGACTTGGCAAATCTTCGATTTGGCTGTGGATAATATGGATAAGTCTATTTAGGTATGTAAGGGGGGATCGCACTTACTTCTGTAAGTATATCTTTAACATTTTCTTTGTAAAACCATACTTCAGCATAACCGCCGTTGTTTTGTGCTACTAGCCTAGAGTCCTCAATAGAATCAAAGGATTTGTACTTGGCGAGATAAGCTTCATATTCTACTTTGCTGAAGTCTCCCGCGCTTAACACTTGAACAGATATGGTAGAAGGCTTTTTCGAAAGATCGATAAAAAGAGTTTCGGTTATTTTTCCTTGACGAAGAAGCTTTGCATGAGTCGCGCCTTTGCAAATGTTAGTTTCTATAAAATCAAGCATCATCCCTCCCTTAAGTTTCTTTTATGCTGCTCTTAAATTCTTCTTTGGTCGGAAGAAGAATGGCATGTTTCCCGCTCAGGTATCCTAGCGACAAAATCAGTGATCCTCTATCTGTCGGCATTATAGGTTTGGTGTGTAATATCGCTATTCTGATGGCCACTCAGCAAGGAAATCTCTTTTGGTGTCAGCGGCTCACCATTTTGTAGCTTCTTAATGATATCTTGAATGTCGCTACCTATCTTTTTTTGTTCTTTCTCGATTTCGCTTGGCTTAACACCAAATACTTTTGCTAGCTGAAAGGTGTTGCCTTCACTTCTGCGAAGATTCGTCGTGATAGCCGTTCTCCTTGTATCGTTCCAAATTGGCCTAGTTCTGGGATTGTCATAAAGATCGTTCTGCTTCAAGGCATCAACCCAATAAGCCCTCATATTATAATAGGTAAGTTTGAAAATCTTGCCGGAAGCTTTCCTATGTTCCTTTAGGTAGTTGAAGAACTCATCATGAAGTGGGACTTCTCTTGCCCTGCCGTTCTTTGTCTGCTTTTCGGTAAGGTGAACAAGTTGCTTTTTCCAATCAATGTTTTCCCACTCCATTCTCAGGCATTCGACACGGCGAACACCTGAATAGATGCATTGTATGAAGCACCAATAAGGCTCAAGATTGGTCTTCAATGAAAGAAATTGGGCTATCTTTCCAATGTCATCATCTGAAAGAACAGTTTTCCTATCATTTTGTGGCTTTGGTTTGATGCCTTTGGGTAGGAGCTTGACCGGATTTTGAATGCCATTTTCAAACTGCTTAAAATAGTCGTAAGCATTGGTAAAGGCGCCAGAGATCGTGGTCAGTTCACGAAGTAGTGTGTTGTTGGCAATGCCGTGGTCTTTCCGGACTTCTATGTAGGCTTTAATAATATAGAAGTCTACGGTGCTAGCGAAGAAGTCCCCGAACCTGATCCCATCATTGACATAATCAAATTCACAGTCGAGCATTGCTTTAACGATGGTCTTTGAATATTTATAGTTATTGATCCGGTGCTGTATTGCTTTGTAAGGAATTTTTACACTTGGGATTTGTTTAAGGCATCGGTTTTCATTCGATTTTCTTGAAGTTTCAGACTGCTTGGACAGCTTTTTGCTGTAGTGCGCCTGTAGTAGCTGCCTCATATCTACTTGATTTGTTTCCTCAATAAGTGCTGTAATGGCACTTACACCACTAAGTTCTTTAGATTTTTGTTCTTCCCAATCAAGTGCCAAGCTTTCGGTTTCGAAAAGTTTGCTGTAAGTTTTACCGTTGTAGCGTAGCTGACCCCGAAACTTCACAACGGTTTGCTCGCGCTTGGTCCTTGGGTTTGTTCGTGTGTATTCAATACGATAGGGCATCGCATGGCTCCTGTAGACTGTGACACTTCGACAAAAGCACAATGACCGAAACTTGTGCTTTCCTTGTGCTTCAAGTGCCTATTTTTGTGCTGTTTCCAAATCATAACACGCTGTAAGTACTTAATCTATAACGACTTACTTTGCTTTTTTGGGCGCTTCAACAAGTCGCAGCAGGATGCCTTGCTGCCGTTCGTGGAATCGGGCCTGGTGACCCTGATCGGCGCCACCACCGAGAACCCGTCCTTCGAAGTCAACTCGGCGCTGCTGTCGCGCTCCCAGGTCTATGTGCTGAAGGCCCTGAACGACGACGAGATGCGCCAGCTGCTCAAGCGCGCCCAGGAGCGCGTGCTGCAGGACCTGCAGTTCGACGAGGTGGCCGTGCAGACCCTGGTCGGCTATGCGGACGGCGACGCGCGCCGCTTCCTCAACCTGCTGGAGCAGACCAAGACCTCGGCCGACACCTCCGGCATCACGCACATCACCGGCGAGTTCGTCGAGAACGCGCTGACCCTGAACGCGCGCCGCTTCGACAAGGGCGGCGACAATTTCTACGACCAGATATCCGCGCTGCATAAATCGGTGCGCGGCTCGCATCCGGACGCCGCGCTGTACTGGCTGTGCCGCATGCTGGACGGCGGCGCCGACCCCAAATACCTGTCGCGCCGCATCGTGCGCATGGCCTGGGAAGACATCGGCATCGCCGACCCGCGCGCGATCCAGCTCGCCAACGACGCCGCCGAGACCTTCGAGCGGCTCGGTTCGCCCGAGGGCGAGCTGGCGCTGGGCCAGGCCGTGATCTACCTGGCGATCGCGGCCAAGAGCAATGCCGGCTACAACGCCTTCAACGCCGCCATGGCCTTCGTCAGGAAAGACAAATCGCGCGAGGTGCCGGTCCACCTGCGCAATGCGCCGACCAAGCTGATGAAGGAACTCGGCTACGGCCACGCCTACCGCTACGCCCACGACGAGCCGCATGCCTACGCGGCCGGCGAGACCTACCTGCCGGACGGGATGCCGGAGCCGGGCTGGTACCAGCCGGTGCCGCGCGGGATCGAGGCCAAGATCGCCGACAAGCTGGCCTGGCTGCGCAGCCTCGATGATGGGGCGCGCGACGGCGGCGGCTGAGCGTTGCAGGGCGCCCGGCGACGCTTGCCGCGCGCCGGAAAAGAGCGGCTTTTTCGCGTTTCATCCCGCCTTTCGTGCGCTTCGTCGCAAGCCGATGGAGCCGGGGGAGGGGAATGGCTACAGTAGCACCATACCGAAGCGATTCTTCATCTCACCGAACCCAAAGGAGCACATCATGAAACTGCGTAAAAACCTCGAAGGCCTGTTCATCGTCGCCGCCGTCGTGACCAACTTCGCCAGCTACGCCGTGGCCTCGGCCCAGGCGCCGGACGCGGTCCGCGCCGCCCCGGCTGCGGCCGCCGTGAACCCGAAAGTGCCGGTGGTCGTGGTCAAGGCCCACCGCCTGAGCGCCGCCGAGAAAGCCGCGCTGAACTGAAGCACCAATCGATCGGCGAACCGATCGACGAAACTCGCGGACCAGTGGCTGTCGGCTTGGTACAATTGCGCATTCGATAAAACCCATCGCAACGCAACGACCCCGACATGATTGACATCCAACTTCTCCGCAAAGACATCGACAACGTCGCAGCGCGCCTCGCGACCCGCAAGTTCCAGCTCGACGTCGCCGGCTTCAATGCCCTCGAAGCCGAGCGCAAGGCGATCCAGACGCGCACCGAGGAACTGCAGGGCAAGCGCAACAGCCTGTCCAAGCAGATCGGCATGCTGAAGGGCAAAGGCGAAGACACCAGCGCCGTGATGGCGGAAGTGGCCGGCATCGGCGACGAGCTGAAGGCCAACGAAGTCGCCCTGGCCCAGGTGCAGGAAAAGATGGCGCACTTCATGCAGAACATCCCGAACCTGCCGCACGAGTCCGTGCCGGTCGGCCAGGACGAATCGGGCAATGTCGAAGTGCGCAAGGTCGGCACGCCGCGCGTGTTCGATTTCGAAGTGAAGGACCATGTCGACGTCGGCGCCCCGCTGGGCCTGGACTTCGACACCGCGACCAAGCTGACCGGCTCGCGCTTCTCGGTCATGAAGGGCGGCATCGCCCGTCTGCACCGCGCGCTGGCCCAGTACATGCTGGACACCCATACCGACCGGCACGGCTACACCGAGTGCTACACCCCGTACATGGTGAACGCGGATTCGCTGTACGGCACCGGCCAGCTGCCGAAGTTCGGCGAAGACCTGTTCGCCGTGAAGAAGGGCGGCATCGAAGGCGAGGGCGAGAACTTCTACCTGATCCCGACCTCGGAAGTCACGCTGACGAACACGGTGCGCGACGAGATCGTGGCGCTGGACAGCCTGCCGATCAAGATCACCGCCCACACCCCATGCTTCCGCTCGGAAGCCGGCAGCTACGGCCGCGACACCCGCGGCATGATCCGCCAGCACCAGTTCGACAAGGTCGAGCTCGTGCAGATCGCGCATCCGGAAAAGTCGTACGAAGCGCTGGACGAAATGGTCGGCCAGGCCGAGACCATCCTGAGGAACCTGGGCCTGCCGTACCGCGTGATGGCGCTGTGCACCGGCGACATGGGCTTCGGCGCCGCCAAGACCTACGACCTGGAAGTCTGGCTGCCGGCGCAGAACACCTACCGCGAGATCTCCTCGCTGTCGAACATGGAAGCCTTCCAGGCCCGCCGCATGCAGGCCCGCTTCCGCAACGCCCAGAACAAGCCGGAATTGCTGCACACCCTGAACGGCTCCGGCCTGGCGGTCGGCCGCACCCTGGTCGCCGTGCTGGAGAACTACCAGCAGGCCGACGGCAGCGTGCTGATCCCGGAAGCGCTGCGTCCGTACATGGGCGGCCTCGAGCGTCTGGTTCCGGCTGCCTGAGCGGCCGCGTAAATTGCTCTTCCGTTTTCGCCTGGGGCTGCTATAATGTGGCCTCTCGCGAATACAGCGACCGGTTACCAGGAGAGGTGGCAGAGTGGTCGAATGTACCTGACTCGAAATCAGGCGTACGGGTGACCGTACCGTGGGTTCGAATCCCACCCTCTCCGCCAAGATGTAAAACAAAAAGGCTCCTCCGGGAGCCTTTTTGTTTTTGTGGCGCAGGCGAACGCGTCCGCCAGGCCCTGTCTCTTTCGCAATTACAAGTCATCAACTTCGCCAAAGGTGTTATTCTGGCGCACCATGAATTAACAATCTGATTTATGCGCTGGAGTGCCTGTGTCCAAGTCCGATAACCGCGTCGCCCCAGCCGCTCACCGCAAGTCCAGGTCCTTCCATACGAACCGCCGCTACACCTTCCGCCGTACGCAATACCGGGGCCAGTCCTGCGTCGTCAAGTCGACGCAAACCTCGCCCGGCGATGCCGGCCTCATCGCTTCCCTGCGCCACGAATACGAGCTCCTCCACGGCCTCGACCTGCCCGGCATCGTGACGGTGCGCGCCCTGGTCGAGGAAAGCCAGGCGCTGGAGATGGTGATGGACGATGCCGGCCCGGAAAACCTCGCTGCGCGCATCGCCGCCGGCCCGCTGCCGACCGCCGCTCTGCTGGACCTCGGCTGCCAGCTCGCGCTGGCAGTATCCGGACTGCATGAAGCGGGCATTGTCCACCGCAACATCAACCCGGCCAACATCGCCTGGGATCCGGCCTCCGGCAAGGCCAGCCTGCTCGACTTCCAGATCGCCATGTCGCTGTCGGCGCTGGCGGTCGACAGCGTCAGCCCGGCCCATCTCGAAGGAAACCTGGCCTATATTTCCCCCGAACAGACGGGGCGCACCGGCCGGTCCGTCGACTCGCGCGCCGATCTGTATTCGCTCGGCGCGACCTTGTACGAGCTGGCGACCGGCGTGCGGCCGTTCACCGCGCAGGATCCGGTCGAGCTGGTCCATGCCCAGCTGGCGCGCATCCCGAAACCGCCGCACGGCGTCCATCCCGGTGTCCCGCCGCTTGTCTCCGCCATCATCCTGAAACTGCTCGAGAAGGAGCCGGAGCGCCGCTACCTGAGCGCACAATCGCTGCTGGCCGACCTGCAGGAAGCACGCCGGCAGTGGACGGCGACCGGTGCGCTGGCGTCCTTCGCCCTGGCCAGCGGCGATGTGCCGCGCCAGCTGTCCATCCCGGAAAAGCTGTACGGACGGATGGGCGAGAGCGCGCTGCTGCGCCAGGCCTTCGACCGGATGGGCGCGGGACAGCGCGAGCTGGTGCTGGTCACCGGCACGCCCGGCATCGGCAAATCGGCGCTGGTCCAGCAACTGCAGCACGCCGTCATCGAGCAGCGCGGACACTTCATTAGCGGCAAGTTCGACCAGCTCCAGAGCAATCTCCCGTACGCCGGGCTCGGCGAGGCATTCCGCAAGCTGGTGCGGCACCTGCTCACCGAACCGGAAGCCGCGCTTGCGGCGTGGCGTGCTCGGATACAGGAAGCGGTCGCGCCGAACGGGCAGGTGCTGACCAGCGTGATCCCGGAGATCGAAAGCATACTCGGTCCCCAGCCGCCGCTCGCGGAACTCGGGCCGCTCGAAGCAAGGAACCGCTTCGCCCAGGTATTCACCTCGTTCCTCGACGTGTTCGCACAATCCGGGCGTCCGTTCGTCTTCTTCCTCGACGACTTGCAGTGGATGGACGCGGCCTCGCTGCAACTGGTCGAGCAATGGCTCGCCGGCAGCGGCGCTGACAAGCTGCTGATCATCGGCGCCTACCGCGACAGGGAAGTCAGCCCGGCCCATCCTCTGGCGCTGTTCCTGGGGCAACTGCGCGAAGCGAAGGTGCGCCTGCTGGAGATCCATCTGGACGGGCTCGACGCGCGCGACGTGACGGCGATGCTCGCCGACGCCCTGAACCAGGAACCCGGCCATTGCGCGGAACTGGCCGGACTGGTGCTGGGCAAGACCGCGGGCAACCCCTTCTTCATCAGGCGCCTGCTGCATTCCCTGTACCACGACGGCCTGCTCCGTTTCGATGTCCAGGCCCGGGCCTGGCACTGGGACGTCGATGACATCAGGCGCGCGCCGGTCGGCGACAACGTCCTCGAACTGATGGTGCAGAGCATCGGGCGCCTGCCCGAGGCGACCCGCTGCCTGCTGCGGGTCGCGGCCTGCATCGGCCACCAGTTCGACGTGGGCAGGCTGGCGGAGGCCACCGGGCGCTCGCGCGCGGCGGCCATCGAAGCGCTCTGGCCGGCGCTCGACGACGGCCTGTTGCTGCCGCTGCGGGATGCCTACAAGGCCTTGCGCCATGCAGGACCGCTCGACCGCGAGCTGGCCGGCCTGCCGGTCCTGATGCGCTTCGTCCACGACCGGGTGCAGCAGGCCGCCTATTCCTTGTTGAGCGAGGAGGGGCGCCAGGCGATCCATCTGGACATCGGACGGCGTGCGCTGGCGAATATCGCGCCGGGCCAGCTCGACGCCCAGCTGTTCGCGGTGGTCGACCAGCTCGATTTCGGCGCGGCGCTGGTCACCGACCTGGCCGAACGCCTGCAGCTGGCCGAACTGAACCTGGCGGCGGGACGCAAGGCAAAAGCGTCGGCCGCCTACCAGTCGGCCTTCGACTACCTGGGCGTCGGCGTGCGCCAGTTGCCGCCAGGGGCCTGGCAGGACCATCCGGCGCTGAGCTTCGCGCTCCACCGCGAGCTGGCCGAGAGCGCCTACCTGAGCGGCCGTCATGCGCAGGCCGAACAGCTCATCGAGACCGCGCTCGCGCATGCGCCGTCGAGCGTGGCCAGGGCCGACCTGTACAGCCTGCGCGTGCTGGCCGCCACCGTGGCGAGCGACTGGGGCGGGGCGCTGCGCTGGGGGCGCGAGGGATTGGCCGTGTTCGGCCACGCCTGGCCGCTCGAGGGCTTGCCCGAGGCTAACGAAGCGGAAGCGCAGGCGGTGATGCGGAACGTCGGCGCGCGGCGCTTCGAGGACCTGGTCGGGCAGCCCGAAGTCGACGACGAAGAAACGCGCGCCGCGATGCGCCTGCTGTCGCTGCTGGGGCCGCCGGCTTACTTCAGCGGCTCCGAGGTGCTGACCTTCCTGGTCACCCGCAGCACCAACCTGTCGCTGCTGCACGGACCTTCGCTGTTCTCGGCCTACGCCTATGTGTTCTACGGCGCCATCCATAACGCGCGCACCGGTGAATACGACGTCGGCCATGCCTTCGGCAAGCTGGCGCTGGCGCTGGCGCAACGCTTCGGCAACCGGGCCGAGGAGAGCCGCACGCTCGAGGTCTTCGGGCTGGTGGTGCAGGTCTGGCGCGAGCGCCTGCACCACAGCCTGCCCCTGATGCGGGAAGGACACCGGGCCGGCGTCGAGTCCGGCGAACTCGCGTATGCGGCCTTCAACCTGTGCGGGATACTCATCAATGGCTTGCCGGCGGGCGTGCCGCTTGCGAGCCTGCTGGCGGACTCGGCTGTGGCGATCGATTTCGCCGCGCGCCACCAGAATCGGACCGCCATCGAAATTGCGCTCCCGTTCCGCCAGTTCGCGCGCGCGCTCACCGGCATGACGGCCGGCGCCGGCAGCTTCGACGACGCCGATTTCGACGAGGCCCGCTTTCTCGAGGACGCCGCCGGCAACCAGACCGCGATCGGCCAGCTCCACGTCGCCAGGCTGCAGGCGGCCTTCCTGTTCGGCGACCTCGATGCCGCGCGCCGCAACGCACGCCAGGGCGCGGCCTGCCTGCAGTCCGGCATCCTGGGCATGGTGAGCTCGGCCGAGCACAGCTTCTACAGCGCCTTGACGCTGGCGGCAATATACGCGGCCGCGCCGCAGGAGGAGCACGGGGCGCTGCTCGGGGAAATCCGCAGCCTGCATGCGCAGCTCGCCGCCTGGGCGCGCCATTGTCCTGAAAATTTCCTGCACAAGCAGCGCCTGGTCGAAGCAGAGCTCGAGCGGCTCGCCGGCTCGCCCTGGCAGGCCATGACCCTGTACGGCGAGGCCGTCGAGGGGGCGCAGCGGTCCGGCTTCGTGCAGGATGCGGCGCTGGCGAACGAACTGGCGCACCGCCTGTTCCTCGCTCACGGCCAGGCGCGCGTGGCGGCGGTCTACCTGCAGGCGGCGCTGGCGAGCTATCGGCAGTGGGGCGCCACGGCCAAGCTGCGGGCCCTCGAGGAAACCCACGCCGGCCTGCCGGGCAAGCAGGCGCAGGCGTCGCTGCCGGAGCCGCGAACCGCGTTCGCGCTCGACGCGCTGGGCCTGATCAAGGCGTCGCAGGCGATTGCCGCCGAGACTGTCCTCGAACGCCTGTTCGAACGGATATTGCAGATCGTCGTCGAAGTGGCGGGCGCGCAGAAGGGGATGCTGCTGCTCGGCGAGCCGGCCGCGCTCAGGCTGCGGGCCCGGACCGACGCCGAAGGCAGCGCCAGCGTGCTCGAAGACTTGCCCCTGGCCGATTGCGCCATGCTGCCGCGTGCGATCATCCGCTACGTCGCCCGCATGCAGGTGCCGCTGGTGCTGGACGATGCCACGGCGCGCGGCCAGTTTGCCGACGATCCCGAAGTAAAGCGCCTGGGGCTGCGCTCCGTGCTGTGCGTGCCGCTCAGGATGCAGGTGCGGGTGGTCGGCCTGCTGTACCTGGAAAACCATGCAATGGCCGGGGCCTTTGCCGCCGCGCGGGTCGACGTGGTGCAGGCGCTGGCGGCGCAGGCCGCGATTTCGCTGGAAAACAGCACGCTGCTGGCGGCGCGCGTGCGCGCGGAAGCCGCGGCGCGCTTCCTGGCCAGCGCCGGCGCGGCGCTGGCGGAGTCGCTCGACTATGGCAAGACGCTGGCGCGCGTGGTGGCGCTGGCCGTGCCGGCTTTCGCGGACTGGTGCGTCCTCGACCTGGTCCGCAGCGACGGCCGCGCAGTGCGCGCCGAGATCGCCTTCGCCGATCCGGCGGATGCCGCCCTGGCAGAGGCGCTCAAGCGCTTCACCGCGGCCGACGGCCATGGTGGCCACCCACCGACGCAGGTCCTGGGAAGCGGGCAGGCGGTGCTGCTGGCCAGCATCTCGGATGGACAGCGGCGCGGCATGGCCCAGGACGACGAGCATGGCCGCCTGATCGGCCAGCTGGCGCCGCGCTCGATGATGGCCGTGCCGCTGGCGGCGCGCGGCCGCATGCTCGGCGTGCTGACTTTCATCCTGACGCGCGCAAACCGCCAGTACGACCAGGCCGAGCTGGCGGTGGCGCGCCAGCTTGCCGACCGCTGTGCGCTGGCGATCGACAACGCCGGCCTGTACGAGGCGGCCCAGAACGCGATCCAGGTCCGCGAAGATTTCCTTGCAGTGGCCTCGCACGAGCTGAAGACGCCGCTCACGCCGCTGCAGCTGCAGATCCACCTGATCGAGCGGCGGCTGCCCAAGCTGATCGAGAATCCGGAAAGCGCGGCCTGGCTGCTCAAGAGCCTGGCGACCCTGCAGCGTCAGGGCAAGCGCCTGGACCGGCTGGTCAATGAACTGCTGGATATCTCGCGGATCGCCGGCGGCCAGCTCACGCTCGCCCCCGAACCGGTCGACCTGGCCGAGATCGCGCGCCATGTCGTGGAGCGGCTCGAGGAAAGCGGCGAGCTGGCGCAGTCGGGCTCGCGCCTGAGCCTGCAATGCGGCGAGGGCATCACCGGCTACTGGGACCGGCTGCGTCTGGAACAGGTGCTCACCAACCTGGTATCGAACGCGATCAAGTATGGCGAAGGCAGGCCGGTCGCCTTGCTGGTGAGGGTGGACGCGGCGGAGGCGGTGGTCGAGGTGTCCGACCGCGGCCTGGGCATCGAGCCGGAGCACCTGCAAAGGATCTTCGGCCGCTTCGAGCGGGCGGTCTCCGCAAGGCAGTACGGCGGATTGGGGCTGGGCCTGTACATCGCCAGCCAGATCGTCGCCGCGATGGGCGGCTCGATCGGGGTTGCCTCGACCCTGGGCGAGGGATCGACCTTCACCGTCAGGCTGCCGCTGCCGGTTTGAATCAATTGCGTTTAAAATAATAGCCATGCACCGAACCATACTGATCGTCGACGATGACGCCGACATCCGCGACGTGCTCTCGGATTTCCTGGAAGACGAGGGCTACGCCGTCGCCACCGCCGCCAACGGCCGCGAAGCGCTTGCCCATCTGCAAGCACATCCGCAGACCTCGGTGGTCTTGCTCGATTTAATGATGCCCATCATGAACGGCTTCCAGTTCCGGACCGAGCAAAAGGCCGATCCGGCGATCGCAGCGGTGCCGGTGGTGGTGATGACGGCCAGCGGCGCGCTCGGGTCGGGAACGATCGACGCCAGGGAGGTGCTGGCCAAGCCGCTCGACCTGGAACGCCTGCTGGCCGCGCTTGGCGGCGCGAGCCCGCAATAGACCTTGTCACATTCCAATCCCTTGACTATAATGCGTGCTCTCGCGAATACAGCGACCGGTTACCAGGAGAGGTGGCAGAGTGGTCGAATGTACCTGACTCGAAATCAGGCGTACGGGTGACCGTACCGTGGGTTCGAATCCCACCCTCTCCGCCAGAAAAAGAAAAAGGCTCCCCTCGGGGAGCCTTTTTTCGTTTCGGGCCCTTCGAATCGGGCCGACTGCTGTTGATTTGTGCGCCCGGCGCACAAATCAACAGCGCCGCGCGCCGAGGGCGCGCGTTTTCTCCTCTGATATCCCCTCAGCGGGCCGCCAGCGCCACCCGCCGCCCCGGCGCCGCCAATGCCGGCGTCTCGGCCTGCCCCCCCACCTTGAACACGCTCACCAGCTTCGCCAGCTCCCCCGCCTGCTGCTGCATCGCCGCCGCCGCCGCCGCCGCTTCCTCGACCAGGGCCGCGTTCTGCTGGGTCACGCCGTCCATGTCCATGATGGCGCGGTTGGCCTGTTCGATGCCGTGGGTCTGCTCCAGCGTGGCCGCGCTGATGTCGGCCATGATGTTGGCCACCTTGCCGATGCTGTCGACCACTTCGCTCATGGTCAGGCCGGCCTGGTCGACCAGCCTGGCGCCGGTGTCGACCTTGCCGACCGAGTCGTCGATCAGGGCCTTGATCTCCTTGGCCGCCGCGGCCGAGCGCTGGGCCAGGTTGCGCACTTCCGAGGCCACGACCGCGAAGCCGCGGCCCTGTTCGCCGGCGCGGGCCGCTTCCACGGCCGCGTTCAGCGCCAGGATATTGGTCTGGAAGGCGATGCCGTCGATGACGGAGATGATATCGACGATCTTCTTCGAGGACGCGTTGATCGAGCCCATGGTGTCCACCACCTGGGCCACGACCTCGCCGCCGCGCGCCGCCACGCTCGATGCGGTGCGCGCCAGTTCGTTGGCGGTCTGGGCGTGACCGGCGTTCTGTTTCACGGTCGAGGTCAGCTCTTCCATCGTCGACGCGGTTTCTTCCAGCGAACCGGCCTGGACTTCGGTGCGGCTCGACAGGTCGGCGTTGCCGCTCGCGATCTCGCTCGAGGCGTGGGCGATGTGGTGGGTGGCCTGGCGCACGTGGCCGACCAGGTCGGCCAGCTTGCCGCGCATGGCCTCCATGGCGAACAGCAGGCTGCCGCGGTCGCCGGCCTGCAGTTCGACCTTCAGGTCCAGCTCGCCGTCGGCGATGCGGCCGGCGATCTCGGCCGCGTAGGCCGGCTCGCCGCCCAGCTGGCGCAGCAGGCTGCGCGTGATCAGCCAGGCCATGAAGCCGCCGAGCAGGAGGGCGGCGAGGGTGATGATCAGGGTCTGGCGCCGCGCCGCCTGGTGCGCGGCCGCGGCCTGGTCGGCGGCAGCGTTCAACTGCTGGTCGAGGTGTTGCACCATATCGTCCATCGCGATGATGGTCCTGGTCTGCAGGGGCTGCAGTTCGTCCAGCAGCACGCGGTTCGACTGCTCGCGCTGGCCGGCCTTGACCAGCGCCGTCATCCTGGTCACCACGTCGACCGCGGCGGCGCGGGTGGCGGCGATCCGGTCGAGGTCGGCCTTTTCGGCGGCGGTGGAAATCATGGCGGCGAGCTTGTCGGACAGCGTCTTGTACTCGGCGCGGTTGGCCGCCAGGCGCTTGTTTTCGGCGTCGATCTCGGCCTGCTCGCTCATCAGGGCAATGTTGCGGCCGTTGATGATGGCGTTCATCACCGACTGGCGCAGACCCGTCACCAGGCGCACCTTGACGTTGTCGCTGTCGACGATCCGGGTCATCTCTTCCTGCATGGTCGCCATGTTGGCGATGCCGTTGATGGCCAGGGCCACCATCAGGACGAGAACGAGAGAAAATGCGAGCGCGAGCCGCGCCCAGACCTTGAGCTGGGTGATCTTCATATGCAAGTGGGGTGATATTGGCGGGAGAGCCGATTATATGGCTCAACAATAATTGCCAACCAGAAATTCAAACCTTCATTACAAGGCAGTAATCATTCTGTGGCTTTTTGCCGACTCACCGCGTGCAGCCAGACCGCGGCGATGCGTTCCACCTGCTCGTAGCCCTCGCAGTCGAGCTGGCCGCCGAAGATGTCCGGATCCAGCTCCTCGTAGCGCCATTCCTCGCAGGCGGCGTCGAGCAGCGGACGGATCGCGGCGAGAAAGCGGTCTTCGCCGTCGACGATGGCGACCCCGGTGTAGAGCAGCAGGCTGCCGCCCGGCTGCAGGCGCGCCAGGGCGGTCTTGACGATCCGGATCGACAGCTCGGCGCCGTGTTCGCCGCCGCCGTGGCGGTAGGCCAGCTCGTCCGGATCGAGGATGTAGGGCGGGTTCGACATCACGAGGTCGAAGCGGCCGTCGACGCCGTCCAGCAGGTTGCTGCGGCAGGGGATGAATTGCGCGGCGCCGTTCAGCTCGGCGTTGATCCCGGCAAGCGCCAGTGCGTCCTCGTTGATGTCGGCGCCATAGACGGTGGCGTCGGGGCAGCACAGGGCCAGTTCGATCGCGCCCGGCCCGGCGCCGCAGCCGATATCGACCGCACGCCGGACCGGACGCCGCAGCAGGGGCGAGGACAGCGCGCGCCGCAGCGCCGCGACATAGCGGTAGGTATCGGGACCGAAGAACACGGCGTCCTCGTCGTCGGTCGGCCAGGCCGAGTGGAAGTAGAGATTGCGGCCGATGGTCGAGGCCCGTACGCGCGCGCGGCGGCCGGCCGCGCCGTCCTGTTCGACGTCGTCGACCAGCCCGGCTTCAAGCAGCCCTGACGCGATCTCCGACGGCAGCACGCCGTCGCGCCAGGGCCGGCTCCAGCCGAGCGCGCCGCGCAGGTCCTGCGCCCAGGCGTTTTCCGGGCGCCGGTTGACGCGGCGGTGGGTGGCCGGGGTGACCGTGGTGAAGCGGTAATCGCGCTCGAGCAGCCGGCGGCCGAGGGCGGAAAGGGCGGTTGGCGAGCGCAGGTTCAGGGGCATGGCGCCAGCATGCAGGCGGCGCGCGCGCGTCTCCGTGCGCCAGCGTACATAGCGCGATCTTCGGCTACAATCCGAGCGCACCGAAAAGCCGATGCACTATGTGAAGGGTCGTACATACCCCGCAGGCATGCCCGCGCATACTGCGGGAACAGGCTGGGCGATGGCGCCCGGCCGCACTTCAAGGATCATCATGAGCACGAAATTGCCGAATGCCGCCCTCAATACCCGTCTCGAGCGCGAAGTTGAACGCGAACGCCACGAACGTCACCTGCACGATGAATGGCGCGCCGGGATCGCGGCCGACGAGGAATTCCGCAACAAGGATGTGCGCGAGCAGACAGGCTCGGTGAGCCTGAAGCGCCCCACGGGACGATAAAGCAAGGAGAACACTATGCGTTGGCAAGGCGATGAGCAGAGCAATAATGTGGAGGACCGCCGCGGCGGAGGCGGCGGTGGTGGTTTCGGCATCGGCGGCGGCACGGTCGGCATCGGCACGATCGTCATCGCGCTGATCGGCTCCTGGTTCTTCGGGGTCTCGCCCAGCACCATCCTCAGCCTGCTGTCCGGCGGTTCGCCGGCCCAGGTGCAGCAGGCGCCGTCGCACCCGCCCGCGAACGACCAGGAGACCCAGTTCGTGCGCACGGTGCTGCGCTACACCGAAACCACCTGGACCCAGATCTTCAAGGCGAATGGCGCCACCTACACGCCGCCGATCCTGGTACTGTACGACGGCCGCACGCCGACCCAGGGCTGCGGCACCGGCCAGGCCGCCGTCGGTCCCTTCTACTGCCCGGCCGACCGCAAGGTCTACATCGACCTGACCTTCTTCCGCATGATGCAGCAGCGCTTCCACGTCGGCGGCGAATTCACCCAGGCCTACGTGATCGCGCACGAGGTCGGCCACCACGTGCAGAACCTGCTGGGCATTTCCGGCAAGGTCGACAGCATGCGCCAGCGCCTGTCCGAGACCGAGGCCAACGCGCTGTCGGTGCGGGTCGAACTGCAGGCCGACTGCTTCGCCGGTGTCTGGGCCTACCACACCAACGAAGCCAAGCAGATCATCGAACAGGGCGACGTCGAGTCGGCCCTGAAGGCCGCCAGCGCGATCGGCGACGACGCCCTGCAGCGCCAGTCGCGCGGCGAGGTGGTGCCGGATTCCTTCACCCACGGCACCTCGGCGCAGCGCGTGCGCTGGTTCACGAAGGGTCTGCAGACGGGTTCGGTGGAGCAGTGCAATACCTTCGAAGCCCGCCAGCTGTAGTGGGAGCCTCGCAAACCTACTGCGCGTCGCATTGGCGGCCTGCGATGCTCGCCGTACCGGATGTACGGCTGCGCTTCTCGGCCACCACTGCTTCCGCTCGCTACGGTTTTCGAGGCCCCTGTTGAGCTGCGTGTCAGTCCCGATGAACCGGCCGCTTTTGCGGCCGTTGTTGTTTCTGGAGGATAAGAAATTTCCTTTTAAAAACAAACACATAAGAATTTGATGAGAAAATCCGTGTACGTTTCCGTGCGCGTATCGCCTTCCTTATCGTTTTGACATAAGGTCTTGTCCAAGAGCCCGTTCATGAGCTGCGGGCCGTCAACCAAGCCGAGGAGGACATATGCTGGCAATGAATTACCGGGGGCCATATCGCGTTCGCGCCGACCACAAGCCCGATCCCATGATCGAGCATCCTGGCGACGCCATCGTGCGCGTGACGCGTACCTGCATCTGCGGTTCCGACCTGCACCTGTACCATGGCATGGTGCCTGATACCCGTGTCGGCCATACCTTCGGCCACGAGTTCATCGGCGTGGTCGAGGACGTGGGATCGGAAGTGCAGACGCTGAAACCCGGCGACAGGGTCATGGTGCCGTTCAACCTGTTCTGCGGCTCCTGCTTCTACTGCCAGCACGAGCTGTTCGGCAACTGCCACAACACGAATCCGGAAGCGACCGCCGTCGGCGCCATCTACGGTTACTCGCACACCGCCGGCGGCTACGACGGCGGCCAGGCCGAGTACGTGCGCGTGCCGATGGCGGACGTCGGCCCGATGCTGATCCCGGACGACATCCACGATGACGACGCGGTGCTGCTCACCGACGTCACGCCGACCGGCTACCAGGCCGCCGAGATGGGCGACATCAGCGAAGGCGATACCGTGGTGATCTTCGGCGCCGGTCCGATCGGCCTGCTGGCCGCCAAATCGTCCTGGCTGATGGGCGCGGGACGCGTGATCGTGGTCGACGAGCTCGAGTACCGCCTCGAATTCGCCAAGCGCTGGGCCCAGTGCGAGACGGTCAACTTCCGCGAAGTCAACGACATGGCCGAGCACATCAAGAAGATGACGGACTGGATGGGCGCCGACGTCTGCATCGACTGCGTGGGCGGCGACGCCGCCGGCTCGATCGCCCAGACCCTGACCGGACGCCTGATGAAGATGCAGGCCGGTTCCTCGACCGTGCTGCATTGGGCCATCAACTCGGTGCGCAAGGGCGGCAACGTCTCGATCGTGGGCGTGTACGGTCCGACCTTCAATATGGTCCCGATGGGCAACGTGCTGAACAAGGGCCTGACGATCCGCGCCAACCAGGCCAGCGTGAAGCGCCACCTGCCGCGCCTGATCGAGCACATCCGCGAAGGCCGCCTGAGCCCGAAGGACATCATCACGCACCGCGTGCCGCTGGAAGAGGTGGCCGACGCTTACCACATCTTCTCGAGCAAACTCGATGAGTGCATCAAGACCGTCCTGATCCCGCCGCGCGCCCATGAGGTCCGCGCCGTCCAGGCCAGCGCAATGCATTAAGGAGCCAGCATGCAAACCCATGAGCAAGTCAACGACGATTCGCACCAGCACCACCACAGCGGCCACGCCGACGAGCACCAGAACGACTACCCGATGGTGCCGCAGCGGCCCACGCGCGAACAGCTGTCCCACATCAAGGGCTGGGGCGCCGACCTGGACCGCAAGAACCGGCCCGCCGTGCCGATGGAACGCACGCCGCCGCGCTTCATCCATGCCCACGAAGGCAAGCTGCCGCAGCAGCCGGAAAACGTCGAGGTGCTGGTTTCCACCGAGCGCCCCGGCATCACGCCGATCTTCGGCACCGCCCAGCCGCCGAAGGGCCTGTCCGGCGTGCTCCGCCGGATGGCCTTCCGCTGGTCCGAGAACGACATGCGCCACTGGCTGATCCTGCTGGCGGCCGACCGCGTCAACGTGGTCGAGGGCATTGGCGAAGACCTGGCGCGTGGCAAGGTGCCGAACGTGCTGTCCGAGATGGGCATCAAGGCAGAGTGGCAGCACAACAAGGCCGGGCTGGTGAAGAAGGCGGCCATCGCCTCGGCGGTGGTCGGTACGGCCCTCTACCTGATGCGCCGCCGCGAACGCTGAGGCAGTACCGGTAGTACCGCTTCATGCTACGCCCCACGGCGGTTCCCGCCGCCGTGGGGCTTTTTGTTTTGCAGCAAATCCCTTGGCGGAAGCTCGTCCACACTCTGATGGTGCCCAAGGCTGAGTTCGCCCGAACCGGTTCTTGCGGCAGTCCAACCGAATGGAGGCGAGATGAACCAGCGTTCCCACACCCTTCTGACGGCGTCGATCGGCGCCGTTTTTTCATTCACGGTTTTTGCCGGCGCCGCGCAGAGCGCCGCGCCGCTGCCCCAGACGATGATGAGCGCGCCGGTGGCGGCCACGCCGCAGACGCAGGCCGCCATCGTCGCCCAGCTCGAAGCGCACCGGGCCGAACGCGGGCTGGATGCGCGCCACGGCTTCAAGGTCCTGGTCCAGCATCCGGGCATGCAAGGCACCCAGGTGGCGCGTGTCGCCCATACCTGGAAGGGGGTGCCGATCTTCGGTTCGGAGTCGGTCGTGGTGCTCGACGCGAACGGGCGCATCCAGTCGGAGTCGGCCTCGGAACGGCGCGCCGGCCTCGGCAAAGGGGCGGGCGCCGCTTCCGCCGCCGCGGGACCGGGCAGCGGGGCGCCGGCCGGCGATTTCAGCGTCGTCCCGGCGATCTCGCCCAGGCAGGCGATCGACGCGGCCCTGGCTTCGCTCGGCACGAACGCGAGCCACGCGACCCCGCCGAGCGCCGAGCTGATCGTCTACCCGGTCCTGCGCACCGAGCGCACCGCGGCCGCGCAGGACAAGCCGGAGTACGAGCTGAACGCCCTCGACGTGCAGGACGTGGTCGACCACTACGAGCTGGCCTACCTGGTGCACACCCGCATGCACGCCGGCGACAAGCCGGTCTACCACGACACCGTGGTGAGCGCGCGCGACGGCGCCATCCTCGACCAGTGGAGCATGCTGCAGACCGTGGTCGGCGTCGGCAAGAGCCAGTACAACGGCGAGGTGCCGATCAACACCACCTTCGTCGACGGCAAGTACAAGATGATCGACGACACCCGCGGCACCGGCGGCATGTTCGGCGCGATGGCGATCACCAATGCCAACCACGGCGCCAGCGCCGGCAACGTCTACGTCAACGACACCAACACCTGGGGCGACGGCAAGAACTACATTCCCAAGGGCTCGACCACGGACGCCAACGGCCAGACCGCGGCGGTGAACGCGATGTGGGGCCTGATGAACACCTACGACGCCCTGAAGAACATCTTCGGCTGGCAGTCGCTGGACGGCCACAACACGGCGACCTATATCGCGGCGCACGTCAACACCGCCTACGACAACGCCTACTACAGCGACACCTGCCGCTGCATGTTCATCGGCGACGGCTCCAGCTTCACCAGCCTTGGCTCGATCGACGTGATCGGCCACGAGATGGGCCATGGCATTACCGCGGCGACCTCGAACCTGACCTACTCGGGCGAATCGGGCGGCCTGAACGAATCGGCGTCCGACATCAACGGCGAAGTGGTCGAAGCCTACGCGCGCGCCGGCGGCAAGGGCGAGACGATTCCGGCCCTAGGGAACGACTGGATGCTGGGCAAGGAGATCAGCAAGAGCGGCACGCCGCTGCGCTGGATGACCAAGCCGAGCAAGGACGGCAGCAGCCCGGACGCCTGGAGCAGCTCGCTCAAGCGCATCGACGTCCACTACAGCAGCGGACCGAACAACCGCATGTTCTATTTCCTGTCGCAGGGATCGAGCGAGGACAAGGCCAGCGACTATTACAGCAAATACCTGGTGAAAGCGCCGGCCGCGATGAGCGGCATCGGCCTCGACAAGGCTTACCGCATCTGGTTCAGGGCGAACACCACCAAGTTCACCTCGAGCACCAACTACGCCGATGCGCGCGCCAAGATGATCGAGGCGGCCCAGGAGCTGTACGGCAAGACCAGCAGGGAAGCCACCGCCGTGATGCGCGCGTATGCGGCGATCAACGTCGGAGCGGACGTCGACGAGTAAGGGCAGGCCTCACCTGGCTGGCGCTGCGGGCGCTGCCCCGCCGTCAGCCACGCTGAGCGCACCCGGGTCGGCCAGCAGCGGATAGGGATTCACCGGCGTTCCCTGCCACCATTGCTTCTCGGGCGTCAGTTCGAACACCGCGAAATGCAGGTGCGGCGCGTTCGGGTCGGCGTTCCCGGTCGAGCCCACATACCCGATCGGGTCGCCGCGCCTGATGGTCTGGCCTTCCTGCAGGCCGTCGGCATAGCGGTCGAGGTGGGCGTAGTAGTAGGCATATTTTTCGGTGGGGTCGAACTGGTAGACCGTCAGGCCGCCCGGCTTGCTGGTGAACAGCTTGACGATCTTGCCGTCGGCCGTGGCCAGTACCTTGGTGCCCTTGGGCGCCATGATGTCGAGCGCTTCATGGTGGCGCTCGGCGCCGCGCGGCTGGTCGAAGTTGTCCTTGATGCTCGCCAGGCTCATGCCCTCGACCGGCACCATCAGTTTGCCGGAGGGGAGGGCAGGCACGCCGGTTCCCGCCGGCAGCGCCGTGGTGGACGGGCGCAGCGGCAGGTCGAGTTCGGTGAGATCGGGCGTGACCTTCGGCGCGGGCGGCAGCTTGCCCTCGATGTCGGGCCCGGCCGGCGCCGGCAGCGATCCGGTGTTTGCGGCCTGGACCGGGGCCGGCGGCTCGTGGGGCATCTGGCGCAGCCAGGCAAACAGGCCGCCGGCGCCGACCAGCACGCCGAGCAGGAAGGTCAACAGCCATCTCATCGCGATCTCCTTGTGGTTATGGGTTCTTTACTCCTGCAGCACGACCTCGGTCCCGGCCTTGACCAGCCCGGCGACTTCGGCCGCGCTCCAGTTGGTCAGCCGGATACAGCCGTGAGACTCGGTTTTGCCGATCAGGTTCGGCACCGGCGTGCCGTGGATGCCGTAATGGGGAATCGACAGGTCGATCCAGACCACGCCCACCGGGTTGTTGGGGCCGGCCGCGATCTTCGCCTTGCCGTCGCCCGGCTTGGCGTCCCAGAACAGTTTCGGGTTGTAGTTGTAGGTCGGGTTGCGCGCCACGCCATCGACTTTCCAGCTGCCGATCGGCAGCGGGTCGTGCTCGCTGCCGGTCGAGGCCGGATACTGCGCCAGTGGCCGGCCGCCGGCGTCTTCCAGCGTCAGGACATGGGCGTCGCGCGAGACCACGATGCGCGCCGCCGGCGGCAGCGCCGGGGTGCCGCTCACGTTCGGCACCATGATCTGTTCGCCGGCGTGGGTCAGGTCCTTGCCCCGGTTGAGCTTCTGCAGCAGGCCCGGGCTGGCGTGGAATTTTTCTCCCAGGCCTTCCTGCGCGCTGGCATAGCCGAGCGCCGGCAGCTTGGCCTTTTCCATCATGTCCTCGGGGACCGGACGGAACGGGCCGGCGACGTCGGCGTCCGCCACGTTATAGGGGACGAGCGTCGGCGCGGTGTCCGCGTTCAGGGCGTTCCAGGTGGCTTCGTCGAGCTTGCCGGTGACCGGCAGCTGGCGCGCCTTCTGGAAGCCCGACAGCGCCTGGCGCATGTTCGAGCCGAAGGCGCCGTCGATCTCGCCCGGCGAGAAATGGGCGCGATCGAGCAGGACCTGGGCGCGCAGCAGGCGCTCGGCTTCGCTGCCGGCCTCGGGTGGGGCGCCGGCCATGGCGGGCGCTTGCGGGGCTGGCATCTGCGCCGCGGCCGACTGCTCGCCTGGCGCCGGTACGGGCGCCGGCGCCGGCGTTTGCCCCGGCATCGGCGTGGGCGTCGCGACCGTGGCCGGCGCCGGCGCCTCGGCCGCCTGGATGGTGCTGGTCTGCATGCGGGCCGCGGCGGCGGTCTGGGCGTTGGCGCTCGATGCCGCGGCAACGCGCGCCTGCGGGGTCGGCTGCGTGGATTGCTGGGGAGCCTGCTGTGCGGCAGTGGCTTGCTTGTTCTTGACGAGATAGGCCTGCTGGGCGCCGGCGGCAGCGCAGGCGCTGCCGAGGAGTACGGCCAGGGCGGGGGCGGCGATCTGTTTCATTGGCTTCCTGCATTGCTTACATATGGAAACCTCAGCGTAGTGCTGCGCCAGGCAAGGGTCTGTGCGCAAACGAACCCATCACCAGGCTCGCGTAAGGACGCCGGCAGGGCGGTAAAATCGACATCATGAGCGACTTCACGATCACTTTCCAGCCCTCCGGCTGGACCGTCCCCGCGCCCGCGGACACGACGATCCTGCATGCTGCCGAGCAGGCCGGCATCGACCTGCCCAGCTCCTGTCGCAACGGCACCTGCCGCGCCTGCATCTGCCGGCTGGCGAGCGGCAGCGTACGCTACCTGGTCGAGTGGCCGGGCCTGTCCTTCGACGAAAAGCGGGAAGGGTATGTGTTGCCCTGCGTCGCCGTGCCGCAGGGCGATGTCGTGGTGGACCAGCGCCTTGCGAAGCGCATCGTCTTCGACTAGGCGCGTGCGAAAGCCTCAGCGCTTCAGCGCCGACTCGATCGCCTGCAATACCAGCGGCCAGGAACGCGAGCTGGCCGCGACCTCGTCATAGTGGCTGGCGGCGGGCAGGATCACGACCTCGGCTGCGTCGCCGGCCGCGCGTGCGCGCACCGCGAAATCGCGGGCCACGCGCGGCGGCGAGATGCGGTCCAGCTCGCCCGTCACGAGGATGGTGCGGCTGCCGTTCGGTAGCAGGTCGCCGGCATTCGTGTCGGAGAACACGTCGGGGCGCGTGTCGCTGGGGGCGCCGGTCAGCTGGCCGACCTCGATATCGCAGCTCGACTTGATCAAGGCCTGCTCGCGGCGCAGGTCGGCCAGGCCGCCCAGGCTGACCACGTTCCTGATCGGCAGCGGATCGGGCAGGTACAGCGGACTGGTGGCCGGGATGCGCGCGCGGCCGGCCATCCATTGCACCAGCTGGCCGCCGGCCGAGTGCCCGACCGCCACCACGCGGTCCAGGTCGAGCGGGTAGCGCTGCGCCTGCTGGGCCAGCATGCTCAGCGCCGCATTCATGTCCTGGTAGGTGCCGGGATAGCCGCCGCCCGGCTCGTCGGCGCGGCGGTACTCGACGTTCCACGAAGCGATGCCGCGCTCCGCCAGGGCCCCGGCCAGGTTGCGCAGCTGCGTGATGCCGCCGAATTCCCTGGTCCAGCAGCCGCCGTGCACCAGCACCGCCACCGGGAAGGGCCCGGGGCCACCGGGCAGGAACAGTTCCGCGAACTGCGAGGGCGCACTGCCGTAGTCGAAGCTGGCGTTCGGGACCGGGCCTTTCAGGGCCATGTAGTTGGCCAGCGTCATGGGCTTCGGCGGGGCGGCGCCGGCAGTGGCGCAGCCGAGGGCGCAGGCGAGGGCGAAGGGAAGCAGGCGGCGCAGCATGGGTGATCATCCAGTGTGAAAATGGCAAGAACGCCATCATAGCAAGCCTGCGCACGATTGAAAGCCGGCCCCGCTCCAACATGCTAGTCTGCGCGAAAACGTCATCCGTTTGTCACGTTTTCCACGCTTTCCATTTCAGGAGAATTGCTATGACTCAATCGAAATCCAGCGGCAACCAGAACAAACAGTCGGCCAACGATTCGGAAGAGGATCTGGCCAAGCGCCGTGCCGGTGTGAATCCGGACAAGAGCAGCCACAACGAAAAGACGACCGTCAAGGCCGGCAAGGGCAAGGGCGCCGGCGGCGGGGCGAAACAGAAGGAAGGGCGATGATGGAAGCCCTTCCGGTCGCTGACATGTTCGACCGGGACCTGACGCCGGATCTGCGCGCCCATACGACGCCGGATCCGACCGATCCGTCGCAGCCGCCACCGCGGCCGGGCCCGGATCCGGACGATGTGCCGGCGCCGGCGCGCGCGCCGGTCGAAGAGCCCCGGGCGCCCCAGCCGCCGATCAAGGCGGACTGAAGAAGCCCGGGCGCGGGGTGCTCAGGACTTGCCTGGGCCGCCCTGCTGATTGCCGGTCTCGCCGGCATCCTGCCGACTGCCGCCGCCGCGCGGCAGCGGCGGAATTTCCTTGATCATTTCGTTCGTCTCGTGCTGGCCCGGCGTGATTTCGCCGCTGCCGATATCGCCTTCGTGCATCATCGGCGGACCTTTGGCCGCGGGGTCCGGTTTCGGGGTCGAAGTGTTCATCGTGCTCTCCTTGCGTTGTCGATTGGGTTGACGTGTTGAGATGATCCTAACAGCCAGCCTGTGCTCCCGGCGCATGATAGGCGAAGGCGGTTATGTTGCTTTATGGATACAATTTTGCGCTTATGTTTGTTGGCGCACATTGCTTCCTGAGAAGCTTTCTATAATGAAACATCGCCAGCCACTCTCAGGGAGGACAGCATGGGCAGCACCTTACACAACAGGATCTATCTCGGACGTAGTTCTCGGCTGGCGTCGCGGCGCATGCGGATAGCGCTGGCGCTGGGGGCGCTGGCCGGGGCCTTCCTGCTCTGGGCGGCGCTGCGCGCCCTGAAGTAGGTTGCGGTGAAGGCCGGGCCGCCTTACCATGGCGACCTTTGCTTCCAATGAAAGTCTGAATGAAGAACGAGAAACTGACGGGCGATGAATACGACGCCCTCGAACTCATCCGGCGCGGCGCCCGCACCGACCGCGTCAACGCCTGCGTCGGCCGCAACGCCAAGCGCCTGTCCGGTCTGAAGCTGGTGCAGTATGCGAAGAACGGCAGCCTGGCGCTGACCGAGAAGGGGCAGGAAGTGCTGTTCCTGCGGCGCTGCGTCGAAGCGCTGCGCGCGCTCGAGCGGGATGCCGCGAGCGCGCTCGATGAGGATGTGCTGCAGTTCCTGAGCCGGAAGTCCCATATCGCCGTGCGCGAAGGCGGCGGCTACGAACTCACCGAACGCGGCCGCGAATCGCTGGCCGACATCAGCGCCCAGGAACCGAAACGCTGATCAGTTCGCCCGGCGGCGGTTCGGATACACCAGCGTGCGGACCGCAACCTCGGCCGGCACGTTCATCGCCGCCAGGAATTCCGCGGCGCGCTGCAGGCCCAGCGTCGGGATCGATGCCACTGCCTGGTTGACCAGGTCGCGGGTACGCATGTCGGTGCGCTGCTTGCGTTCCGCCGAGCTCCGGGTGTCGCTCATCAAGGCGGCATCATGGTTCATATCATCCCTCTTTTATTATCCGAAAATCACTGTTGCAAAAGATTTACGGCTATTGTAGGGGAACCATTTCCTTTCTGCCACAAAAAAATCGGATTAAAGCAAAGAATACAAGGCCTTATAGGCCTTTCTTCACAAAAAGCTTAGGCAACGGCCACTTGCGGTTCGTCTTCGAATGCCGCCAAGCCGCGGCGCTGGCGCAACAGTTGTTCAAATTCCTGGGCCGGCAGCGGGCGCGAGAAGTAATACCCCTGCATTTCATCGCAGCCCTGATGGCGCAGGTAGTCGAGCTGTTCGGCCGTTTCCACGCCCTCGGCGATCACCGACAGGCGCAGGTTGTGCGCCAGCGCGATGATCGAGGCGACGATCGCGGCGTCGTTGGCGTCATGCGTGATGTCGTTCACGAAGGAACGGTCGATCTTCAGGACGTCGATCGGGAAGCGCGACAGGTAGGAGAAGCTCGAATAGCCGGTGCCGAAGTCGTCGATGGAAAGCTTCACCCCGAGTGATTTCATGCGGTGCAGGAGGTCGACCGCCGGCGTGACGTCGCTCATGAACAGGCTTTCGGTCAGTTCCAGTTCCAGGCAGGACGGATCGAGCCCGGTATCGAGCAGTACCTGTTCGATGCCCGGCAACAGCTCGGTGGCGCTGAACTGGCGCGCCGACAGGTTCACGGCCACCCGCAGCTGTCCCAGTCCCGCGTCCTGCCAGGCCTTGTTCTGGGCGCAGGCGGTGCGCATCACCCAGGCGCCGATCGGCACGATCAGGCCGGTATCCTCGGCCACGCCGACAAAGCGCGAGGGCGGTACCATGCCCAGTTCCGGATGCTTCCAGCGGATCAGCGCCTCCATGCCGACGATCTGGCCGCTCTTCAGGTCGACCTGCGGCTGGTAGTGCAGCACGAATTCATTGCGTTCCAGCGCATTGCGCAGCGCGCTTTCGATGCGCACCCGCTCCAGCGACTCTTCGTTCATGGCCGGGGTGTAGAACTGGAAGTTGTTGCGGCCCAGCTTCTTGGCGCGGTACATCGCGATATCCGCGTGTTCGATCAGGCTCTCGGCCGGGGTGCCGTCGCTCGGATAGGCCGCCACGCCGATGCTGCAGGTGACGAAGAATTCCTTGGGCCCCAGCATCACCGGCTGGGCCACCGAATCCATCACCCGCTGCACGATGTCCGCGGACAGCGGCTGGTCCTCGTGCTGCGACAGGATCACCACGAATTCGTCGCCCGACAGGCGCGCCACGGTGTCGGTGTCGCGCAGGCTCGAACGCAGGCGCGCCGCGACCGTCATCAGGAGCACGTCGCCGGCCTTGTGGCCCATGCTGTCGTTGACGAACTTGAAGCGGTCCAGGTCGATCAGCATCACCCACACCGGATGGCCGCTGCGGTTCGCGTAAGCGACCGCCTGGCCGAGGCGGTCCTGCAGCAGCGAACGGTTGGGCAGGCCGGTCAGCACGTCGTGCTGGGCCACATGGTGCACGCGCTGCTCGGTGATCTTGCGCGCCGTGATGTCGCTGCCGGTGCCGCGGTAGCCGGTGAAACGGCCGGCATCGTCGAATATCGGCTGGCCGCTGACGCAGTACCAGCGCTCCTCGCCATTGTCATCGAGCGAGCGGTATTCCATGTTGCGGAAGGGCTCGCGCGCCTCGATGGCGGCAAGGTGCTCGCGGCCGGCATCGCTGTCGGCCAGGCTGCCCACCAGCTCCGCACGGGTCCTGCCGAGGATGCGCTCGACGGCGATCCCGGATTTTTCCGTGAAGTGGCCGGTCAGGGCGACGAATCGCAGCTGCGCGTCCTGCTCCCAGTACCAGTCGGACGACATCGCGACCAGCTGGCGGAAGCGCTGCTCACTTTCCTGCAGCGCCTTTTCGGTGCGCTTCCTGGCCAGCACGTCGTCGATCAGGCGCTGGTTGCTCAGCTTCAGGTCGGCGGTGCGTTCGCGCACCAGTTCCTGCACCTTGCGTGCGCGCTGGCCGGCGGCCTGCACGAAGGCGGCCAGCAGCAGGGTCGACAGCAGGCCGCCGGCCGCCAGCAGGGTCGAGGCCAGGTGGTCGGCCAGGTAGGGCCGGGGCGCCGCGGCGGCTTCCACGGTCCAGGTCTGGCCCGCGGCCACGAAACGGTCGAGCATGCGCGCTGCCGGACGGGCCAGCCAGCTTAGCGGCGGCAGTTCCGGCGCGCCGGCTTCGCCCGGCTCGTGGTTGGCGTACACCATGGCGCCCGCTGCGGACTGGGGGCCGAGGTAGAGTTTGAGCAGGATGCTGCGGTCTTCCAGCAGGCCGGCGCGCGCCAGCGTGGAACGTGCCAGGGTCTGGATCTCGATCACGGCGGCGGTGTCGCCCAGCAGGCGGCCGGCCGGGCCGTAGACCGGCATCACCACTTCGAAGCTGGGCTGGCCGTCAGGGGCCTGGGCCAGGCGCAGCAGGCCGGTCGCGGAGGCGCGCCCGCTGGCGTGGGCGCGCGCCAGGGCCCGCGCCACTTCGCCGTTTTCGCCCACGTTCAGGCCGAAGGCCGGCTCGTTGCCCTGTATTGGTTCGAGGTAGTCGACGACGTTGTAGTGCGGCCGGCGCGGCGCCTGCACCAGCCGGCCGTCGACCATTTCGCGCAGCACGGTGCCGGGGCGGATCCGCTGCAGCTCGGCTTCAAACGCGGCGCGATCGGCGTCCTGCACCGCGCGGTGGAAGTTGAAGGCCTTGATATAGGGATTGCGCAGCAGCAGCGGGATGGTGAAATCGTGGAACTGCGAGCGCGTCACCGGCTGCACGGTGGTGAACAGCTGGTTGGTGACGTTCAGGACCTCGATCGCCTCGTCCATGCCCTGCCGCAGGGCGGCCACGCGCACGTTCGCGCCTTGTTCGAAGGCCAGCGTCTGGTTGTCGATCTCGAGCCGCTTCACCGCCAGCGTCAGCACGGCGGTGGTGGCCAGGCCGCCACCAAGCGTGAGGGCCGCCGCAAGCGTGAGCGAAAGCTGGAGTCGGCGACGCGGCATCCGGGATCCTATAAAAAGTACTTGCCTGAGGGAATTAGACCGGCCAAGTTTGTCACACAAACGGTTGTTTCCGCAAACAAATTGTCACGCGCAAGCCTGTGCTGCGGGCAGGTGTGGCTAGGCAAAAACAGACCGCGATGCCAGACGCATAAGAATCAGGCGCACGCATAGACGGTTCACTATCTCCAGCCGCCGGGTGGGCAGCCAGGGCATGGGGCGTTTCTGCGTGGCGGCGCCGGCGAACACGATGCGGTTGTTGCCGGCCGCCTTGTCGAGCCGGCAAAGGCGGCCGTCGAAGACCCGGTCCAGGGCATCCAGCACGGCGTCGTGGCGCGGGTCGTAGCTGAACACATTCGCTGCCAGCACGCCGTCGGAGGCCAGCAGGCGCCGGCAGTCTTCGTAGAAGCCGCGGCTGGACAGGGCCGGGGGCAGGCCGGCGGCGTCGAAGCCGTCGGCCACGATCACGTCGAAACAGGCGCCGCCTGCGCGGGCCGCACCCGCGATCCACTCGGCGGCGTCGGCATGGATGACCTGGAAGCGGGCGTCGTCGGGCGGCAGCAGGAACTGGTCGCGCAGGGCGATCACGTCGGCACTCAGCTCGAGCACGGTGATGCGGCTGGCGGGGAAGTGGCGGTGGCAGAAGCGGGCCATCGAGCCGCCGCCCAGTCCGATCATGAGAATGTGGCGGGGGCGGGGCACGAACAGGGCGAAGCACATCATGGCGCGTGTATAGGCCAGCAGCAGCGCGCTCGGCCGGGACAGCCGCATCGCGCTCTGGATGTCGCCGGGCGTGAACTCCAGGGTGCGGCAGTCGCCCCGGGTACGGACCAGCGGCTTCGGTAGGTTCGGCATGGCCCCAGTATACGATGAGCGGCGCGGCGAGACCGGTTCGGCTTGTTGCAGAGGATAAGTTTCTGATAAGCTGGCCGCCGCAGCCTGACGGAGACCCCATGTTCCTGGACCATCCCACCATCACCGCCACCAACAGCCAGACCGAGCCCGACCGCATCGAGCGGCTCGACCGCGTCTATGGCTATGCGATGGCGCTGGCCGACGTGGATGGCGACGGCGGCTTCGTCGACCGGCTGACCCAGATCCACGACCACAAGGGCACCCTGATCGTGTTCTGGCGGGAAGCGCCGAGCGCCACGCAGATCGCGTACTGGGCGCGGGCCTGGTCCAGCAAGGTCGGCGACGGCAGCACCGCCGTGGTCCACGAGTTCTGAGGCGGCCATGGATTCCACCACCATCGTCCTCGCGCTGGCCCTGGGTAACCTGGCGATCTGCGCCGCATTATTCTTCTTCGAACATGGCGATGGACGCCCGGCGGCCCTGTCGACCTGGGGCTGGTCGCGCCAGATGCAGGCGGCCGGCTGGCTGCTGCTGGCGATCGGCGGCGTCAACGTGGTCCCCGAGCGGCTGGCGCTGCCGGTGGCCTACGGCCTGGTGATCGCCGGCGTGGCCTGGGAGGCGGGCGCGTTGTGGGAGCGTGCCGGCGGACGGCGCTGGCGCAGGTTCACGACCCCGGCGCTGGCGGTGGCGGTGGCCGCCTTCCTGCTGTGCTATTGGGTCGACGAGATCGGCCTGCGCGCGCTGGCCGCTTCGCTGATCCTCGCCGCCTTTTATCTTTCGGCCGCCATCGCCCTCGCGCGCGGCTGGGCCCGGGCCTCGATGCTGCGCCGCTTCCTGGCGCTGGCGACCGCGCTGCTGGCGCTGGTGGTCGGCGCGCGCGGCGCGCTGGTGCTGCTGGCGCCGTCCGGCTGGGGCTGGATGAGCAACGAGCTGCTGCGCCAGCTGTATTCCGGCGCCCTGTACCTGCTGATGCTGCTGGGGGCCTTCGGCTGGCTGCTGCTGGGCCGCGAAAGCCTGCAGGACGAGCTGGCGCGCCTGGAAGTGGTGGACCCGCTGCTGGACGTGACCAACCGCCGCGGCTTCTTCCAGATGCTGGCGCCGTGGATGGCGCTGGCGCGCCGCCCCGGTCCGCCGACCGCGCTGGTGCTGTTCGACCTCGACCAGTTCAAGCGCGTCAACGACAGCTACGGCCACCCGGCCGGCGACGTCGTGCTGCGCACCCTGCTCGACGCCTGCAAGCGCCAGCTGCGCGACAGCGACCAGCTGGCGCGCCTGGTCGGCGTCGAGTTCGCGATCCTGCTGCCGCGCACCGGCCTCGACGACGCCGTCATGGTCGCCGAGCGCATGCGCGCCGCGATCGCCGCAACCCCGGTCAAGACCGAACGGGCCCTGATCACGCTGAGCGCGAGCTTCGGCGTCACCACCATCCGCGCCGACGACAGCAGCGTGACCCTGCTGGGGCGCGCCGACGACGCCCTGCGCGCCGCCAAGGACGGCGGACGCAACCGGGTCGAGCTGGCGCCGCCGGCGCCGGCCGTTCCCGCCGAGGCCTGACATGGCCAGCGGCGCTGTCATCGAAGCGTCATGCGGTTCCGCTATCGTGGCGCCGTCTACCCCGCCGGAGCTTTCATGAACGAGCATCTTCCCGATCCGTCCGCGCCGACCTACGCCGCCCTGGTGCTCGGCTCGGACAGCTTCCGCCTGCTGGTGGCCAGCTACCGCGAAGGCGTCCCGGTGGCGCTGGACGGCGAACACGTGCCGCTGCGCCTGGCCGCCAGCCTCGACGCCAGCGGCTGCCTGAGCCAGGACGCCATGCGCGACGCACTGGCCTGCGTGGCTCGCCTGCGCGAGCGCCTGTGCGCGCGGCCGCTCGCCGCCGTGCGCACGGTCGCCACCTCGACGCTGCGGATGGCCCGCAATGCCCACCTGTTCCTGCCGGCGGCCCAGCAGGCCCTCGGCCATGAGGTGCGGGTGCTGTCCGGCGAAGAGGAAGCCGCGCTGACCTGGATGGGCGTGGCCGGCGCCGCCCCGGGCGGCACGCGTGCGCTGGTGCTGAGCATCGGCGGCGGCTCGACCCAGTTCGCGCTGGGGCAGGACATGCGCATCGAACGGGCCGGTTCGGTGGCGCTGGGCACGGTGCGCCAGGCCCTGACCTTCTTCGGCAACGGCCGCATCGACGCGGTCTCCTTCGCGGCCGCGGTGGCCTCGGCGCGCGTGCGCCTGGCCGATCATGCGGCCTACTACGGGCCGGAGGCGCGCGACTGCGCATACGGCGCGTCCGGCACGGTCCGTACCTTGGCCCGGCTGGCGCGCGAGAACGGCGCCGACTGCGGCGCGAACGGCGCCATCGACCGCGCCGGCCTCGAACTGCTCGGCGCCCGGGTGCTGGAGCAGGCCGGGGGCGGACGCCCGCTGGCCGGGCTCGGGCGCCTGCTGCTGCGCGATGTCGCCGCTGCGCTGGCGATCCTGATCGCGCTGATGGAAGAGCTGGACATCGACCGCCTGCTGGAAACCGATGCCGGGCTGCGGCATGGGCTGGTGCACGACCTGCACCGGCGGCGGCAGGCGCTGCCGGCCTGAGATCGGGCGAAAGCGGGCGGCGCGCGCGCTCCGGCTTCCGGATCGGCGTCAAATCGACTATATTGTTTGGTTTGTTTGACGATGGAGCACGGGATGGCGAAGACAACAGCCGCCGGCGCCGGCGCGAAAGCGGCGCGCGCGCAAGCAGCAGAGGCTTCCACGCGGCCAGCCAGGGCGGCCGGTACGACGGCCGCAAGGAAAACCGCGGCCGTGAAGACCGCCAGGACCGCCAGGAGCACCGGCACTGCCGTAGCCAAGGCCGCGCCGGCCGCGCGCAAGCCGGCCGCGCCGCAACCGGCGGCGTCCAGGCCGGTGAAGCCGCCGGCCAAGGCGGCGGCGAAGAAGCCGGCTGCAAGGAATCCGTCCCCGTCGAAGCCGGCGTCCAGGGTCGCCAGGGCGGCCGCAAAGGCCGTCGCCGGGCCGGCCCCGAAAGGGCGCGCGAGCCGGGCAGGGGAGCTTGCCCGTCCCGATGCGGCGGCCCAGGCGCGGCCCACGCTGGTGCGCGACAGCTTTACCATGCCGGAGCAGGAATATGCCGTGCTCGGCGCGGTCAAGCAGGCTTGCCTGAAAGCCGGCTTCGAAGTCAAGAAGAGCGAACTGCTGCGCATCGGCGTGGCCCTGCTCGGCCAGCTCGACGTGGCCAGCCTGCGCGCGGTGCTGGGCGGATTGCCCCAGCTGAAGACCGGACGTCCCCCCGTCGAATAAGCGCGCTGGCCTTCAGGTGCTCAGTGCGTGGTTCGTCCCGCCGGGGTGTTCGCCCGCGCCTCGGCCGTCAGCTCCTTCAGTTCGCGGATCGGGATATTCGATTTCTCGTGCATCCTCAGCAGGATGGTGGCGCCCACGTTCAGCTTGCGGTGCCGGATCTTGCTGATGATGGGCGGCTGCACTTCGAGGACGCGGCACAATTCGGCATCGTTCTTCAACTGCATGCGCTGGATCAAGGTGTCGAGCAAGGGATTGGGAACGAAGCTCGACGGCTCCATGGCCCGGGCCCGGTGCATCGCCTCGAGCAGCTCCTGTTTTTTCTGTCGTACGCTCATGAACTTCCTCCGTAATTGGATGGACATTCAAGACACACACCGACTGTTTTGGAGGTGGAGCATGCAGCGCTCCTTGCCCGACCGTATTTGAGTGGCTTATGCTGGGTGGGTTTGTTGGAATGCTACTACGAATTTGACAAGGTTGACGCACTGTTCATGAATAAAAGCTTATAACGTGCGTCTTTCTTCGCGGAATTTACGTTAATTCCAGTCCGGAGCGCGTCAGGACGAGGACCCGGTCCGCCATCGCGGCGGCGGCGTGCGAGTGGGTGACCATGATGGCGCCGGCGCCGCTCTGGCGGATCTCGTCGCGCAGCAGGTGCAGGATGCCGTCGGCGGTCTCGGGATCGAGGTTGCCGGTCGGCTCGTCGGCCAGCAGCAGGGCGGGGCGGTGCACCAGGGCGCGCGCGATCGCCACGCGCTGCAGCTCGCCGCCGGACAGCTGGCGCGGGAAGTCGGCGCCGCGTCCCTGCAGGCCGACGGCATCCAGCATGGCGCGCGCGCGGCCGGTGTCGACGGCGCCGTTCAGCAGCAGCGGCAGCGCCACGTTCTGTTCCAGCGTCAGGTGCGGCAGCACGTGGAAGGCCTGGAAGATGAAGCCCATGCGGCTGCGCCGGAGCCGCGTGGCGGCATCGTCGTCGAGCGCCGACATCGGCACGCCGTCGACCACCACCTGGCCGCTGTCGGGCGCATCGAGCCCGGCGATCAAGTTGAGCAGGGTCGATTTGCCGACCCCGGATTCCCCCATCACGGCAACGAATTCGCCGGGCGCGAAGCGGTGCGAGAGCTGCGCCAGCACGGTGCGGCCGCCGTAGGATTTGGAGAGGTCGACGAGTTCGAGCATAGGCCGCTACTCTAGCATGCATGGCTGGCGTCAGCCGGGACCCGATTCGCGTATGATGGAAAGAACGTCAACATCCTGGGGACTCACCGATGCTGAACCATCACAAGGAAGCGCCTGACCCGGCGGCCCTCGACAACACCCTCGACACCTCGGCCGAAACCCTGCGGCTGCGGGCCGAGCTGGAGGCGGGCCTGCGCGCACGCGATGCCTGTATCTCGCCGAAGTTCCTGTACGACGCCCTTGGCTCGAAGCTGTTCGAGGCGATCTGCGAAGTGCCCGAGTACTATCCGACCCGCACCGAAGCGGCCATCTTCGAGCGCCACGGCGCCGAGATCGCGCGCGCCGTCGGCACCGGCTCGACCCTGATCGACCTCGGCGCCGGCAACTGCGCCAAGGCGGCGCGCCTGTTCCCGCTGCTGCACCCGGCCCAGTACGTGCCGGTCGATATCTCGGCCGACTTCCTGCAGGACGCCGTCGAGCGCCTGCAGCAGCGCTTCCGCCACATCGAGATGAATGCCCTCGGCATGGACTTTTCCGGCGGCGACTGGCGCCTGCCGGACGTGGTGCGCCATGAGCGCCGCCTGTTCTTCTATCCCGGCTCCTCGATCGGCAACTTCACGCCGGACGATGCGCTGGCCTTCCTGCGCCGCGTGCGCGCGCAGTGCGGCGCCGACGGCGGCATCCTGATCGGCATCGACCTGGCCAAGGAACACGCGGTGCTGGACGCCGCCTACGACGACGCGCTGGGCGTCACGGCCGCATTCAACCTGAACGTGCTGCGCCACGCCAACCGCCTGCTGGGCGCCGACTTCGACATCCGCGCCTGGCGCCACCACGGCTTCTACAACGAGCGCATGGGGCGGGTCGAGATGCACCTCGAATCGAGGAGCAGCCAGCAGGTCAGCTGGCAGGGCGGCGCGCGCCGCTTCGAGGCCGGCGAATGCATCCACACCGAGAACAGCTACAAGTACCGCCCGAGCGCCGCCGTCGGACTGCTGGAGCAGGCCGGCTTCGCCGCCGCCGGCGTCTGGACCGACGAACGCGGATGGTTCGCCGTGATCCACGCGCGCGCGATCCCGCCGGGCGCCATGCACTGACAGGCAGGCAGAGGACATCATGGGAGCGAACGAACACCGCCAGGCCCGCGAATTCGAGCAGGTGCGCCAGCGCTCGGTGCACCTGGCCGAGCCGCTGTCGCCGGAGGACTGCTGCGCGCAGTCGATGCCGGACGCCAGCCCGGTCAAATGGCACCTGGCCCACACCACCTGGTTCTTCGAGACCTTCATCCTGGAGCCGCGCGAGCACGACTGGCGGCCCTTCCATCCGGCCTTCCGGGTGCTGTTCAACTCCTACTACAACGGCGTCGGCGACAAGCACCCGCGCCCGCAGCGCGGCCTGCTCACGCGTCCGGCCTTCGACGAGGTGCTGGCCTGGCGCCGCGATGTCGACGCCCGCATCGCGCGCCTGCTGCACGAGAGGCCCGAGGACGGCGAGCTGGCCGCGCTGGTGGAACTCGGCATGCAGCACGAGCAGCAGCACCAGGAGCTGATCCTCACCGACCTGAAGCACCTGCTGGCGCAGAACCCGCTGTATCCGGCCTATCTCGCTTCGGCGCTGCCGGAGTCCTGTCCGGCGGGCGCGCTGGCCTGGCTGGACTTCGAAGGCGGCCTGGCCGAGATCGGCCACCGCGGCCCCGGATTCTGCTTCGACAACGAGCTGCCGCGCCACCGCCAGTATCTCGCGCCCTTCCAGCTGGCCTCGCGCCTGGCGACCAACGGCGAGTACCTGGAATTCGTCGAGGCCGGCGGCTACCGCGACCCGAGCCTGTGGCTGTCCGAGGGCTGGGACCGGGTCTGCAGCGGCGAGATCGGCCAGCCCTTCTACTGGCGCAAGGAGAACGGCCAGTGGCTGGAGTTCACGCTGCACGGACTGCAGCCGCTCGATCCCGCGCGTCCGGTCACCCATGTGTCGCTGTACGAGGCCGACGCCTACGCGCGCTGGCGCGGCGCGCGCCTGCCGACCGAGGCGGAATGGGAATTCGCGGCGCGCGACGTCGCCATCGCCTGCGGCGACCTGCACCCGCGCGCGGCCGGCAGCGATGGCCTGGCGCAGATGTTCGGCGAATGCTGGCAGTGGACCAGCAGCAGCTATGCGCCCTATCCGGGCTATGCGCCGGCGGCCGGCGCGCTGGGCGAGTACAACGGCAAATTCATGATCAACCAGTACGTGCTGCGCGGTTCGTCCTGCGCGACCCCGCACGGCCACGCGCGCGCCAGCTACCGCAACTTCTTCCCGGCAGGCAGCCGCTGGCAGTTTACCGGCATCAGGCTGGCCCGATGAAATTCACGCGGGGCCAGCGCCTGCGGCTGCTGAACCGGCGCGCGAACGCCTACATCGTGGGCCATCCGCTCGCCTTCACGCTGGGCGTCCTGAAATGCTTCCGCGCCAACCAGGGCCTGCTGCTGGCGGGCGCGGTCGCCTATTACGCGCTGCTGTCGATCGTGCCTTTCCTGATGCTGGCGGTGGTGGTGCTGTCGCACTTCCTCGACGAGGCCGAACTGCTGCTGACCCTGCGCCGCTACCTGGAACTGCTGGTGCCCGGCCAGTCGGCGTCCATCGTGGCCGAGGTCGCGCACTTCCTCGACGCCCGCGACGTGATCACCTGGGTGCTGGCCGCCACCATGCTGTTCTTCAGCTCCTTCGCCTTCACGGTGCTGGAAAACGCGATGAGCGTGATCTTCGTGCACCGCGTCGCCGTGCGGCGGCGCCACTTCCTGGTGTCGGCGCTGCTCCCGTACTGTTACATCCTGGCGCTGGGCTTCGGCGTGATGATCGTGACCCTGGTGGCCGGCAGCCTGCAGGTGATCGGCACCGAGAGCGTCGACCTGTTCGGTTACAAATGGTCGCTGCACGGCGTGTCCGGGGCCCTCCTGTACCTGCTCGGCCTGGCCGGCGAGATCCTGGTGCTGACCTCGATCTACATGGTGATGCCGGTGGGCCGGCTGTCGCTGTCGCACGCGCTGGTCGGCGGCGTGACCGCGACGCTTCTGTGGGAAGTCGCGCGCCACGTGCTGGTGTGGTACTTCTCGACCCTGTCCAAGGTGAACGTGGTGTACGGCTCGATGAGCACCGCCATCGTGGTCATGTTCAGCCTCGAGATCGGCGCCGCGCTGCTGCTGTTCGGGGCGCAGGTGATCGCCGAGTACGAGCGCGTGGGGCAGGGCGGGACCAGCGGCGAAGCGAAGAAGATGGAGACCCGGCCAGAGGCCTGAGCGGGTGGCGCTAGACGCCGCCCTTCAGGGCCAGCGGCAGCGCCCGCGCCCAGCGGTTCGAGGACAGCGAAAAGCTCAGCGCCCGCACCTGGTGATACCAGCCGGCCGGCACGTACAGCATGTCGCCCGGCTCGACCACGACCTCGACGATGGCCGCCTGGCGCGCCAGCGGAAAGGCCTCGAAGTCCGGCGCTTCCGGATCGAAGGCGGAGCCGAACAGCACCGGATTGGCTTCCCGTGTGTACAGGAATTCGTCGTGGTGCGGCGGCGCCAGGAAGATCCGCTTGCTGCCCCAGATCTGCGCGAAGATGTTGTCGTCGTAGTCGCAGTGCAGCGGCGTCACCGTGCGCGCGGGGCCGAGCCAGAAGCGCGGCGGGCCCATCTTGTCGAACCAGGCCGGCCAGTGGCACATGGCGTTCAGCTCGCGCAGTTCCAGGTTGCCGACGTAGGGCGGCAGATCGTCGGAAGGAGTCCTGCCCGGGTCGAGGCTCAGGTCGAGATACGCGCGCAGCGACATGTCGCGCATCGCGCGGTCCGGCGCGAAGGCGGTCGCCACGTAGTCGCCGACCCGCGCCCGCACCGGCACCTCGCCGAAGCGTTCGCGCAGTTCCTGCGGGGTCAGGTGGCAGAGGGGCCAGCGCCCGACCACGCCGGTAACCAGGAAGGGCAGGCCCTCGGCGGCGCGGGCGCGGAAGGCGGCGCTGTCGAGCCGGCCCAGGCGCGGCACCTCGGAGATGGCCGGCAGCGCACGCGCGGCCTGCCGGATCGCCTCGCGCATCGCCTGGATCGAGGAAACGCCGCGCACCTGCGCGGCCTTCTGTTCGCGCCCCGCCCCCGGCTGCAGGTCGAGCCGCGGCGGCAGGCGCTTCGGGGTACTGCCTCCCTGCATCAGGCCGCGCGCGCCACCGGCTGCTCGCCGGCCATGGCGATCTGGCGGTTCACCGCCGACAGCACGGCCTTGAAGGAGGCGGTCAGGATGTTGCTGTCGATCGCGGCGCCGAACAGGGTCGGGCCGTTACCGAGGCGCAGCTCGACGTAGCAGGCCGCCTTCGCATCGGCGCCCGAACCGATCGCATGCTCGTGGTAGTCCATCAGGCGGATGTCCAGGCCGAGCGCGCTGACGAAGGCGTCGATCGGACCGTTGCCCTGGCCGGCATGATGCTTCGTGACGCGCTCGTGCTCGACCGCGACGTCGATCTGCACGCGCTGTTCGCCTTCGCTGTCCTCGGCCATGCGGTGCGAGACATAGCGGTAGGCCGGGTTCTCCTGGTCGAAGTATTCGCGGGCGAACAGGGCGTGGATGCTCGATGCCGCGACCTCGGTGCCGGTGGCGTCGGCATGGCGCTGCACGACGCGCGAGAATTCGATCTGCAGGCGGCGCGGCAGCTCCAGGCCGTATTCCTGCTCGAGCAGGTAGGCCATGCCGCCCTTGCCCGACTGGCTGTTGACGCGGATGACGGCGTCGTAGCTGCGGCCCAGGTCGGCCGGGTCGATCGGCAGGTAGGGCACTTCCCAGATCGCGTCGGCCTTCTGCGCCGCGAAGCCTTTCTTGATCGCGTCCTGGTGCGAGCCGGAGAAGGCCGTGAACACCAGGTCGCCGACATACGGGTGGCGCGGGTGGACCGGGATCTGGTTGCACTCTTCGACCAGCTGGCGCACGCTGTCGATGTCCGAGAAGTCCAGGCCCGGGTGCACGCCCTGGGTGTAGAGGTTCAGCGCCAGGGTCACCAGGTCGACGTTGCCGGTGCGTTCGCCGTTGCCGAACAGGCAGCCTTCGACGCGGTCGGCGCCGGCCATCACGGCCAGCTCGGCGGCGGCGACGGCGGTGCCGCGGTCATTGTGCGGGTGGACGCTGATTACGAGGCTGTCGCGGCGCTCCAGGTGGCGCGACATCCATTCGATCTGGTCGGCATAGACGTTCGGGGTGCTGGCCTCGACGGTCGAGGGCAGGTTGACGATCAGCTTGTTTTCCGGGGTCGGCTGCCAGGTTTCGCTGACGGCGTCGACGATGCGCTTGGAAAATTCCAGCTCGGTGGTCGAGAACGACTCCGGCGAATACTCCAGGCTCCAGCGGGTCTCCGGATGCTGCGCCACCAGTTCCTTGATCAGGCGGGTGCCGTTCACGGCGATCTGCACGATCTCGTCCTGGCCCATGCCGAATACCACGCGGCGGAACACCGGCGCCACCGAGTTGTAGACGTGGACGATGGCGCGCTTGGCGCCGACGCAGGATTCCACCGTGCGGCGGATCAGTTCCTCGCGCGCCTGGGTCAGCACGATGATGCTGACGTCATCCGGAATGCGGTTTTCCTCGACCAGCATGCGCACGAAGTCGAAATCGGTCTGCGAGGCGGACGGGAAGCCGACTTCGATCTCCTTGATCCCGATCTGCACCAGCTTTTCGAAGAAACGCAGCTTCTTCTCCGGGCTCATCGGCTCGATCAGCGCCTGGTTGCCGTCGCGCAAGTCGGTGCTCATCCAGACCGGCGGCTGGGTGATGACGCGGCTCGGCCACTGGCGGTCGGCCAGCTGGACGGCGGGGAAGGGACGGTATTTGGCGGCGGGATTGGTCAACATGGCGGAGCTCCTAATGTGTGCTGTATCTGGTGCTGCTGGATCTGGGACGAAAACTGTGCCGGGGCACGGTGTGGCGCGGGCTGCCGGACGGGCCACGGAACGCTAGGCCCGGCAACCGATCGGTAGCGATAGCGATAGCGATGCGCGGGACGGCAGGGCGCGTTCGCCGGCAGTCAGCCCGGAGGCTCCGGCGATGGTGAAAACGGATGTGAAGACAGTGGTAAACATCGGTACAACTTTCCTTGGGCTACGGGTTCCGGCGGGGAGCCGGGTCCTTGCTGGCAATGCGCAACGGCGATTTACGCGCGTAGTAGCAGGCCTGCCGGCGATAGTGCGCCGGTCAGCGGTAGGAGAGTCGATGGATGCAGTTGGGAGAACATTTCTTCACTCTATGTGAATTTTGTTTGGCCTGTCAAGCGTTTATTGGCTTGTCGTTTGGTTACCACGCAAAACTTTCACAAAAGATTGTTGAGCAGGCTCAAAGCCAGACTTTGCCATGCTGGCACATTACACGCTTCATATCGAGGGGATGCCATGAGCGGGGACGTGTTCCCGGGTTTGCCGATTCCTGTCGCGCTGGCCCTGGCGGCGCTGGTGCTGATCCTGCTGGGCCTGGCGCGCGTGCTGGCCTCGCTGGGCAAGCCGGTGACGCTGCGCTTCCCCTGCGACGAGCGCGATCCTGCCGGCCCCGACGATCTCGAAAGCCAGCCGAACTGAACCAACTTGGGAGACAGCATGCCCGTACTGAACGGCCTGGACACCAATATCGAACTGACCCGCCACGCCCTGGCGCTGAAGGCCCAGGGCTACGATTTCGCGTTGCGCTACTACAGCAACAATGCGTCCAAGAACCTGTCGTTGGGGGAGGCAAGGGCGCTCTCCAGCGCCGGGCTGAAGATCGGCGTGGTGTGGGAAACCGCCGGCACCCATGCCGGCTTCTTCAGCCGCGCCCAGGGCCTGGCGGACGGCGCCCAGGCCTATCGGATGGCGAAGGACGCGATCGGCCAGCCCTTCGGCTCGGCGATCTATTTTGCGGTCGACTATGACCCGACCCAGGCCGATCTCGACGGGGCCATCAGCAATTACTTCACCGGCGTGCAGGCGGCGCTGTACGTCGCCAACGAGGGCGAGCCGTCCTACCGGGTCGGCGTCTACGGTTCCGGGCTGTGCTGCGGCACCCTGGTCGAGCGCGGGCAGGCGCACCTGAGCTGGCTGTCGCACTCGACCGCCTTCGCCGGCTCGCGCCAGTATGCCGAGCAGAAACGCTATGACCTGATCCAGATGCTGCCGGCACGCATCCTGGGGGCGGACGGGATCGTGCTGGGCATCGATCCCGACGCGACCCATCCGGAGAAGGATGCCGGGCTGTTCGGCGTCTAGCCGCTCAGTCGACTTTCACCCGCGGCGCACCCGCTTCCATCCGTCCGATCACGGCGGCGTGGCCGAAGCCTTCGCGCGCGAACAGGGCCAGCACCTCGTCGACGCTGCCCGGGTCGCAGGACACCAGCAGGCCGCCCGAGGTCTGCGGGTCGGTCAGCAGCACGCGCCCGGTGTCGCCGACGCCATCGCCGAGGTCGACATCCATGCCGTAGGCGTCCCAGTTACGGCCGGATGCGCCCGTGAAGAAGCCCTCGCGGGCCAGCTGTTCGACGCCCGGCAGCAGCGGGATCTTCGCCATCTCGAGCTGTGCGCTCAAGCCGGCGCCGCGCGCCAGTTCCAGCAGGTGGCCCAGCAGGCCGAAGCCGGTGACGTCGGTCAGCGCATGCACGCCGGCCAGCTCGGCCAGCGCCTTGCCCGGCTTGTTCAGCTTGGTGGTATTGGCGATCATCGCCGCATAGCCCTCGGCATCCAGCTTGTCCTTCTTCAGCGCGGCCGACAGCACGCCCACGCCCAGCGGCTTGCCGAGGATGAGGACGTCGCCCGCGCGCGCGTCGGCATTGCGCTTGACCTTGGACGGATGGACCAGGCCCATCACCACCAGGCCGTAGATCGGCTCGACCGAGTCGATGGTGTGGCCGCCGGCGATCGGGATGCCGGCCTCGGCGCAGATCGATTCGCCGCCCTGGATGATCTTGCCGATGGTGTCCAGCGGCAGCTTGTTGACCGGCATGCCGACCAGGGCCAGCGCCATGATCGGGGTGCCGCCCATTGCGTACACGTCGGAGATCGCATTGGTGGCGGCGATGCGGCCGAAGTCGAAGGGGTCGTCGACGATCGGCATGAAGAAGTCGGTGGTGGCGATCAGGGCCTGCTCGTCGTTCAGCTTGTAGACGGCGGCGTCGTCGGCCGTCTCGATCCCGACCATCAGCTCTTTCGGCACCGGAAAGCCGGTCGAGTTCTTGAGGATCTCGGACAGCACGCCGGGTGCGATCTTGCAGCCGCAGCCGCCGCCGTGCGAGAAGGAGGTGAGTTTGATGGCTTGGTCAGGAGTGGTCATGGAAGGCTCGTCAAGGATTGCGTAAAAGGAGATTATCCACCAGGTCGAGCAGCGCCGCTCGTTCCCGGCCGGGAGCGAACAGGCGGCGCCGAGCCGCGCACTGGCGCAGCAGCCTGTTACGGAAGGCTGCGTCGACGGCGAGGCGGTCGATCAGGCGCGCCAGCGCGGCGGCGTCGCCCGGCGGGAAGAAGCCGGCGTAGTCCGTGCCCAGCATGCCGCGGTTCCCGCCGATATCGGAGGCAAGCACCGGTACATTGCTGGTCACCGCCTCGATGATCACGTTGGCGCCGCCCTCCATGCGCGAGCAGATCGCCATCGCGCGGCAGCGGGCCAGCTGCCGCCGGGCGGCCATGTGGGGCAGGGCGCCCAGCCAACGGTAGCGCGGGTTGGCGGCCTGGGTGGCCCGCGCGGCGTCGCCAAGGGCCGGATCGAGCGCGCCGCCCACGTGCAGCAGGCGCACGCCGGGCGCGCTCACCAGCGCGGCCGAGCGCATGAAGGTGAGCGGATCCTTTTCGGCGCGCAGGTGGCCGATCATGGCGATGTCGAAGCTGCCGGCGCGCGGGCGCGCCGCTTGCGGCGCGGGGGCCGACTGGTAGATCACGCGGGCCCTGGCGCGCTCCGGTGGCGGCAGTTCGTCCAGCCCCTGCGCCTGCAGCAGCACCAGCGCCGTCGCGCGGGCCAGCGAGGCGCGCGCGGACGCGTCCTCGTGGATGTCGCGGTACAGGTCGGTGCCGGTCAGGACCAGCACGCTGGGCCGCCCGGGATGGGCTTGCGCGAAGGCGGCCAGGCTGCTTGCCGAGCGGCGCGCGTGCAGGGCGATCAGCAGGTCGGGCGCCGCCTGGCCACTGTTCCAGTCCTGCGCGACCGTCACCCGGCCGCGCGCGGACAGATGTCGCATCCAGCGGCTGGCGGTCTGCCAGTTGCCGTTGTTCTCGCGGGCGGAGGCGGGGCTGACGATGAGGATGTGGGGGCGCGCCATAGAAAATCGTAGAATGTCCGCATGAACCATGACGATCCATCGTTCCGGCACGCCGGACCCGACAAGATAGCAGGCATGCTGCGGGATGCGCGGCATTATACGCTGGCCCTGTTCGGCGCCCTCGAGGAGGCCGGCTATGCCGACGCCGCGCGCCTGCCGCGCCTGCCCATCATCAATCCGCCCCTGTGGGAACTGGGCCACACGGCCTGGTTCGCCGAGTGGTTCGTGCTGCGCGCGGCGAGCAGCAGCCGGCCCGGCGATGCGGAGGGCCACAGCCTGCTGGCGCGCGGCGACGACTGGTTCGACTCGAACCTGGTGGCGCACCGCACGCGCTGGGCGCTCGACCTGCCCGGGACCGGTGCGATCGAGACCTATTGCCAGGAGGTGCTGGAGCGCGTCCTGGAGCGGCTGGCCGGCGAACCGGTCGACGACGCCGCACTGTACGCCTATCGCCTGGCGCTGGCGCACGAGGACATGCACGGCGAAGCCCTGCTGTACACGATGCAGACGCTGGGCGTGGCGGTGCCCGGCGAGATGGCCGGGACCCTGCCGGCGCCGGCCCCCGCAGCGGCAGGGGAGATCGCCTTCGAGGGCGGCGTTTTCCTGCGCGGCGGCGACCAGTCGCGCGGCTTCGTGTTCGACAACGAGAAGGCGGCGGTCAGCTGCCGCGTGGCGCCTTTCGCGATCGACGCCAGGCTGGTCTCGAATGCGCACTACCTGTCCTTCGTGGAGGACGGCGGCTACCAGGATGGGCGCTACTGGAGCGAGGCGGGCCGCGCATGGCTGATGGAGACGGCGCGCACGGCGCCGCGTTACTGGCGGCGCGACGGCGACGGCGACGGCGACGGTCATGGCGGTGGCGGTGGCGATGGCGGTCAGTGGCGGCAGCTGCGCTTCGGCCGCCGCGTGGCGCTGGCGCCGGATGCGCCGGTGCGTCACCTGAGCCTGCACGAAGCCCAGGCCTTCTGCCGCTGGGCAGGGCGCCGCCTTCCGCTCGAAGCCGAGTGGGAGTTCGCGGCCCTGTCCGGCCATCCCGGCTTCGAATGGGGCGGGCTGTGGGAATGGACGGCTTCTCCATTCCTGCCCTACGCCGGCTTTGCGCCGGACCGCTATCTCGAGTATTCGGCGCCCTGGTTCGGCTCGCGCCAGGTGCTGCGCGGCGCGTCCTTCGCGACCCCGGCGCGCTTCCGGAGTCCACATTTCCGCAATTTCTTCACGCCCGGCCGCGACGACATCTTCAGCGGCTTCCGCACCTGCGCCTTGTAAGCGCAGGCGAAAAAAAAGGCTGCCGAAGCAGCCTTTTTTCATACCTTCTACCGATTAACGGTCGCCGAAGGTGCGGCGGGCGTTGTCCGCCGAACGCGGGTGCGAGGAACGATAGCCGCCTTCGCGCGGTGCGCTGTCGCGAGGTGCGCCATCGCGGCGCGGTGCGTCGCCACGGTAGCCGCCGCCGGCCGGACGGCCGCCTTCACGGTTGAAGCCAGCTTCACGGTTGTAACCGCCTTCGCGCGGTGCGGACTCGCTGCGATAGCCGCCTTCGCTGCGGAAGCCGCCTTCACGCGGACCCGAGCCCGGCTTGTGGAAGCTGCGCTGGCCAGGTTTGCCCGCAGCGTTGCGGCCGTCGCCCGGCTTCCAGCCCGGACGGTTGCCCGAACGCGCCGGCGCCGAACGCTTCGGCTCGAAACCTTCGACCACATCGACCGGGATGATCTGCTTGGTGAAGCGTTCGATGCGCTTGACGTTGATGCCTTCGGCGTGGTTCACCAGCGAGACGGCGATGCCGTTGCGGCCGGCGCGGCCGGTGCGGCCGATACGGTGCACGTAGTCTTCCGGGAACTTCGGCAGGTCATAGTTCACCACGTGGGTGATGGTCGGCACGTCGATGCCGCGCGCGGCGACGTCGGTGGCGACCAGCACCTTCACCTGGCCGCGGCGCATGCTGTCCAGGGTGCGGTTGCGCGCGCCCTGGTGCATGTCGCCGTGCAGGGCGGCAGCCGCGAAGCCGGCGATGTTCAGACGGTCGGCGATCATGTCGGCGTCGCGCTTGGTGGCGGTGAACACCACGGCCTGGTCCAGCGTGTCGTCGCGCAGCAGGTGATCCAGCAGGCGGTTCTTGTGCGACAGGTCATCGACGAAGTGCACCTTCTGCACGATGTTCTCGTGGCGCTTGGTGCCGCTGGCGATCTGGATAACCATCGGGTCCTTGGTGATGCGGCGCGCCATGTTGCCGACGACGCCGTCCAGGGTTGCCGAGAACAGCATGGTCTGGCGGGTGTCCGGGGTCGCGGCGACGATCTTCTCGATGTCTTCGATGAAGCCCATGTCGAGCATGCGGTCGGCTTCGTCCAGCACCAGGATCTCGAGCTGGGAGAAGTCGATCTTGCCGGACTCCATGTGGTCGATCAGGCGGCCCGGGGTCGCCACCAGGATCTCCGGATTCTTGGACAGCAGTTGCATCTGCTTCGGATACGGCATGCCGCCCAGGATCGAGACGGCGCGGATGCGGCGCATGAAAGCGGTGTACTGCTCGGTGGCGCTGGTCACCTGCAGGGCCAGTTCGCGGGTCGGGGTCAGGACCAGCATTTTCGGCTGGGCCGGCTTGAAACGGACGCGGTCGCCACGAGCCTTGGCCGCCTGCGCTTCCTGCGCCGGCGTACGGCCGATGGGGGCAGCTTCCTGGTTGGCGAACTTGTTCAGGGCCGGCAGCATGAATGCCGCGGTCTTGCCCGAACCGGTTTGCGACGAGACCAGCAGGTCGCGGCCAGCGATACCTGCAGGCACAGCCTGCTCCTGCACCGGGGTCGGCTTTTCATAGCCGGCAACCGACACTGCTTTGACGATGGACGTGTGTAAGCCTAGTGCTTCAAAACTCATTGTATTCTTTACTCTCGGTATAAATCGGTGAGCGCTACGCTATTCAACAGCGGAACGCAAAATAGCAACGCCAGCCAACAATACGAAATGACTCGGAAACGAAAGAAATTTCGGCACAAAAGCTTTGCGCCGGGACGGTGCCTTTACTGAATGGCACACAGGGCGGGAGGGCTTTATGGATGGGTATCTATCTACGATACCTGGGCTTGCGAAGCTTGCTTTTTACTACTGCTCTACTACTGGTGCATTGCCGCAGCGATGTTCGCGAACGCGTTTTTTTGCAGCGCACAAACCACACTATACCGTAGTTTCGAAAAGTCTGCAGGATGCACGCGAAAATGCGGCCAGCCTATCGGCCTGGCCGCCTCCGGGGAGCGCCCGGACCCGGCAATCAGCGGTGCTTGCGGCCGTTGGCGCGCACCGACGGCTTGCTGCCGCCCGAGACACGGCTCTTGATCTCGGCCACGGCGTGCGCCGCGCTTGCCTTGATGCGCTGGACGCCGCTCAGCTTGTGGCCCTTGTGCCGGCTTTCGCCGCGGTCGGCCTCGAGCGCGATCTGGGCGTTATCGATGATGTTTTCCGTGATGTCGCCGGCGCTGGCGCTGGTCTTCGGCACCAGGATGGTCGAGCCGGCCTTCAGGCGCATCTGCGGCGGGATGTTGTTGGCCTGGCGGATGACTTCCGGCGTGGTGCCGAACTTCGACGCCAGCGAGGCGATGCTCTCTTTCGCGCCGGTGATCTTGTGCGTGGTCCAGGACGACAGTGCGTGGCCCCACTGCGCCAGGTTCAGATGGAACTTTTCGGCGTTTTCCTTCGGCAGCAGGATCTTGGAGTCGCCGGCGATCACCGGCTTCTTGAATTGCGGATTCAGCGCCTTGAATTCGTCGACCGACATCTCGGCCAGCTGGGCGGCCACCGCCAGGTCGATGTCCGAGGTCTTGTCGATGGTGGTGAAGTAGGGCTGGTTGTCGATGGCCGGCAGGGTCACGCCGTACTGGGCCGGATTCGCGATGATGTTCTTGACCGCCTGCAGCTTCGGCACGTAGTTGCGGGTCTCGGCCGGCATCAGTTCGGCCAGGCTCTCGAAGTCGGTCGGCTTGCCGGCCGCGCGGTTCTTCTGGATCGCCTTCTGGACGTTGCCTTCCCCCCAGTTGTACGCCGCCAGGGCCAGTTGCCAGTCGCCGAACATGGTGTACAGGCGCTGCAGGTAGGTGAGGGCGGCGTCGGTCGAGGCCAGCACGCCGCGGCGCTCGTCCTTGAACATGTTCTGCTTCAGGTTGAAGTCGCGGCCGGTGCCCGGCACGAATTGCCACAGGCCGGACGCATCCGCGGTCGACAGGGCCTGCGGATTGAACGCCGATTCGATTACCGGCAGCAGCGCCAGTTCGGTCGGCATGCCGCGCTTTTCCAGTTCCTGCACCACGTGGTACAGGTAGAGCGAGGCGCGGCCCGAGGTGCGCGCCAGGTAGTCCGGACGGCTGGCGTACCATTGGATGTGCTTGGCGACCAGGGCATTGTCGACGTCCGGGATCGCGTAGCCGCTGCGGATGCGGCCCCACAGATCGGGATCCTTGTAGTCGTCGGCCTTGAGCGCCGTCAGGGATGCTGGCTGGGCCGGTTTGACGGCGGCCATCGCATTGATGCCGGGGGCGCTTTGCGTGATCGTGCTCGGGGCACTGTCAGCGGCATGGCTGATCGCGGGGGCCAACAGGATCGCGAGGGCCAGGGCTTGGGTGGTGCGAGTCGTTTCGTACATAGCTTTCCAGTGTTGCGTCCAGGAACGGTTAGGACTGACGAGTAAGGGAGCAGTGTAAGGACCAGTTAGCACGGCAGTCAAGAAGTATGTCGGCGCGGTTACAATTTTCTTTAACTAATTATTTTGCTAACAATCGCTTTTATATTGACAACTTTAATGAGGGTATAAACGATTTTTACGAAGATTTCATAGGCAGATTTCTTTGCGAAGAATATATACCCCCGGGTGTATGAGGAAATTGGGCGCGAACAGTTTAGGTGAAAAACGGGTTTCGTGATCATCCGGGCAGGCCCGGAATCGTCCCGAACAGGCTGATACCAGTTGCCATGGCCGTGCTTGCCAAGTTACCCCGGCTTGCCAGTCGATCTATGAGGGCACGCAAAGTGCGCGTACAATGCGGTCTCTGCGCGCCCGCGCTTTTGTAACTCTGGAAAGATCATGAGCACTGCCAACCTCAATGCCGACGATGACGAAATCATCGCCGCCACCCGCCGCTGGCTGGAACGCGCCGTCATCGGCCTGAACCTGTGTCCTTTCGCCAAGGCGGTGTATGTGAAGGAGCAGGTGCGCTACGTGGTCTCGCCGGCACGCACGCCGGAGGAGCTGCTGGAAACCCTGATGAACGAGCTGCAGGACCTGGCCGACACCGATCCGGAAAAGATCGACACGACTCTGCTGATCCACCCCTTCGTGCTGAACGATTTCCTGGACTTCAACGAATTCCTGGACGTGGCCGACGCCGCGGTGGAAGACATGTCGCTCGACGGCGAACTGCAGGTGGCGAGCTTCCATCCGGACTACCAGTTCGCGGACACCGACCCGAACGACATTTCGAACTACACCAACCGCGCGCCGTACCCGATCCTTCAACTGCTGCGCGAGGAGAGCATCGACCGCGCCGTGGAAGCCTTCCCGGAAGCGGAGGCGATCTTCGAGAAGAATATCGAGACCATGGAACAGCTCGGCCATGAAGGCTGGGACAAGCTCGATGTCGGCCCGGCCCGCTGATCAATCCCTGCCGCTGCCGGAACGGCCTGTCGGGGAGCTCCCGCAGCGCCCCGACACACCCTGTGTCGCGGTCTGCTCGACCACTTTCGACGAGATCTGCCGCGGCTGCGGCCGCACCGTGATCGAGGTGGCGCACTGGGTCTCGATGACGGCCGAGCAGAAGGAAACGGTGTGGCAGCGCATCCTGGCGCAGGGCTACCCGCGCCGCAACACCTGACCCAAATCAAACCGGGGTCAGACTCCGATTTTTGGCAATGTTCACTGGGATATTGCCGAAATCGGGAGTCTGACCCCGGTTTGCTTTTAGTTAAAAAGTACCGATAAAGTCCTTCTTGCCGATTTCCAGCCCGTTATGGCGCAGGATGTCGTACGCCGTCGTGGCGTGGAAATAGAAGTGGGGCAGGGAATAGTGCAGCAGGTAGGTCTGGCCGCCCTGGAACTGGCGCTGGTTGGCGCCGGTGCCGACTGTGATGTCGCGGCTCTCGCCGTCCTCGATCGCTTCGCGCGGCACGCTGTCGATGAAGGCGAGCGTCTTCGCGATCCGCGCCTGCAGGCCGGCGAAATCGGTTTCGACATCCTCATAGCGCGGCACCTCGACGCCGCCCAGGCGCGCCACCGTGCCCTTGGCGAAATCGGCCGCCACCTGCACCTGGCGCAGCAGCGGGAACATGTCCGGGAACAGGCGCGCCTGCAGCAGGGCCTGCGGCTCGATCTTCTTCAGGTCGGCATGCGACTCGGCCTTTTCCAGGATCGCCGCCAGGCTGCCCAGCACTTGCCGGAACACCGGTACGGATGCGGCATACATCGATAGGCTCATCGTATTTCCTCCTCTATATATAGTAGACCGACATCATAGCAAGGCCGAAACGTGGCTGCACAGTCACGCTTGCCGCGCCAAATGCTTGCTGCACAAGACAATTTGCTGACTTGTGGAAACTTTGTGTGCATAATCTGCCAACACATACCGAGAATTTTCACAAAAAGTCGTCGTCTCCCGGGTACCCCCCGTCTGTCATGTCTGCTTCAGGATTCACGTCGAAAGTTGCCAAACGCATGTTGACCCTGCGCCTGCCGCGCTTGTACGGTCATTCGCTGTACGGCGCGCTGCTGCTGCTGGTGTTTGGCGGGCTGGCGGTGCCGGCCCTGGTGGGCAGCTGGTTCCTGGTCGGCGTGCAGGAGCGCCAGGCCGCGCGCACGGTGCTGGACGAGACCCTTCAGCGCAACGCCGACATCCTCGCCCTCGGCATGCAGGAATCGCTGTGGAACATGAACGCCGAGGCCGCGCGTTCGCTGGTCGACTCCGTGATGCGCGACCCGGCCGTGCTGCACGTGCGGGTGCGCGCCCAGGGGGATGACGCCTTCATCGACGAGCGCGCCGCCCTGGCGCCGGAGGGCCGCATGTTCCGCGCCGAGCGGACCGTGGTGGTGCACGGCCAGCCGATCGGCCGCGTGCTGGTCGAGATGGACGACAGCCGCAGCCAGCATGAACTGCGCGCCAAGCAGTGGCGCTATGCCGGCGTGCTGGCGGCGCAGCTGGCGGTCTCGCTGCTGCTGATCGTGCTGCTGCTCAAGCGCCGCCTGCTGGCGCCGCTGCGCAGCCTGACGCGCTTTTCCGACACCCTGTCGCGCGGCGACTTCGACACCCCGCTGGTGCTGGCGTCGCGCGACGAACTGGGCCTGCTGGGCGCGCAGATGGAGCGCATGCGGATCGCGATCCGCGAACTGTTCGCCGACATCGGGCGCCGCGAAGAGCGCTTCCGCACCATCGTGACCCAGGTGCCGGGCGCCGTGTTCCGCGCCCGCCCAGGCGGCAGCATCGACTTCGTCAGCGACGCCATCGAGGAGATCTCCGGCTACCCGGCGCGTCTGTTCATGAGCGTGAATACCGACCGCTGGTCCGACATCATCTGCCCCGAAGACCGCCGCATGCACCGGCGCCTGGTCAAGGAGGCGATGCTGGCCGCGCGGCCCTACGAGGTCGAGTACCGGATCGTCGATGCCGACGGGATCGAGCGCTGGGTGCTGGAGGTCGGCCAGCCAGCGGCCCAGGGCGGCGACGCCGCGTTCTGGATCGACGGGCTGATCTCCGACATCAGCGAGCGCAAGCACAACGAGATGCGCATCGAGGCCCTGCTGGCCGAACAGGGGGTGGTGCTCGACTCGGTCATGTTCGGCATCCTGCACGTGCGCGAGCGGCGCGTGGTCTCGAGCAACCGCCAGTTCGACGAGATGTTCGGCTATGCCGAGGGCGAGCTGGCCGGCGAGTCGGTGATCGCGCTGTTCCCCACGCCGGAGGATTGCGACGAGGCCCTGCGCGTCAGTGTCCCGGTGCTGGCCGGCGGCGCCGAATTCAACGACGAGCGCCAGTTCCGGCGCCGCGACGGCAGCCTGTTCTGGTGCATGACGAGCGGGCGCGCGCTCGACCCCGAGCGCCCTGACGAAGGCGCGATCTGGGTGTTCGCCGACGTCAGCGAGCGCCGCCAGGCCGAGGAAAAGCTGCGCCTGTCGGCCACCGTGCTCGAACATATCGCCGACGGCGTGATGGTGATCGACGTGCATGGCCGCATCGTCGCCGTGAATCCGGCTTATACCCAGATCACCGGCTATACCGAGATCGAAGCGGTCGGCCGGGAGTCGGGCCTGACCCGCGCCAGCCTGGCCAGCAGCGCGGGTCACGAGCCGGCGTTCTACGACAGCCTGTGGCGCGACCTCGCGGAAACCGGTTTCTGGCGCGGCGAGATCTGGAGCACTCGCAAGAACGGCGAAGGCTATCTCGAGTGGCTGACGGTGTCCGCGGTGCGCGACGATGACGACACGGTCAGCCATTACGTCTGCGTGTTCAGCGACATCACCAAGCTCAAGGAATCGCAGGATAAGCTCGATCACCTGGCCCACCACGACCCGCTCACCGGCCTGCCGAACCGCCTGCTGTTCCATGACCGCCTGCAGCACGCGATGGCGTGCGCCGCCCGCGCCAGCCGGCAGCTGGCCGTAATCTTCATCGACCTGGACCGCTTCAAGAACGTCAACGACACCCTCGGTCACCACGTCGGCGACGAGCTGCTGAAGCAGGTCGCCACCTCGCTGTCCGGCTGCCTGCGCGACGGCGACACCCTGGCGCGCCTGGGCGGCGACGAATTCATCGTGCTGCTGGAAGACGTCGACGGTGAGCGCGGCGCGCGCATGGTGGCGGAAAAACTGATGCATCTGTTCGAGCAGCCGGCGCTGGTGTCGGAGTACGAGCTGTTCGTCACCGGCAGCGTCGGCATCAGCCTGTTCCCGCAGGACGGGACCGACCTGAATGTCCTGATCCGCAATGCGGACATCGCGATGTACCAGGCAAAGGCGCGCGGCCGCAACGGCTATGCCTTCTACGCGCCGTCGATGGACGGCGAGGGCGTCGAGCGCCTGCGACTGGAAGCGCTGCTGCGCCGCGCGATCGAGAAGAACGAGATCTGGCTGGCGTACCAGCCGCAGGTCGAGATCGACAGCGGACGCCTGATCGGGGTCGAGGCCCTGGTGCGCTGGAACAGTGCGGAGCTGGGCCCGGTGGGGCCGGACCGCTTCATCCCGCTGGCCGAGGACATCGGCTTCATCAACCAGCTCGGGGGCTGGGTGCTGGAAAAGGCCTCTCGCCAGATGGTGGAATGGGATCGCGCCGGCCTGTCCGTGCCGAAGATCGCGGTCAACCTGTCGGCCCGCCAGTTCGACCGCGGCGGCATCGCCGGCCAGGTCGAAAAGGTGCTGCGCGAGACCGGTCTGCCGCCGCAGCGCCTGCAGCTCGAGGTAACCGAATCGGTGATCATGAACACCGGCGACGCCATGCAGTATATTAACGACTTGCACGCGATCGGCGTCGGGCTCGCGATCGACGATTTCGGCACCGGCTATTCCTCGCTGGCCTACCTGAAGCGGCTGCCGGTGCAGACGCTGAAGATCGACCGCAGCTTCATCAAGGACATCTCGACCGATCCGAACGACGAAGCGATCGCGATCGCCATCATCCAGCTCGGCAAGAGCATGAACCTGGCGGTGATCGCGGAGGGCGTCGAGACGGTCGAGCAGGCGGCCTTCCTGCTGCGGCACGGCTGCCGGCGCGCGCAGGGATACCTGTATGCCCGGCCCTTGCCGCCGGAGCAGCTGTTTGCACAATGGGGACAATATGATAATGCGCGATATGGATACGCCGGAGCAGGGCAAGAGCAAGAGCAAGCCTAGGGGCACGGCGCGAACTCCCTCCGCTGGCAGGCGCCGCTTTCTGCTGGGCGGCCTGGCCGCCGGCGGCGCGCTGATGGTCGGCTGGGGCTTGATGCCGCCGCGCCAGCGCCTGCGCACCGCCAGCCCGCTGGCCGTGGAGGCGGGCGCGGTCGCCCTCAACGGCTGGGTCGCGATCGCGGCCGACGGCACCGTCTCGGTGGTGGTGCCGCGCAGCGAGATGGGGCAGGGCGTGAACACCGCGCTGCCGATGCTGCTGGCCGAGGAGCTCGACGCCCCCCTGGCGAGCGTCCGCATCTCCCAGGCGCCGATCGACAAGATCTTCGGCAACCTCACCGTGCTGCGCGAGAACCTGCCTTTCCACCCCGACGACCGCGGCAGCCTCAAGCAGGGCGTGCAATGGGTGATGTCCAAGGTCGGCCGCGAGCTGGGCCTGATGTTCACGGGCGGCTCGACCAGCGTGAAGGACGCATGGATGCCGATGCGCGAAGCGGGCGCGGTGGCGCGCGCGATGCTGCTGCGCGCCGCCGCCGAACAGTGGAAGATCGAGGCGGCGCGCCTGGCGACGCGCGACGGCTTCGTCCTGCATCCCGACGGCCGCCGTCTCGGCTACGGCGAACTGGCCGCACGCGCAGCGAGCGTCGGCGCCGATATCGAACCGGGCGACGTGCGCCTGAAGACGCCGGCCGAATTCCGCCTGATCGGCCAGCCGGTGCCGCGCCGCGACAGCCCGGCCAAGGTGAACGGCACGGCGCTGTTCGGCATCGACGCGCGCGTGCCCGGCATGCTGTACGCCGCCGTCAGGATGGCGCCGGTAGTCGGCGCGGGTGTCGCGTCCTTCGACGCGGCGAAGGCACTGGCGATGCCGGGCGTGGTGAAGGTGGTCGAGGTGTCGTCGGCGCTGCCGCGGTTTTCCGGCGCCGGCGCCGGCGTGGCGGTGGTGGCGAAGACCTGGTGGCAGGCGAAGCAGGCGGCCGGCGCGCTGTCCGTCACATGGAGCGCCAGCCCGCACGCCGGGCTGTCCAGCGAGGCGATCTTCGCCGACTTCGCGAAGCTGCTCGACAGCGAATCCGGCTTCACCTATTTCGAGAGCGGCAGCCAGGACGTGCAGGGCGCCAGGACCCTGCAGGCCGAATACCGCGCGCCCTTCCTGGCGCACGCCACCATGGAGCCGATCAACTGCACCGCCCAGCTCAAGGACGGCAAGCTGAAGCTGTGGACCTCGACCCAGGTGCCGAGCGTGGCGGTCGAGGTGGCGGCCAGGGTCGCCGGCGTCGACCGCGCCGACGTCGCGCTCGACGTGATGCTGCTGGGCGGCGGTTTCGGGCGGCGCCTGGAAACCGATATGGTGGCGCAGGCGGTCGCCATCGCCAGGGCAGTCCCGGGCCAGGCGGTGCAGCTGGTCTGGACCCGCGAGGACGATATCGGGCACGACGTCTACCGCCCCCAGGCGCTGGAGCGCTTTGCCGCGAAGCTGGACGCCCAGGGCAACGTGATCGCCTGGGATAACAAATCGGTCAGCGGCGCGATCGGCCACCAGTACTTCCCGCGCAACCTGGGCCTGCCCGGCATCGGCCCGGACAAGACCACGGCCGAGGGCGAGTACGACATGCAGTATGCGATCCCGAACCGCCGCATCGCCCACGTGATCGCCGACAGCGCGGTATCGATCGGCTACTGGCGCTCGGTCGGCCACTCGCACAACGCCTTCTTCAAGGAAGGCTTCCTGGACGAGGTCGCGCATGCGGCCGGCAAGGACCCGGTGCTGCTGCGGCGCGAACTGCTGCGCGGGCATCCGCGCCACCTGGCGGTGCTGGACGCGGCCCTGGCCAAGGCCGGCAGCGCGCCGGAGGGCCGGGCGCATGGCGTGGCGGTGCACCAGTCCTTCGGCAGCATCGTGGCCCAGGTGGCCGAGGTGTCCGTGCTCGACAAGCAGATCCGCGTGCACCGCGTGGTATGCGCGGTCGATTGCGGGATCGTCGTGAACCCGAACATCCTGGCCCAGCAGGTCGAGTCGGCGGTGGTGTTCGGCCTGTCGGCGGCGCTCGCCGGCGAGATCACGCTGAAGGACGGACAGGTCCAGCAGACCAACTTCGGCGATTATCCGGTGTTGCGGATGAACGAGGCGCCGCTGGTCGAGACCGTGATCGTCCCCAGCATCGAGCCGCCCGAGGGCATGGGCGAGCCCGCCACGCCGCCGGTGGCGCCGGCGGTGGCGAGCGCGGTATTCAAGTTGACGGGGCAGCGGCTGCGCAGCCTGCCGCTGCGGCTGGCTTAAGAATCGGCGTTTGCCAACAGAGTGCGCAAATTGCACTCCCGCTGCCACGCGCGCCGCTCCTCGCTGGACGTCGCCAGGCGCGCCAGTTCGTCGTCCGGAAGGGCGGCCTGCGACTGCACCAGGCGGTCGGCCACGTTCGCATCCGGCAGCATGGCGCCGAAGAAGGCGACCCGGTCGCCGCGTTGCAGCAGCAGGGTAGGGAAGTTGTCGACGTCGAGGTCGCCGACCACGTCGGCCTGGTCTTCGATGTCGATCCAGACGAAGGTCTTGTCCGGGTGGCGCGCGGCCAGGGACTCGAAGCCGGCGCGGTAGGTCGAGCAGGTGCCGCACCAGGCGGCGCACAGGCAGGCGACGACCCATCCCTCGCCATCCAGGGCGGCGGCGAGCTGGTCTCGGTTGTCGGACTCAAGTAACAGGCTAGGCATGGGCCGGATTTTACGGCTTTTGGCCGACAGGCGCCACGGGTTAAAATACGGCATGCCTATCATCCTTGCCATCGAAACCTCGTCCGAGCTGGCGTCCTGCGCGCTGTTCAACAGCGACGCCACCGCGCCGGCCGCCTCTTCCACCGTCTTCGCCCGCGAATCCGAAGGGGTGCGCACCCATTCGCAATCGGTGCTGCCGATGGTGCAGGAGCTGCTGCGCGAGGCCGGCGTCAAGCTGGCCGACTGCGACGCCATCGCCTTCGGCGCCGGCCCAGGTTCCTTCACCGGCGTGCGCACCGCCTGCGGCGTGGCCCAGGGCCTGGCTTTCGGCGCCGGCCTGCCGGTGCTGCCGATGGTGACCCTGGAAGCGATGGCCGAAGCCTGCCGCGCTGCGAGCTCCGCGACCGAGGTGCTGGCCGTGCTGGACGCGCGCATGGGCGAGGTCTACTGGGCGCAGTACCGCTATGAAAACGGCAACTGGCGCGAAGTCTCGGCGCCTGCGCTGTGCGCGCCGCAGGACGTCGCGCCGCTGCCCGCGAACGGCCTGGCCGCCTGCGGCAACGGTTTCGCGGCCTACCCGGAAGCGTTTGCCGGCAAGGACTTCGCCGCGAATGCCCTCGGCGGCGTGCTGCCGCATGCGCGCGAGCTGGCCTTGCTGGGCGTGCATGCGCTGGCCGCCGGCCAGGCGGTGCCGGCCGACCAGGCCCAGCCGCTCTACCTGCGCAACAAGGTGGCCTACACCAGCGCCGAGCGCCAGGCGATCAATGCGGCGAAGGCGGCCGGCTGATGAGCGCATCGCCGGAACTGGGCGCCACCGCGCGGGATGGGCTGGCGCTGCGCCCGATGGTGGTGGCCGACATCGACGAGGTGCATGCGCTGGAATGCAGCGTGTTTCCGCATCCCTGGAGCCGCGCCAACTTCGTCGATTCGCTGGCCAGCGGCTATGACGCCTGGGTGCTGCGCGAGCCGGACGAAGGGCAACTGGCCGGCTACTTCCTGCTGATGTATGCGGTGGACGAAGCCCACCTGCTGGACGTCGCCGTCAGCGGCGAGCGTCAGGGCAGCGGCCTGGGCCGCTATCTGCTGGACCGGATCGTCGCACGTGCGCGCGCGATGGGCATGGGCTCGATCCTGCTGGAAGTGCGGCCCTCGAACGGGCGCGCGCTGCAGGTGTACGAGCGCTACGGTTACACGCAGATCGGGCGCCGCAAGGGGTATTATCCAGCCCATGAGGGAAAGCGCGAGGACGCGATCGTGATGAGGTTTGTACTATGAACGGGTTTGCCGAACGCGACGCCATCTTCCTGGCGGAGATGGGGATTGCGCCGCTCTGGCATCTGCGGAATGCAGCAAGCGAGGCGCCGCTTGCCGAAGCTGCGCGGGCTGAAGAAGCGGCCTTGGCAAGCGCGCCGGCGGTGGCCGAAGCGCTGCCGGCCGCGCGCCAGGATGCGGCCGAAGACGCTTTCGGCGCGGTCGTGTCCCCACCTGCGCCCGCCCAGGCCGCGCCGCCTGCGCCGCCGGCCGCACCTGCGCCTGCACCTGCGCCTGCGCCTGCGCCGCGACCGGTGCAGCCGGGCCCGCGTCCGCTGCAGCCGGTCGCCCAGTCGGTGTCGGCGCTGGCGCCGGTCGCGCCCGAAGACCTGGCCTGGGACGACGCCGCTTTGCCGGCCGATGCCACGCCGGAAGAGATCGCGCAGATGGACTGGGACCAACTGGGGCTGGCGATCGCCTCCTGCCGCCGCTGCAGCGCCTGCCGCGAGGGCCGCGCGCCGGTGCCGGGCACGGGCGCCAGGAAGGCGCGCTGGCTGGTGGCGGTCGGCGCCTCGACCGCGGCCGACGAGAAGGCCCGCGTGCCGCTGGCCGGCGAGCCCGGCAAGCTGCTCGACAATATGCTGGCGGCGGTGGAGCTGTCGCGCGAGCGCGAGGTCTACATCACCAACCTGATCAAGTGCCGCCCGACCACCCCGGCCGGTGGCGACCGCGCGCCGACGCCCGAGGAAGCGATGGCCTGTCGACCCTACCTGGAGCGCGAGCTGGCGCTGACCGGCGCCGGCACCGTGCTGACCCTGGGCCAGATCGCGGCCAATACCCTGCTCGGACGCCCGCTGGCGGAGCCGCTGGCCGGCGTGCGTGGAGGTCCGTATCCCTTGCCAGGCGCCGGGGCGACCCTGGTGGCGACCCTCCATCCGGGCGAGCTGCTGCGGCGCGGCGGCGACAAGGCCCTGGCCTGGGCCGACCTGTGCCGGGCGCGCGCCGCCAGCGCTGCGGCCGATGGAAGCGCCGGTGCGCGGCGCGGCTGACAATTACCAGTCGTATTTCGAGCGCCGCTGGGGCCATCTGCGGCGCGCCCGGGTGCGGGCCCTGGCCTGGCTGCTGGACGCGCCCGACCTGCTCGACATCCACGATCCGCACTGGGAAGGCCGGATCGCCACCCTCGGCCCGGTCCTGCCTGCGACCGAGCGCTGGCTGGCGGCGCTGGACGAGGATCCGTCGGCGCTCGACGCCGCCCTCGGCGCCAAGCCGAGTACCCGCCTCGGCCTGTACGCGGAAAAGCTGATGGCCTTCTATTTCGCCGAGCAGGGCAGGCTGGTCGCCCATGGGGTGCAGGTGCGGGCCGGGCGCGACGCCACCATCGGCGAATTCGACTTCCTGCTCGATGCCGGGCCGGATGGCGTCGAGCACATCGAGTTCGCCACCAAGTTCTACCTGCTGCAGGGCGAAGTCCACGGCGATATCGTGTCGAGCTTCGACAACTTCGTCGGTCCCAACCTGGCCGACAGCCTGGGCCGCAAGATGCGCAAGGTCTTCGACCGCCAGCTCCAGCTCGGCGCGCATCCGGCGGCGCAGGAGCTGCTGCCGCGTCCGGTGGTGAGTGCGAAGGCGCTGGTGAAGGGCTGGCTGTTCTATCCGGCCGGGACCTATTTTGCGATGGGCGGCATCACCGCCGGCCACTGCCGCGGCTTCTGGTGCGCGCTGTCGGAACTCGAGCAGATGGATGCCGACCGCTTCCTGGTCCTGCCGCGCCTGCAGTGGCTGCCGCCGTTCCGGGCCTCGTCCGCGACCTGGATGCTGGACCGCGCCCAATTGGTCGCCGAGCTGGCCGATCATTTCGAGAACGCGGGCAATCCCGTGCTGGTGGCGGTGGTCCGCGACGACCGCAGCAATGGCGAAGGCAGCATCGTCGAGATCGAGCGCGGCTTCATCGTCCCCGACGACTGGCGCGAACGCGCCGGCGCCCGCCCATATCCCTGACAAACATCAAACCGGGGTCAGACTCCAAATTTTGGAAAGAGTGCAGAAGAAATTGCCAAAAACCGGAGTCTGACCCCGGTTTTTGGCAACAAATCAGTGCTTGTGCTCGCCAATCAGCGCCAGCGAGTCGTGCTCGCGCTGGTTGGCGGCGTGGCGGCGGCCGATCAGGAACATCAGGCCGGCGAGGGCGAAGCCGAACAGGACGATGATGACGTTCAGGTCCAGGTTCAGCGTGATCATGATGGCGTACACGGCCAGCATGGTCAGGATCGACAGGTTCTCGTTGAAGTTCTGCACGGCGATCGAATGGCCGGCGCTCATCAGCACGTGGCCGCGGTGCTGCAGCAGGGCGTTCATCGGCACCACGAAGAAGCCGGACAGCAGGCCGATGATCAGGAGCAGCGGCACGGCGACGGTCACCGAATACACCAGGGTCATGGCCATCACCACGATGCCCATGATGATGCCGAGCGGGATCACGGTCAGCGATTTCTTCAGCGGGATCATCTTGGCCGCCATCGCGGCGCCGACCGCCACCCCGATCGCGACCACGCCGATCAGGGTCGAGGCCTTGTCCAGCTTCATATGCAGCGAACGCTCGGCCCACTTCAGCACGATGAACTGCAGGGTCGCGCCGGCGCCCCAGAACAGGGTCGTCACAGCCAGCGAGATCTGGCCCAGCTTGTCTTTCCACAGCGTGGCCGAGCATTCGGCGAAGTCGGCGATCAGCTTGATCGGATTGCGCTCCTGGTGTTCATAGTGGGCGCCGGTGTCGGGGATGCGCAGGTTGAACAGGGCGGCCAGCGCGTACACGGCGATCAGCACCGCCAGCGAAGCCTTGACCGGGGTGTCGATGCCGGTATCGATGACGGGGAAGTCCAGCGTCATCAGCCAGGCGCCGCCATGGGTGCTGACCAGCGCGCCGCCCATCACGGTGCCGAGGATGATCGACATCACGGTCAGGCCTTCGATCCAGCCATTGGCCGCGACCAGTTTTTCGGGCGGCAGCAGCTCGGTCAGGATGCCGTACTTGGCCGGCGAATACACGGCGGCGCCGAAACCGACCACGGCGCAGGCGATCAGCGGATGGACGCCGAAGAAGATGAGGCAGCAGCCGAACACCTTGATCAGGTTGGCGATGAACATGACCCGCCCCTTGGGCATCGAATCGGCGAACGCGCCGACGAACGCGGCCAGCAGGACGTAGAACAGCACGAAGGACAGCTTCAGCAGGGGCGTCAGCGAGGGTGGGGCTTTCATCGCCGTCAGCAGACCGATCGCAACGAAGATCAATGCGTTATCTGCCAGCGACGAAAAAAACTGCGCCGCCATGATGGTGTAAAAACCACGATTCATTCGAGACGTTCTAAAAACTAGTGTGGGTTGCTTTATACCATGAAAGACCGCCAGCCCAAAGAAATCGACAATTCGCCATTTCAACAGCAGGACGCCCGGTTGGCGCTAAAATGGCACTTCCGTTCGCCAGATTCGCCCCCATCTTCCGCCCATGCCACGTCCCCTCCACGCCATCATCCATCTCGATGCAATGCAGCACAACCTCGCCCGCGCGCGCGCCTGCGCGCCCACGGCGCGGGTATGGGCGGTGGTCAAGGCGAACGCCTACGGCCACGGCCTGGAGTGCGGCATGCGCGGCTTTGCCGAGGCCGACGGCCTGGCCCTGATCGAGACCGAGAACGCGCTGCGCCTGCGCGAGCTGGGCTGGGTCAAGCCGATCCTGCTGCTGGAAGGGATTTTCGACGACGCTGACGTGCCCTTGCTGGCCGAGCACAATATCAATAGCGCGGTGCACTGCATCGAGCAGGTGAAAATGTTGGAATACACCCAGCTCTACCGCCCGATCGATGTGCACCTGAAGATGAATACCGGAATGAATCGGCTCGGCTTCCGTCCCGAGGAGTATGCGGCGGCCTACCGGCGCCTGCGCGCGATCCCCGGCATCCGCAACATCACCCTGATGACCCACTTCGCCAACGCCGACGAGCTGGAGCACCCGCGCCTGTCGATTGCCGAACAGGTGCGCCGCTTCCGCGAAGGCGCGGCCGGGCTGGAAGGGCAGCGCAGCCTGTCGAATTCCGGCGGCGTGCTGCACCAGGCTGCGCTGGCCAAGGAATTGCACAATGACTGGGTCCGCCCCGGCGTGATGCTGTACGGCGGCACCCCGGGCGGCGGCGTCTCGGCCGGCGCCTACGGCCTGCTGCCGACCATGACCCTGAAATCCGAGGTCATCGGCATCCAGCAGCTGGCGGCGGGCGACACCGTCGGCTACGGCAGCCGCTTTGTCGCGGAGGCGCCGATGACGATCGGCGTGGTGGCCTGCGGCTATGCGGACGGCTACCCGCGCCATGCCGAGCACGGCACGCCGGTGATCGTCGACGGCGTCAAGACGCGCCTGATCGGCCGGGTCTCGATGGACATGATGACGGTCGACCTGACGCCGGTCGCCAATGCGCGCGTCGGCAGCAAGGTGACCCTGTGGGGCGACGGCCTGCCGATCGACGAGGTGGCGCAGGGCGCCGGCACGATCGGCTATGAACTGATGTGCGCCCTGGCGCCGCGCGTGCGGGTCGCCGAGGGCCGACTTGGAACCGACTAATACATATATATAGCAATGGCAAAAGCACGTACCAGTTTCGTCTGTAACGATTGCGGCAGCGTGGCCAGCCGCTGGACCGGCCAGTGCGGCGACTGCAAGGCATGGAATACCATGAGCGAGCAGGTCGAGACCGCCGGCCTGAACCGGATGTCGCAGACTCCCGGCATGCATAAAAGCCTGGCGCAGACCGCGCCGGTGCTGTCGCTGGCCGACATCGACGCGATCGACGTGCCGCGTTTCGGCACCGGCATCGAGGAATTCGACCGCGTGCTGGGCGGCGGCCTGGTGGCCGGCGGCGTGGTGCTGATCGGCGGCGACCCCGGCATCGGCAAGTCGACCCTGCTGCTGCAGGCGCTGGCCAACCTGGCCGCCACCCGCAATACTTTATATGTCTCGGGCGAGGAATCCGGCGCCCAGATCGCCCTGCGCGCGCGCCGCCTGCAGGTCGAGGCGAAAGAGCTCAAGCTGCAGGCCGAGATCCAGCTCGAGAAGATCCTCGGCACCATCGCCGACATCAAGCCGGACGTGTGCGTGATCGACTCGATCCAGACCCTGTACTCGGATGCGCTGACTTCGGCGCCGGGCTCGGTGTCCCAGGTGCGCGAGTGCGCGGCCCAGCTGACCCGGGTGGCCAAGCAGACCGGCGTGACCATCATCCTGGTCGGCCACGTCACGAAAGAGGGTTCGCTGGCCGGTCCTCGCGTGCTCGAGCACATCGTCGACACCGTGCTGTACTTCGAGGGCGACACCCAGAGCAGCTTCCGCCTGGTGCGGGCGATCAAGAACCGCTTCGGCGCGGTCAACGAGCTGGGCGTGTTCGCGATGACGGAAAAGGGCCTGAAAGGGGTGTCGAACCCATCGGCCCTGTTCCTGTCGCAACACGACAGCCAGGTGCCGGGCTCCTGCGTGATGGTGACCCAGGAGGGGACGCGGCCGCTGCTGGTCGAGATCCAGGCCCTGGTCGACACCAGCCACCTGCCGAACGCGCGCCGCCTGTCGGTCGGCCTGGAGCAGAACCGCCTGGCGATGCTGCTGGCGGTGCTGCACCGGCATGCCGGCATCGCCGCCTTCGACCAGGACGTGTTCATCAACGCAGTGGGCGGCGTGAAGATCACCGAGCCGGCGGCCGACCTGGCCGTCCTGCTGGCCATTAATTCATCGATGCGCAGCAAGCCGCTGCCGCGCGGCCTGGTGGTGTTCGGCGAGGTCGGCCTGGCCGGCGAAATCCGCCCGGCCCCGCGCGGCCAGGAGCGCCTGCGCGAAGCCGCCAAGCTGGGCTTTTCGGTGGCCGTGATCCCGAAGTCGAATGTGCCGAAGCAGCCGATCGAGGGGATGACCATCGTGGCGGTCGAACGTATCGACGAGGCTTTCAACAAACTGCGCGAACTCGACTGAAAGTGCCCCTGAAGCTGTTGTCGAGCGCTTTGAAGCTTTATAATCCCTGGCTGGTTTGATAACAGCAAGGCAAGGTAAGGCGTAATGACAGATCAAAGGCAATCGGCACGCAAGATCGTGAAAGTGAAGGCGGTCATCGCGATGGAGGGCCAGGCGCCGATGCCGGGGCGGACCTCGGATATCGGTTCCAACGGCGTCAGCATCGCGGTAGCGCATCCGCTGCAGGTGGGGCAGACAGGGCAGGTGGGCTTCGACCTGCTGGTCGAGGGCAAGCTGGCGTCCATCATGGCGCGCGCGAAAGTCATCTATTGTATTTTCAGCGGGGGCGAGTTCAAGGCCGGCTTCCAGTTCCTGAACCTGGACCTGAGCGCCATGGCCCAGCTTTCGCGCTTCCTGCGTTAACTTTCTGCGTTAAATATGACAAGCGGCGAGCGCCCCAAGGGCCTCGCCGCTTCGTTTATCAGGCTATCTAGCCATATACGCTATTCGTGATAGCGGTCCCGCAATTTCCCCGAGCAACCGTGGCCTTCGCAGATGGCCTCGAACACCACCAGTCCTGCGATCCCGGCCATTACTACGCCTGTAACAATCATGCTCAACATGGACCTACAACGCCGTTTGGCGAGTCCTCCCCGATGATTCCGCATGTTTTACGTGCGTGCCATGCTCACGCTGTGCAAGCCCTCCAATCAAGGTCTACACTCTCACGGTAGCAGACCGCGACGTATTTACAAGCGCCCAATTCATTGTTCCGAAACAATAGTTGTATAGACGAGTTTTGCGGGCGAAACCGTCGGCCCGGGCAAATATGACATGCATGACAGCCGTGTCATAAAGCCGTCATATTTGCTCACTACACTGCGCAGCATTAATACCGCATCACCACCCTTAACCAAGTTACCAAGGACTTGATATGCGCATGAAGCAACTGCTGGCAACCATCATCATCGGCACCTCGGCCACCTTCGCGAGCACCGCGGTGCTGGCGGCGGATATCACCGGTGCAGGCGCTACCTTCCCGTACCCGATCTACGCCAAGTGGGCCGAGATGTACAAGAAGGCCACCGGCAATGGCCTCAACTACCAGTCGGTCGGCTCGGGCGCCGGCATCAAGCAGATCAAGGCCAGGACCGTCGACTTCGGCGCGTCCGACATGCCGCTGCCGGCCGACGAGCTGAACAAGTCGGGCCTGTTCCAGTTCCCGGCCATCATGGGCGGCGTGGTGACGGTGGTGAACCTGGACGGCATCGCCCCGGGCCAGCTGAAGCTGACCGGCCCGGTCGTCGCCGACATCTACCTCGGCAAGATCACCAAGTGGAACGACCAGGCGATCGCGGCCCTGAACCCGGGCGTGAAGCTGCCGGCCGAAGACATCACCGTCGTGCACCGCGCCGACGGCTCCGGCACCTCCTTCCTGTTCACCGACTACCTGTCGAAATCCAGCCCGGCATTCAAGTCGAAGATCGGCGCCGGCACCGCCGTGAAATGGGCGACGGGCGTGGGCGGCAAGGGCAATGACGGCGTCGCCGCCAACGTCCAGCGCATCAAGGGCGCGATCGGCTACGTCGAGTGGGCCTACGCGAAGAAGAACAAGATGGGCCACACCCAGCTGAAGAACCACGACGGCGCCTTCGTGCAGCCGGATGACGACGCCTTCAAGGCCGCCGCCGCCAACGCCGACTGGGCCAAGGCCCCGGGCATGGCCGTGGTCCTGACCGACCAGCCGGGCAAGGCCGCCTGGCCGATCACCGGCGCCTCCTACATCCTGGTGTACAAGGCGCAGCTCGATGCCGCCAAGGGCAAGGAAGTGCTGAAATTCTTCGACTACGCCTTCAAGAACGGCGGCGCCGCCGCGGCCGACCTCGACTACGTGCCGATGCCGGCTTCGGTCACCAAGCTGGTCGAAGATGCCTGGAAGGCGAATCTGAAGGATGCTTCGGGCAAGGCGATCTGGTAAGCATGGTCGTCGTTCCCGCCTTCGCGGGAACGACGACCAAGGCAACAAACTGAACGATTACATGAACCAACAAACCGCGATCGCCGCCAGCCAGGCGGACCAGCAGGCAGCCCTGGACGAAGCCAGCGCTGCCCGCCTGCGCAGCACCATGCGCACCCAGCGCATCCAGGATTTTTTCTTCCATAAGATCACGCTGCTGTTCGCTGGCTCCGTGCTGGTGGTGCTGCTCGGGATCATCGTTTCGCTGGCGGTCGGCGCGGCGCCCGCGTTCCGCGAGTTCGGCGCCCACTTCATCGCGCGCAACGAGTGGGATCCCGTCAACGACCAGTTCGGCGCCCTGATCGCCATCACCGGCACCCTGGCGACCTCGCTGATCGCGCTGCTGGTGGCGGTGCCGATCAGCTTCGGCATCGCCCTGTTCCTGACCGAGATCTGCCCGGCCTGGCTGCGCCGCCCGATGGGCACCGCGGTCGAGCTGCTGGCCGGCGTCCCCTCCATCATCTACGGCATGTGGGGCCTGTTCGTGTTCGCGCCGATGTTCGGCGACCACATCCAGCCGCTGCTGAAGAAGACCCTCGGCGTACTGCCCCTGATCGGCCCGCTGTTCCAGGGGCCGACCATGGGTCTCGGCATCCTGACCGCCGGCCTGATCCTGGCCGTGATGATCATCCCCTTCATCGCTTCCGTGATGCGCGACGTGTTCGAGATCGTCCCCGCGGTGCTGAAGGAATCGGCGTACGGCCTCGGCTGCACCAAGTGGGAAGTGGTGCGCAAGATCGTGCTGCCTTACACCCGTACCGGCGTGGTCGGCGGCGTGATGCTGGGCCTGGGCCGCGCGCTCGGCGAGACCATGGCCGTCACCTTCGTCATCGGCAATGCGAACGAGCTTTCGTGGTCGCTGTTCGCCGCCGGTAACTCGATCTCGTCGACGCTGGCCAACGAATTCGCCGAGGCCAGCTCGCCGCTGCACGTGTCCTCGCTGTTCGCGCTGGGCCTGATCCTGTTCGCGATCACCTTCGTGGTGCTGTCGGCCGCCAAACTGATGCTGCTGGGGATGTCCCGCAAAGAAGGAGTGAAGTAATGGAAGGCGCTATGAATCCTGTCTACCGCCGCCGCCTGCTCGGCCACCGCGTCGGCATCGCGCTGTCGGTGCTGGCCATGGCCATCGGCCTGGGCTTCCTGGCCTGGATCCTGTTCACCCTGCTGGTGCACGGCTTCGGCGCGCTCTCGCACACCCTGTTCTCGCTGGACACGCCGGCGCCGGGCAGTGAAGGCGGCATCCGCAACGCCATCGTCGGCAGCCTGCTGATGGTGGGCCTGTCGACCGCGGTCTCGACGCCGATCGGCATCCTGGCCGGCATCTACCTGGCCGAGTACGGCCAGAACAACAAGTTCGCCGCCGTCACGCGCTTCGTCACCGACATCATGCTGTCGGCGCCCTCGATCGTGATCGGCCTGTTCGTGTACGCGCTGCTGGTGCCGCGCATGGGCCACTTCTCGGGCTATGCCGGCACGCTGGCGCTGTCGCTGATCGCGATTCCGGTGGTGGTGCGCACCACCGACAACATGCTGCACCTGGTTCCGAACAGCCTGCTCGAGGCGGCTTTCGCCCTCGGCGCGCCGCGCTGGAAGGTGGCGACCACGGTGCGCCTGCGCGCGGTGAAGGCCGGCGTCGTGACCGGCGTGCTGCTGGCCGTGGCCCGCATCTCGGGCGAGACCGCGCCGCTGCTGTTCACGGCCCTGAACAACCAGTTCTTCACGGCCGACATGAACCAGCCGATGGCCAACCTGCCGGTGGTGATCTACCGCTTCGCCATGAGCCCCTACGAAGACTGGCAGTCGATCGCCTGGGGCGCGGCCCTGCTGGTGACCTTCAGCGTGCTGCTCCTGAATATCCTGTCGCGGACCCTGTTCCGCCAAAAGAGCCCGCAATAATGCGCTTTGACCCGAAACCCATGATGACCCAAGCCGCCGTGAACGCACCCCTGAACAAGCCGAAGACCAAGACCATCGAGATCTCCGGCCTGGACTTCTACTATGGGAAGACCCAGAGCCTGAAGAACGTCAGCCTCGACATCCACGACAAGCAGGTCACGGCCTTCATCGGCCCCTCGGGCTGCGGCAAGTCGACCCTGCTGCGCACCTTGAACCGCATGTACGATCTGTACCCGGGCCAGCGCGCCGAAGGCTCGATCCTCTACCGCGGCCGCAACATCCTGGAGCCGGGCGTGGACGTGAACATGCTGCGCGCCAAGGTCGGCATGGTGTTCCAGAAGCCGACCCCGTTCCCGATGTCGGTCTACGACAACATCGCCTTCGGGGTGCGCCTGTACGAGAACCTGTCGAAGGGCGAGATGGACGAGCGGGTCGAATGGGCGCTGAAGAAGGCGGCCCTGTGGCTCGAGGTCAAGGACAAGCTGAACAAGAGCGGCCTGTCGCTGTCGGGCGGCCAGCAGCAGCGCCTGTGCATCGCGCGCGGCGTCGCGGTCAAGCCGGACGTGCTGCTGCTCGACGAGCCGACTTCGGCGCTGGATCCGATCTCGACCGCCAAGATCGAGGAACTGATCAGCGAACTGAAGGGCGACTACACGATCGCCATCGTGACCCACAACATGCAGCAGGCCGCGCGCTGCTCGGACTACACGGCCTACATGTACCTGGGCGAGCTGGTCGAGTTCGGCGAGACGGACCAGCTGTTCATGAATCCGACCCGCAAAGAAACGCAAGACTACATCACCGGCCGCTTCGGCTGATACGGTAAGATAACCATATAGAACAGGAAACACAGACATGGTAGGCGAGCATTCTTCCAAGCAGTACGACCAGGAACTGGAAGCCATCCGTTCCAAGGTGCTGCTCATGGGCGGCATGGTGGAAACCCAGTTCGACGAGTCGCTCGAGGCTTTCCGGGTCGGTAACGCCGAGCAGGCCGACAAGGTCATGGCCGACGACCAGGCCGTCAACCAGCTCGAAGTCCAGCTGGACGATGCCTGCAGCCACCTGATCGTGCGCCGCCAGCCGGCCGCGAACGACCTGCGCACCGTGATGGCGACCATCAAGGTGATCACCGACCTCGAACGCATCGGCGACGAGGCCAGCAAGATCGCGCGCACCGCCAGGAGCATGCACGAGCGCGGGCTGATCGGCTTCAACCACTACGACATCGTGCGCACGATCTCGCGCAACACCGCCGACATGCTGCATGACTCGCTCGACGCCTTCGCCCGGCTGGACGGCAAGCAGGCCTTGCAGATCATCGCCCGCGACGACGAGATCGATTTCGAGTTCCGCACCATCCTGCGCAACATGATCACCTTCATGATGGAAGATCCGCGCACCATCTCCTCGGCCCTCGACACGCTGTGGGTGGCCAAGGCGATCGAACGCATCGGCGACCACGCCAAGAACATCGCGGAATACGTGATCTACGTGGCCGAGGGGCGCGATATCCGCCACTCGAAGGCGGCCCTGGCCGGCCACGCGGAAGGCTGAGCGGATGGCGTCCAACACGAGTGTCCTGATCGTCGAAGACGAGCCGGCGATCGTCGAGCTGGTGAGCTATTCGCTGCGCGAGACCGGCTGGGAGATCCGTACGGCCGCCAACGTGGCCGCGGCCTGGGATTCGATCGTGCAGGGGCGTCCCGACCTGCTGCTGCTGGACTGGATGCTGCCCGACCAGAGCGGCCTGCGGCTGCTGTCGCGCCTGCGCGGCGACCGCGACTTCCAGGAGATCCCGGTGATCATGCTGACCGCGAAGAGCATGGAAGAGGACAAGATCGCCGGCCTCAACACGGGCGCCGACGACTACATCACCAAGCCCTTCTCGCCGCGCGAGCTGGTGGCGCGCGCCAAGGCCCTGTTGCGGCGCAAGAGCCCGCACCTGGCCGAGGCGCCGCTGTCCGCCGGGCCGGTGACCCTGGACCCGGGCAGCTGTACCGTTAGCCTGGACGGCCGCCAGCTCGAGATGGGAAATGCGGAATACCGCCTGCTGAAGTTCCTGATGGCGCACCGCGAGCGCGTGTTCTCGCGCAGCCAGCTGCTGGACAAGGTCTGGGGCGACGCCTCGGCCGTCGAGGAACGCACCGTCGACGTCCACGTGCTGCGGCTGCGCAAGGCGCTGAAGGAAGCCGAAAAACTGATCAAGACCGTGCGCAGCGTCGGCTACATGCTGACCGAGAAAGAGATGTGAGCCGTGCAAGCCGCTCCCGACGCCAAGCCTGAAGCAAGCCCACCCCAGCCGGCGCCGGCCGGCGTGCATCCGCATTTGCTGTTCTGGGTACCGGCGCTGCTGCGCCTGGGTCTCGTGTTCGCGGCCGCCGGCGTCGCCTGGTGGCTGTTCGGCCTGGTGGCCGGCCTGGCGCTGGCGCTGGCGATCACGCTGGCCCTGCTGGTGGTCCAGCTGGCCTACCTGCACCAGCTCGGCGAATGGCTGGACCATCCGCACAGCAGCCGGCTTCCGGACGGCTGGGGCTCCTGGACCGACGTGTTCGCCCGCCTGTACCGCCTGCGCCGCGACGACGAGCGCCACCAGGACGAGCTGGCGGAATGGCTGGCACGGTTCCGCCAGGCGATGCATTTGCTGCCGGAAGGCGTGGCGATCATGGACGACGTGCTGTTCCTCGAATGGTGCAATCCGGCCGCCGAGCGCCACCTGGGCCTGACCCTGGAGAAGGACAAGGGCCGGCGCGTGACGAACCTGATCCGCCATCCGGACTTCATCGACTACATCATCCTCGGCCGCTACGAGCAGCCGCTGACGCTCGCCTTCCGCGGCCGCAAGCTGGTGGTGCAGGTGATCCCCTTCGAGAACCGCCGGCAGATCCTGGTGACCCATGACGCCACCGAGACCGAACGCATCGAGGCGATGCGCCGCGACTTCATCGCCAACGCCTCGCACGAGCTGCGCACGCCGCTGACGGTGATCGTCGGCTTCCTCGAGATCGCGATGGCCGACCCCGGGCTGGACGAGCGTACCCGCACCGCCCACCTGAAGCTGATGACGGAACAGGCGCAGCGCATGCAGCGCCTGATCGCCGACATGCTGACCCTGTCGCGCCTGGAGTCGGACGAGTATCCGCTCAAGCGCGAGCGGGTCGACATCAAGAACCTGGTGGAGCAGGTGGCGCTGGAGGCGCGCGCGCTGTCCGGCGGCCGCCACACGATCGACTTCACGGTCGACGGCCCGGACGTGATGGGCAGCCTCGACGAACTGCGCAGCGCCTTCGGCAACCTGGCCACCAATGCGGTGCGGTATACGCCGGAAGGCGGCAGCATCAAGCTGGCCTGGGAGCGCGGTGCGAACGACCTGCGCTTCTCGGTCGCGGACACCGGCATCGGCATCGACGAGCAGCACCTTTCGCGCCTGACCGAACGCTTCTACCGCGTCGACAAGAGCCGCTCGCGCGAGACCCAGGGCACCGGCCTGGGCCTGGCGATCGTCAAGCACGTGCTGCTGCGGCATGGCGGCAAGCTCACCATCGCTTCGCAGGCGGGGAAGGGGAGTGTGTTTACGGCTTCGCTGCCGAATACCTCCTTGCCGGGCTAGTCGGCAACAAGCTTGTCCGGACTCGGGTTACAATCGTTTTTTTACCCGATCCAACTACCCCGGATGATGTTGTCCCGACGTTCCATCTTGTTCGCCACGGCCGCTGCCGCGCTGCTCGCCGGCTGCGGCAGCACGCCCACCCAGCCCGCCGCCTCCGTCGCCGCCGCCCCCGCCCCGCAGCCCACGCCCCGCAAGCTCAGGATCGGCCTGGCCCTCGGCGGCGGCGCCGCGCGCGGCTTTGCCCACATCGGCGTGATCAAGGCCCTCGAAGCCCAGGGCATCGTGCCCGACATCGTGGTCGGCACCAGCGCCGGCTCGGTGGTCGGCGCGATGTACGCTTACGGCTACAACGGTTTCACGCTGCAGAAGATGGCCCTGGAGATGGACGAGGCCTCGATTTCCGACTGGGCCCTGCCTTTCTTCAGCAAGTCCCCGGGCGTGCTGAAGGGCGAGGCCCTGCAGGCGTATGTAAACAAGGCCGTCCACAACCAGCCCATCGAAAAACTGAAGATCCCCTTCGGCGCGGTCGCGACCGACCTGAAGACCGGCCAGCCGATCCTGTTCAGGCGCGGCAATACCGGCATGGCGGTGCGCGCCTCGTCGGCGGTGCCGAGCGTATTCCAGCCGGTGAGCATCGCCGGCCACACCTACGTCGATGGCGGCCTGGTGGCGCCGGTGCCGGTGCGCTTCGCCAGGGAGATGGGCGCCGAATTCATCATCGCCGTGAATATTTCGAGCGCGACCGAGGCCCAGGCCACGGCCAGCTCGCTTGACGTGCTGATGCAGACCTTTACCATCATGGGCCAGCGCCTGAACCAGCACGAACTGAAGGACGCCGACGTCGTCATCACCCCGGCCCTCGGGGCAATGGGCAGCGCCGACTTCAATGGCCGCAACCTGGCGGTGCTGGCCGGCGAACAGGCCGCAGCGTCGGTCATGTCGCAGCTGAAGGCCAGGCTCAAGGCCAAGGCTTTGAGCCCGGCTCCCTGAGTCCTTGCCGAGAATTACAACCACCACATAGGAAGACAAGAGATGCAAACCAAGCCTTTTCTGACCCTCGAAGACGCCAAGAAGATGGCCGCCGCCGCGGAAGCGGAAGCCGTCGCCAACAAGTGGAACGTCGTGATCACCATCGTCGATGACGGCGGCCACCTGCTGTGGCTGCAGCGCATGGATGGCGCGGCCCCGATCTCCTCGCAGATCGCCGCGCAGAAAGCCAAGACCGCCGCGCTGGGCCGCCGCGAATCGAAAGTCTATGAAGACATGATCAACAACGGCCGCGTGTCCTTCCTGAGCGCACCGGAACTGCAGGGCATGCTGGAAGGCGGCGTGCCGGTCGTGGTCGATGGCCACACCATCGGCGCGGTGGGCGTCTCGGGCGTGAAGTCGACCGAAGATGCGCAGATCGCCAAGGCCGGCATCGCCGCGCTGAGCGCTTAATTTCTCGGTGGAACGGCAGGTGAATGTAAGGATGTCCGATTGCCGCGTAGGACGATTCGCGCTATAATTCGGAAGTTTATCCATCACTCACCTGCCGTAGCGCTTACCCACTCACTCCTTCATCATAACGACCCGAGCGCGAGCGCAGCAGTACGGCTTTGCCGCTCATGATGGTCGGTCTGACGTGGCGCGGCTACGGCAACCTTCTTGGAGAGTTGCCCTTGCCGCCATTTTTTTCTGGCCCAGCCGTTCCAGCCATCCTGGCCCTCGCAGACGGAACCATTTTCAAAGGATATTCAATCGGAGCCATCGGTCACACGACCGGTGAAGTGGTGTTCAACACCGCGATCACGGGCTACCAGGAGATCCTTACCGACCCCAGCTATTCGCGTCAGATCGTTACCCTGACGTATCCGCACATCGGCAACCAGGGCGTGAACCCGGCCGACGTGGAGGCCTCGAAGGTGCATGCTGCCGGCCTCATCATTCGCGACCTGCCGCTGCTGGCATCGAACTTCCGCTCGACCCAATCGCTGTCGGACTACCTGAAGCAGGAAAACGTGGTTGCCATCGCCGGCATCGACACGCGCAAGCTGACCCGCATCCTGCGCGAGAAGGGCGCCCAGAACGGCGCCATCCTGACCGCCCAGCAGGGCGTGGAGCCGTCGGAAGCGCAGGCGCTCGAACTGGCGCGCTCCTTCCCGGGCCTGAACGGCATGGACCTGGCCAAGGTCGTGTCGGTGAAAGAGCCCTACGTCTTCACCGAGACCGAATGGAAGCTGGGCGAAGGCTTCGGCAAGCAGGACAACCCGCAATTCCACGTGGTCGCCTTCGACTACGGCGTCAAGCGCAACATCCTGCGCATGCTGGCCGAGCGCGGCTGCAAGGTGACCGTGCTGCCGGCCCAGGCCACCGCCGCCGAGGCGCTGGCCCTGAACCCGGACGGCATCTTCCTGGCCAACGGCCCCGGCGACCCGGCCGCCTGCGACTACGCGATCGAAGCGACCAAACAGGTGATCGATTCGGGCATCCCGACCTTCGGCATCTGCCTCGGCCACCAGATCATGGCCCTGGCCTCGGGCGCCAAGACGCTCAAGATGAAGTTCGGCCACCACGGCGCCAACCACCCGGTGCAGGACCTGGATTCGAAGAAGGTCCTGATCACCTCGCAGAACCACGGTTTCGCGGTGGACCAGGAGACCCTGCCGGCCAACTGCCGCGTGACCCACGTCTCGCTGTTCGACGGCTCGCTGCAGGGCTTCGAACGCACGGACAAGCCGGCATTCTGCTTCCAGGGCCACCCGGAAGCCTCGCCCGGCCCGACCGACGTCTCGTATCTGTTCGACCGTTTCATCAGCCTCATGCAACAAGCCAAAGCCAAGACTCAGGAGAAGAAATAAATGCCAAAGCGTTCTGACATTAAATCCATCCTGATCATTGGCGCAGGCCCGATCGTCATCGGCCAGGCGGTGGAATTCGACTACTCCGGCGCCCAGGCCTGCAAGGCCCTGCGCGAAGAGGGCTACAAGGTCATCCTGGTCAACTCGAACCCGGCGACCATCATGACCGACCCGGAAACGGCCGACGTCACCTACATCGAACCGATCACCTGGAAGGCGGTCGAGCGCATCATCGAGAAGGAGCGCCCGGACGCGATCCTGCCGACCATGGGCGGCCAGACCGCGCTGAACTGCGCGCTCGACCTGCACCGCAACGGCGTGCTGGACAAGTACAAGGTCGAGCTGATCGGCGCCTCGCCGGAAGCGATCGACAAGGCAGAGGACCGCGCCAAGTTCAAGGACGCGATGACCAAGATCGGCCTCGGTTCGGCGCGCTCCTTCATCGCCCATTCGATGGACGAGTCGCGCGACGCGCAGCGCCAGCTGGGCTTCCCGGTCATCATCCGTCCGTCGTTCACGATGGGCGGCTCGGGCGGCGGCATCGCTTACAACGAAGAAGAATTCGAAGCGATCTGCAAGCGCGGCCTGGAAGCCTCGCCGACCTCCGAGCTGCTGATCGAGGAATCGCTGCTGGGCTGGAAAGAGTACGAGATGGAAGTGGTGCGCGACAAGGCGGACAACTGCATCATCGTCTGCTCGATCGAGAACCTGGATCCGATGGGCGTGCACACCGGCGACTCGATCACCGTCGCGCCGGCGCAGACGCTGACCGACAAGGAATACCAGATCATGCGCAACGCGTCGATCAACGTGCTGCGCGAGATCGGCGTCGACACCGGCGGCTCGAACGTGCAGTTCTCGATCAACCCGGCCGACGGCCGCATGATCGTGATCGAGATGAACCCGCGCGTGTCGCGTTCCTCGGCGCTGGCCTCGAAGGCGACCGGCTTCCCGATCGCGAAGATCGCGGCCAAGCTGGCTGTCGGCTTCACGCTTGACGAGCTGCGCAACGACATCACCGGCGGCGCGACCCCGGCCTCGTTCGAACCGTCGATCGACTACGTGGTCACCAAGATCCCGCGCTTCACCTTCGAAAAATTCCCGGCCGCCGACAAGCACCTGACCACCCAGATGAAATCGGTGGGCGAGGTGATGGCGATCGGCCGCACCTTCCAGGAATCCTTCCAGAAGGCCCTGCGCGGCCTGGAAGTCGGCGTGGACGGCCTGAACGAGAAGACCCGTGACCGCGAGAAGATCGAGGAAGAGCTGGGCGAGCCGGGTCCGGAACGCATCTGGTACGTCGGCGACGCCTTCGCCCAGGGCTTCACGCTGGAAGAGGTGCACGCGCTGACCAAGATCGATCCGTGGTTCCTCATCCAGATCAAGGAAATCGTCGACATCGAGCTGTGGCTGGATCACCAGAAGCTGGACAGCCTGGACAAGAACGTGCTGTACAAGCTGAAGCAGAAGGGCTTCTCGGACCGCCGCCTGGCCTTCCTGATGCAGACCACCCCGCAGGCGGTGCGCGAGAAGCGCCATGCGCTGGGCATCCGTCCGGTCTACAAGCGCGTCGACACCTGCGCCGGCGAGTTCGCGACCAACACCGCCTACATGTACTCGACCTATGACGAAGAGTGCGAGTCCAACCCGACCGACAAGAAGAAGATCATGGTGCTGGGCGGCGGTCCGAACCGCATCGGCCAGGGCATCGAGTTCGACTACTGCTGCGTGCACGCGGCCCTCGCGATGCGCGAAGACGGCTACGAGACCATCATGGTCAACTGCAATCCGGAGACCGTGTCGACCGACTACGATACCTCGGACCGCCTGTACTTCGAATCGCTGACCCTCGAAGACGTGCTGGAAATCGTCGACCTCGAGAAGCCGGAAGGCGTGATCGTCCAGTACGGCGGCCAGACCCCGCTGAAGCTGGCGCTGGACCTGGAAGCCAACGGCGTGCCCATCATCGGCACCTCGCCGGACATGATCGACGCCGCCGAAGACCGCGAGCGCTTCCAGCAGCTGCTGCAGAAGCTGGGCCTGCGCCAGCCGCCGAACCGCACCGCGCGCACCGAAGAAGAAGCGCTGGCGCTGGCGACCGAGATCGGCTACCCGCTGGTGGTGCGCCCGTCCTACGTGCTGGGCGGCCGCGCGATGGAAATCGTCCACGAGCAGCGCGACCTCGAGCGCTACATGCGCGAAGCGGTCAAGGTCTCGAACGATTCGCCGGTGCTGCTGGACCGCTTCCTGAACGACGCCATCGAGTGCGACGTCGACTGCATCTCGGACGGCCAGACCACCTTCATCGGCGGCGTGATGGAGCACATCGAACAGGCCGGCGTGCACTCGGGCGACTCGGCCTGCTCGCTGCCGCCGTACTCGCTGTCGCAGGAGACCATCGATGAGCTGAAGCGCCAGACCTCGCTGATGGCCAAGGCCCTGAACGTGGTCGGCCTGATGAACGTGCAGTTCGCGATCCAGCAGACCGAAGTCGAGGGCAAGAAGCAGGACACTGTGTACGTGCTGGAAGTGAACCCGCGCGCGTCGCGCACCGTGCCTTTCGTGTCGAAGGCGACCGGCCTGCAGCTGGCCAAGATCGCGGCGCGCTGCATGGTCGGCCAGACCCTGGAACAGCAGGGCGTGACGAAGGAAATCGTGCCGCCGTTCTACAGCGTCAAGGAAGCCGTGTTCCCGTTCGTGAAATTCCCGGGCGTCGACACCATCCTCGGCCCCGAGATGAAGTCGACCGGCGAAGTGATGGGCGTCGGCATGACCTTCGGCGAAGCCTTCGTCAAGTCGCAGCTGGCGGCCGGCATCAGCCTGCCGTCCTCGGGCCGCGTGTTCCTGTCGGTGAAGGGTTCCGACAAGCCGCGCACCGTGACCGTCGCCCGCGACCTGGTGGCGCTGGGCTTCTCGCTGGTGGCGACCAAGGGCACCGCGGCGGTGATCTCCGCCGCAGGCATCCCGGTCACCCCAGTCAACAAGGTGCTGGAAGGCCGTCCGCACATCGTCGACATGATCAAGAACCACGAGATCGCGATGGTGGTGAACACGGTCGAGGAAAAGCGCAGCGCGATCAACGACTCGCGCACCATCCGTACCTCGGCCCTGCAGGCGCGCGTCGTGACCTACACGACCATCGCCGGCGCCGAAGCGGCGGTGCAGGGCATGCGCCAGCTGGACGAGTTGCGGGTCTATGATTTACAAGGCCTGCATAAAACACTAAACTAAGCACCAGGGCAGTACAGTAGCAGCAAGTAATTTAGACCACACAGCTCGCGCGGCGCGCCGCGAGGGCTGTGTGGTTTTCACTTTTCTATACAGATAACCATGAACACTCCATTGACCAAACATGGCGCCGAACTCCTGAAGGAAGAACTGCACCAGCTCAAGACCAAGGAGCGCCGCAACGTGATCGATGCGATCGCCGAAGCGCGTTCGCATGGTGACCTGTCCGAAAACGCCGAATACGATGCCGCCAAGGAGCGCCAGGCCTTCGTCGAGGGCCGCATCGCCGAGCTCGAACAGAAGCTGTCGACCGCCCAGGTCATCGATCCGTCCACCCTCGACGCCGAAGGCCGCGTGGTGTTCGCCTCGACCGTCGACCTCGAAGACATCGAAGGCGGCCAGAAAGTGACCTACCAGATCGTCGGCATCGACGAAGCCGACCTGAAGCAGAACAAGGTGTCCGTCACCTCGCCGATCGCGCGCGCCCTGATCGGCAAGTACGCCGGCGACGTGGTCGAAGTGCAGGCCCCGTCGGGCCCGCGCGAATACGAGATCCTCGAAGTCCGCTACGTCTGAGGCGGGACGGGGCCATGCTGGCGAATGCGCGCCTGGTGCTGGCTGCCCTGTGGGCGGGCAGCGTGTGGGCGCTCAGTTACCTGGCCGCGCCGAGCGCCTTCGCGGTCCTCGACAGCACCCAGGCCGGCAATGTGGTCGGCGTGATGCTGACCCGCCTGGCCTGGCTGTCGATGGTACTGGCGCCGCTGCTGGCGGTGCTGGTGTCGCGCGCCGGCGATCTGGAGCCGAAGCGCCGCCGCCGGCTGTACTGGCTGATCGGCGGCATGCTGGCCTGCAGCCTGGTCGTCTACCTGGGGCTGCAGCCGATGATGGCGGCGATCCGCGAGGCGGCCGGACCGGCCGGGGTGCGGGCGTCGCCGCAGTGGGGCACCTTCGCCGCCCTGCATGGCGCGTCGCAGGTGCTGTACCTCGTCGAGTCCGTGCTGGGAGTCTTCCTGGTCGTGAAAGCACGGTAGGGTGGGCTCTCCGAGCCCACGTTGATGGCGGCAAGGCGAAAAAAAACCGGGAAGGCCCCGGTTGTTTTTCAAGCCGCTCGCCTTTTTACTTGAGCGCGGTTTTCTTGCTGCTGGCCTGGCGCGGCTTGGCGCGCTTGACGTTGCCGCCCTGGGTCACGCGTTCGTTCCCCTTCAGCAGGACCTTGGTGACGCTGGGCTTCTTGGTGCCGCTCGGGCTCGGCTTGACGATGGTGACTTCGCGCATGCCCTTGCCGGCCTTGACCGAACGTTCCTTGACGGCTTCCTTCTTCGGGCGATACAGGACCAGCAGTTTGCCGATATGCTGTACGGGCGCCGCTTCCAGTTCTTCGCAGACCTGCTCGTAGATGGCGATGCGCGCTTCGCGGTCGTCGCCGAACACGCGGACCTTGATGAGGCCGTGTGCGTCCAGGCTGGACGAGATTTCTTTCATGACGGCCTCGGTCAGGCCGGCTTCGCCGATCATGACGACGGGGCTGAGCCCGTGAGCTTCCGCACGAAGGGCCGCGCGCTCGGCCGGTGTAAGTTTGATCATAATGGTTCTTTTTTGATGTACCTAATAAAAGCAGTATTTTACGCGAATGGCCAAGAACAAATTCAATAAAAACTGGATACACGACCACATTAACGACCCGTATGTCAAATTGGCACAGAAAGAGGGTTATCGTGCGCGTGCAGCCTACAAGCTGAAAGAGATCGACGAGGCCGAAAAGCTGATCAAGCCGGGCCAGGTCATCGTCGACCTCGGCTGCACGCCCGGCAGCTGGGGCCAGTACACCCGTCGCAAGCTGGCCGGCGGCGAGGATGGCGGCATCAAGGGCACGATCATCGGCCTGGATATGCTGCCGATGGAGCCGATCGCCGACATGCATTTCATCCAGGGTGACTTCCGCGAGGAAGAAGTGCTCGATCAACTGGCGGCTGTGCTGGAAGGCCGGCAAGCCGACCTGGTGCTGTCGGACATGGCGCCTAACCTGTCCGGGATCCCATCGGCGGATGCGGCGCGCATGGAGCATTTGATCGAAATCGCTATTGAGTTTTCTCAAGCGCACCTAAAGCCCTCCGGCGCATTGTTAGTAAAATGCTTTAAGGACATGGGTTTTACGCAAATACTTGAACTGTTTCGCAAGGAATTCAAGGTGGTCAAACAGATCAAGCCGAAGGCCAGCCGCGATAAATCGTCCGAAATTTTCCTGCTGGGGCGTGGTCTCAAGAATTAATTGGAGATCCAGCCTTGATATTCGTGGGGAGGACCGCACATCAGCAACGGGTGGTGAGTCTGGCGAAGCCGCCTGGCGCTATCCGGTCGGGGCCTGCGATACTTATTCGTGCGCATCGGAAATAAAAAACCGTTATAGTGACGGGATAAAGCTTCAAGAGCGGGCTTCAGGGCGGCTGTGCGTGGCACCGCTTGCTTATTGCGGTAAAATCCGTGTTTGAAACAATGGGAAAAGATGCGTCCGCATCAGAGGAGTTTTCGTGAATAATATGTTTTCCAAATCCGCCATCTGGGTGGTGGTCGCGCTGCTGTTGTTCATGCTGTTCAAGCAGTTCGATAACCACAGCGTAGCGGGCGGCAGCAAGACGATTGCTTATTCCGAGCTGCTCGATGACGTGAAGGCGCATAAGATCAAGGATGTCGTGATCGAGGGTTCCAGCATCACGGCAACCCGCCAGGACGACACCAAGGTGCGCACCACCGCGACCATGCTGGACCGCGGCCTGATCGGCGACCTGCGCGACAACAACGTGCGCTTCGACGTCAAGCCGCCGGAAGAGCCGTCCTTCCTGCAGCAAGTCTTCATTTCCTGGTTCCCGATGCTGCTGCTGATCGGCGTCTGGGTCTTCTTCATGCGCCAGATGCAAGGCGGCGGCAAGGGCGGGGCTTTCTCGTTCGGCAAGTCGAAGGCGCGCATGATGGATGAAACCAACAATACCGTCACCTTCGCCGACGTCGCCGGCTGCGACGAAGCCAAGGAAGAGGTCGCCGAGATCGTCGACTTCCTGAAGGATCCGACCAAGTTCCAGAAGCTGGGCGGCCGTATCCCGCGCGGCGTGCTGATGGTCGGTCCTCCGGGTACCGGCAAGACCCTGCTGGCGCGCGCGATCGCCGGCGAAGCGAAAGTGCCGTTCTTCTCGATCTCCGGTTCCGACTTCGTCGAGATGTTCGTCGGCGTGGGCGCGTCCCGCGTCCGCGACATGTTCGAGAACGCGAAGAAGCACTCGCCCTGCATCATCTTCATCGACGAGATCGACGCCGTCGGCCGCCATCGTGGCGCCGGCATGGGCGGCGGCAACGACGAGCGCGAACAGACCCTGAACCAGCTGCTGGTCGAGATGGACGGCTTCGAAGCCTCCTCGGGTGTGATCGTGATCGCCGCGACCAACCGCGCCGACGTGCTGGACAAGGCGCTGCTGCGTCCGGGCCGTTTCGACCGCCAGGTGATGGTCGGCCTGCCGGATATCCGCGGCCGCGAGCAGATCCTGAACGTGCACATGCGTAAAGTGCCGATCGGCACCGACGTGAAGGCCGACATCCTGGCCCGCGGCACCCCGGGTTTCTCCGGCGCCGACCTGGCCAACCTGGTCAACGAGGCCGCCCTGTTCGCCGCGCGCCGCAGCAAGCGCCTGGTCGAGATGAGCGACTTCGAAGACGCGAAGGACAAGATCTTCATGGGGCCGGAGCGCAAGTCGATGGTCATGCGCGAGGAAGAGCGCCGCAACACGGCCTACCACGAGTCGGGCCACGCGGTGATCGCCAAGCTGCTGCCGAAGGCCGATCCGGTGCACAAGGTCACGATCATGCCGCGCGGTTACGCGCTGGGCCTGACCTGGCAGCTGCCGGAGCACGACAGCCTGTCCGGCTACAAGGACAAGATGCTGGAAGAGATCTCGATCCTGTTCGGCGGCCGCATTGCCGAAGAGATCTTCGTAGGCCAGATGTCGACCGGCGCTTCGAACGACTTCGCCCGCGCGACCAAGCTGGCGCGCTCGATGGTCACCCGCTTCGGCATGTCCGAGAGCATGGGCGTGATGGTCTACGAGGACGATGCCAACGAGGGCTTCTTCGGCGGCTCCGTGAAGACCATCTCCGAGGCCACCCAGCAGAAGGTCGACGCCGAGATCCGTTCGATCCTCGACACGCAGTACGCGCTGGCGCGCCGCCTGCTGGAAGAGAACCGCGACAAGGTCGAAGTCATGACCAAGGCCCTGCTCGAATGGGAAACCATCGACGCCGACCAGATCAACGACATCATGGCCGGCCGCCAGCCGACCCCGCCGAAGTCGGTCCAGCTGACCAAGCGTCCGAGCGGCGGCGACGGTTCGGGCGGCGTGGCCACCAACGCCCCGGCACCGGCCTGATCGCTGGAGTACCTGCCTGAAGGCATTCACGAAAGACACCCTGCGGGGTGTCTTTTTTTCTGCACCAAATTGTTCTTTTACTATGCGTCAGTACTTACAATGCGGCCGTTTCGGCTTCGATCTTGCCCAGTGCCCCTTGGTCATGGGTATCCTCAACGTCACCCCCGATTCCTTCTCCGACGGCGGCCGCTACCAGGGCCTGGAATTCGCCATGGAGCGGGCCGAGCAGATGATCAAGGACGGGGTCGACATCATCGACATCGGCGGCGAATCGACCCGCCCGGGCTCGCCCAGCGTTTCCGTCCCGGAAGAGCTCGCGCGCGTGATGCCCGTCATCTACGCCCTGCGCGAACTCGGCTATGCACTGTCGATCGACACCTGCAAGCCGGAAGTGATGCGCGAAGCGATCATCGCCGGGGCCGACATGATCAACGACATCAATGCCTTCCGCGCGCCCGGTGCGATCGAGGCGGTGGCGGACAGCGATGTCGGCCTGTGCATCATGCATATGCAGGGCACGCCCCAGGATATGCAGTCCCAGCCTGTCTATCAGGATGTGGTGGAAGAGGTGATCGCTTTCCTGCGCGAGCGGGTCGAGGCCTTGCTGGCAGCCGGGGTCGCGCGGGACCGCGTCACGATTGACCCGGGATTTGGCTTTGGCAAGACTGTCGAGCATAATGTCACTTTGCTACGCAGCATTAGTCATATGCAGCGCGAACTGGGCCTGCCGGTATTGGCCGGGCTGTCGCGCAAGTCGATGATCGGCGCCCTGACCGGGCGCCCCGTCGAGCAGCGCCTGGGCGGCAGCCTGGGCGGCGCGTTGGCTGCGGTAGCGCAGGGCGCCCGCATCGTGCGGGTCCATGATGTCGCAGAGACGGCCGACGCACTCAAGGTGTGGAACGCAGCCGTCAATCCTAATTGAATAGAAGAGAACAACATGGCACGCAAATATTTTGGTACGGACGGCATACGTGGACTGGTGGGCGAGGCGCCCATCACCCCTGATTTCGTGATGCGTCTCGGCTACGCCGCCGGCAAGGTGCTGGCCAAAGGGCGTACCGGCGCCAGCGGCCGTCCCAACGTGCTGATCGGCAAGGACACCCGCATCTCCGGCTACATGCTGGAGGCTGCGCTCGAAGCCGGCTTCTCGGCCGCCGGCGTCGACGTGATGCTGGCCGGTCCGATGCCGACCCCGGCCATCGCCTACCTGACCCGCGCCCTGCGCCTGCAGGCCGGCGTCGTGATCTCGGCGTCCCACAATCCCTTCCAGGACAACGGCATCAAGTTCTTCTCCGAGCACGGCACCAAGCTGCCGGACGCCGTCGAACTGGAAATCGAGGAAGCGATCGACCAGCCGATGGGCTGCGTCTCGTCCGAAAAACTGGGCCGCGCGACCCGCCTGCGCGATGCCCAGGGCCGCTACATCGAATTCTGCAAGAGCACCTTCCCGAACGAACTGGACCTGCGCGGCCTGAAGATCGTGGTCGACTGCGCCCACGGCGCCGCCTACGCCACTGCGCCGCACGTGTTCCATGAGCTGGGCGCCGAAGTGATCGAGCTGGGCACCAAGCCGGACGGCTTCAACATCAACGACGGCGTCGGCGCCACCGCGCCCAAGGCGATGGCCCAAGCCGTCGTCGAGCACAAGGCCGACCTCGGCATCGCGCTGGACGGCGACGCCGACCGCCTGATCATGTGCGACGCCAAGGGCCGCGTGTACAACGGCGACGAGCTGCTGTACGTGATGGTGCGCGCGCGCATGGCCACCGGCAAGGTGGCCGGCGCGGTCGGCACGCTGATGACGAATATGGCGCTCGAGGTCGCGTTCAAGGAAATGGACGTCGGCTTCGCGCGCGCCAAGGTCGGTGACCGCTACGTGCTGGAAATGATGCAGGAGAAAGGCTGGCTGTTCGGCGGCGAAGGCTCGGGCCACCTGCTGGCCCTCGACAAGCACAGCACCGGCGACGGCATCGTCTCGTCCCTGCAGGTGCTGGAAGCGCTCCGGCGCGGCAACCAGAGCCTGGCCGATTGCTGCAAGGACCTGGTGCTGTTCCCCCAGACCCTCATCAACGTGCGCGTGCAGCCGGGCTTCGACTGGACCAGGAACAATGCCATCGTTGGCGAGAAGGAGCTGGTGGAGCGCGAGCTGGGCGAGCGCGGCCGTGTGCTGATCCGCCCGTCGGGCACCGAACCGCTGGTGCGCGTGATGGTCGAGGCCAAGGAAGCCGGACTGGCGGAATCGATGGCCAGGCGCATCGCCGCGCGTTTCGAGGTCTGACGGCCTTACATTGACGCCTCAAGGCCGGCGGGGTATGATCGTCTCAATCGGAGTGTAGCGCAGCCCGGTAGCGCACCTGCTTTGGGAGCAGGGGGTCCAAGGTTCGAATCCTTGTACTCCGACCACCGTTTCGAACGCGGGCTGTCCTCGACGGCCCGTTTTCATTTCTCGGACAAACTCTTGTCCGTCTTCTGCCCATAGCTCAGTTGGATAGAGCATCAGCCTTCTAAGCTGAGGGTCGCTGGTTCGAACCCAGCTGGGCAGGCCACCACATTTCCTCCTTGCTAGCGGACGCCGCCACGGCAGCGATCATGTTAGTGTCCATTCCGACAACAACATCGATGGAACACAGGAGGAAACATGCCGTTTTGCCGATCGCCGTGGCCCGCCACCGCAGCGCGCAGCGCCGGCCTCGTGCTGGCGCTGGCCGTCTCGCTGGCCGCCCCCGTACAGGCCCAGGAACAGGCCGCATCCACGACGGGCGGCGAGGTGTTCACGCTCAAGCTGCCGACGACCGCCGTCGCGCCTTCGGAAGCGAACGGCAGCGTGCAGTTCATCGGCACCGCCACGGTCCTGATCCGTTACCAGGGCTTTACCATCCTGACCGACCCGAACTTCCTGCACAAGGGCGACCACGTGCACCTCGGCTATGGCCTCACCGCTGAACGCCTGACCAATCCCGCCATCGAGCTGGACAAGCTGCCGCCGATCGACCTGGTGGTGCTGTCGCACATGCACGAAGACCACTTCGACAAGCTGGTGCAGGAAAAGCTGGCCAAGGACACGCCGATCGTCACCACCAGGGAAGCCGCAGCCGCGCTCAAGAAGCTCGGCTTCACGCGTACCACCGGACTCGGGAAATGGGACCAGGTCGAGGTCGAGAAGGGCGAGGCGCGCCTTCGCATCACGGCTGCGCCCGGTCGCCACGGCAAGGCCGGCATGCAAGCCCTGCTGCCCAGCGTGATGGGCTCGGTGCTCGACTTCGGCCCGGTCAAGGGCGTGCCGAACTACCGCATCTACATCAGCGGCGACACCCTCGTGTACGACGACCTGAAGAACATTCCGCAGCGCTTCCCCGGCATCGACCTCGCCCTGCTGCACCTGGGCGGGACCCGTATCCTGGGTGTGTTCAAGGTCACCATGGACGGCAAGGATGGCGTCCAGCTGCTGCAGATCGTCCGCCCGCAGCATGCGATCCCGATCCACTACAACGACTACGACGTGTTCAAGTCGCCGCTGGCGGATTTCGCGCGCGAGGTCAAGGCGGCGGGACTGGAAGAGCAGGTGAGCTATCTCGCGCACGGCGAGACCTACCATTTCACGCCGAGGGCGCACTGAGGGCTATTCGCGCTCCTGGTTGCGCGGCGCCAGTGTGGCGTCGTCGTCGAAGGGCCAGCCGGTATAGGGCGGCACCACGCGCTGGAACTCGTGCGGCATCGAGATCGGCACCTGCAGGCACACGCTCTGGGTCGGCAGGACTTCCATCCAGTCGCGCACCAGCTCCTTGTAGGCGATCCCGACCGGGCGAATCTTGCGGTCCAGGTCGAACAGGCCGAGCTCGTTCACATTGCCGTTGTTCTCACGCAGGGCGGTGTCCCAGTCGACCTGGTCGGTGAGCGAAAACCAGGTAAAACCCACCAGCGGTACGCCGTTGTTGCGCACGCGGAGCACATTGGCCCATTCCTTGCGCAACCACTGCACCGCCTCGTCGCCGCGCGGACCCTGGCAGAGGTTGGTCTCGGTATGCATTACCGGCAGGCGGTAGCGGTTGTAGTACTGGTGGGTGATGACGGCGTAGCCGAAGATCTCGCCCGCCGAGCGCGTCAGGCCGTCGGCCGAGACATAGTGCTCGTTGGTCTGGTAATAATCGTTGCCCATGATGCAGTGGTGCTTCAGATTATTATTCAGGAAAAAGTGGTACTCATCGCGCGTCATGCCGTTGTCGAGCATGTATTCATACATCTCGGAATCGACGCGCCGGCCATAGTTGAGGTCGAGCGACAGGAAGCGCCGCGAATTGTAGAGCTCGGCCGGCCCGATGGCCGCCGGGCTTTCGGCGTGGAAATACTCGGTCGATTCGCTCTGCACGAACAGGGCGTCCGGACGCACCTTCAGGATCGCATGCATGGCCAGGATATTCGCCTTGACCAGATGCTTCATGGCGGTGATGAAGCTGCGGTCGGTGGTCATCTGCTCGTTCCACCAGCCGTACAGGGCCGAGAACAGGGCGCAGATCGACATCTCGTTGATCGGCGTGTACAGCTGCAGCCAGGGATAGCGCCGTGCGAAGGCGCCCGCGTAGTCGGCGAACAGCGCGGGGAAATCGGGATTCTGGAAGTTCCCGATCCAGTCCGGCACGCCGAAGTGGCACAGGTCGACGATCGACGCGACATTGCGCTGGCGCAGGTCGTTAAAGACGAGGTCGGAAAACTCCCAGTCGTAGCGATTCGGACCGAGCCAGGTCCGGTGCAGCGGCGGACCGTAGCGCAGCACCTTCAGGCCAAGTTCCTGCACCAGCTCAAAGTCGGTGCGCCAATGCTTGTAATGACCGCATTTTTCCAGCTCGTCCATGCGGACGCGTCCATTCTCGATGGTCGGATTGCTGTTTTCGATACCGGTAGCGAAGATAAATCCTGGAGACATCGGCCCGCCTCTCATCCTGAACGCGTCGTTTCATTGTAGCCGGGATCGGATTTGCCGTTCCGAACCGTGCGCGCCAGGCATACTGCTGAGTGATAAGCTATGTAATACTTAGACAATATTTCCTGCTGCCATCAGCATGTCCACGCTTACCGCGATCCCGGCCGACGCCCTGCGCGCGCCATCGAAGCTGGCGCCGTCCAACCGCCGGCTGGCCGGAGGCTTGCTGGTATCGCTGCTGCTGCATGCTCTCCTCCTGTCGCTGCAGTTTGGCATACCGGGGCTGCGGGCCGGCTCGGGCGGCCCCTTGCAAGTGGTGCTGGCGCCGCCGCCCGTGACCTTGCCGGCGGCTGTGTCGGCGCCTGTGTCCATGCCTGCCGTGACGCCGGCGCCGCCATTGCCCGGCGCCGCCATCGCGCCACCGGCGGACGTCGCTCCTGCCTCGAAGACCGAGCCGCCGGCGCCACGCAGCGACCGGCCGCAGCCCCACCGCGGATTCAGCTTGCGTGATCCGGCCCCGGCCTTGCCCGCACCGCCGGCGCCCAAGCCAGTTGCGCCGGCCCGGCGTGTGCTGCGGCGCAGGCCTCGTCCACGTGTTCAGCCGCCGAGGGAAGCGCTGCATACCGAAGTCATCGCCCGCCAGATGAGCGAAGACCCCGGCTTCGTCCTGCCGCAGCCGGAACTCCCCGCATTGACGGACGCACAGGAAGCGCCGACGGAGCCCGAGGACAAGGCCTCGCCCGCGCCGCAGCTCGCGCGCCAGGCAGACGAAGAACGCGCTGCTGCGGAGCGCGAGCGCGAACTCGCCCAGCAGCGGGCGGCAGAGGAAGAGAAGCGGGTGGCCGCGCAGCGGGAAGCCGAGCAGGAACGTGCGGACGAAGTGGCGCGGCAGCAGCTGGCCGGGCAGCGCAGGGCGGACGAGCTCGCGCAGCAGCAGGCGGCCGAGCAGCGCCGCAACGAAGCGCTGGCGCGCCAGCAACAGCAGGAACAGCAGCGCGCGCAGCAACTGGCCGAACAGCGCCGGGCGGAAGAATCGGCCCGTCAGCAGCTGGCCGAACAGCAGCGTACACAGCAAGTTGCCGAGCAGCGCCGCGTCGAGGAGCAGGCCCGTCAGGAGTTGGCTGAGAAGCAGCGCGCCCAACAACTGGCCGAGCAGCGCCGTACGGAAGAATTGGCGCGTCAGCAGCTGGCTGAGCAGCAGCGTGCACAGCAGCTCGCCGAGCAACGCCGCGTCGAGGAGCAGGCGCGTCAGCAGTTGGCTGAGCAGCAGCGTGCACAGCAACTGGCCGAGCAGCGCCAGGCCGAAGAACGTGCCCAACAGGCAGCAGCGCGCCAGCGTGCCGAGGAGCTGGTGCGCCAGCAAGCGGCGCAAGCCGAGGCGGCGCAGCGCCTGGCCCGGCAGGAAACAGCGCCCGCCCAGCCCGCCGCCGGCCTGGGCGGCCCGGCGCGCGCCGACAGCGGCGCAGGTTCCGATCTCGGCGCGAGAACGGGCACGGGCAGCGGACTGGGCGCCAGCGCCGGCTCGCGCGGCCTGCCTGGCAGGGATTTCGGTTCGCGCGCCCGCGAACTGCTGCGCGGTATCGACGTCGCGAAAGCCGTGCCGCCAGTCATGCAGGCCGCCGAGCAGGCCCGGCAGGCCGTCCGGCGCGCCCTGGCCGATGCCGCACGGCGCGACGTACCGCTGCGCCTCTACCTAGACAGCGTGCGCCAGAAGATCGAACGCAACGCCATCGTGGGCCGGATGCAGCTGTCCAGCGGTGCGGTGCACACCGATCCCGTGGTCAGCATCGCCATCCGCAGCGATGGCAGCATCGAGGACGTGACCATCCTCCGCTCCAGTGGACGGCCTGACATCGACGAGGTCGTGCGCCGCATCGTCAACCTGAATGCGCGCTACTCGGCCTTTCCGCCCAACGTTGCCGCCAATTACGACGTAATCGAACTGCGCCGGATCTGGACCTTCACCGAGGTCCTGCGCCTGGTGGAAGAGGTACGCTGACCGTCCGGGGCAGCGCAAAGCGTGCTCACTGCTGACCTGAGCCTGCCGTTTGACGTGCATTAAAGCCATTCCGGGTAGGGGGCTTACCCTGACTCTGATCGCCAGAGGCTGGCAGCACATTCAACGGGCAACAAATGAACGCTTCCACTACGCAATTTCTGGCACGCGCCTGCACCGCCGTGCTGGCGCCTGCATTTGCACTCGTTCTGGCAGGCTGCACATCTTCCATTCATTTCCGCTCACAGGACAAGGCCGACGCGGACGAGCCTGCGCCACCGACGGAAATGATCACCGAAAAGCTGATCGCCGCCGAGCGCCAGCAGCACCACGAACAGGCCAACACCGACCTCGAAAAGCTGCTGGTGCCGGACCCGCCGCCGTATGCCATCGGCAGCGGCGACGTGCTGTCGATCGTCGTATGGGACCATCCCGAGCTGGCCGGCAACGCCATGAGCGCAGGCGCGCTCCCGCCCGATCCGAGCGGCGCCAACGCCGCGGCGCCCGGCTTCGTGGTCGACCACCAGGGCCGCATCCAGTTTCCGCTGATCGGGATGGTTGCCGTCGACGGCATGACCGAGGAGCAGGCGCGGGCGCTGCTGACGACGAAGCTGGCGAAATACCTGGCCAACCCGAACCTCACGCTGCGGGTGCAGGCGTACCGGAGCAAGCGCGTGTACGTCGATGGCGAGGTCAAGTCGCCCGGCCTGCAGGCCATCAACGACATTCCGATGACCCTGGTCGAAGCGATCAACCGTTCGGGCGGCCTGCTGCCCAGCGCCGACCAGAGCCGCATCGTGCTGGAGCGCGGCAAGCAGCGCTACCGCGTGAACCTGCGCGACCTCGTGCAGAAGGGCATCAACCCCGGCCTCGTCATGCTGGCGCCGGGAGACGTGGTGCGCGTGCACTCGCGCGACGAGAGCAAGGTCTTCGTTTCCGGCGAAGTCCTGACGCCGAAAGCCCTGACGATGCACGACGGCCGCCTGACCCTCAACGAGGCGCTCGGCGAGAGCGGCGGCATCAGCCCGCTGAGCGGTGACGCTCGCCAGGTCTACGTGGTGCGCAAGAACGCCGACCGCACCCGCGTGTTCCAACTCGACGCCCGCGTCGCCGGCTCGCTCGCGATGGCCGAGTCCTTCGAACTGCAGCCGAAAGACATCGTCTACGTGGCCGCTACACCGCTGGCCAACTGGAACCGCAACCTGAGCCTGCTGATTCCGGGCGCGCTGACGTCGGCGGTGAGCGCGACCACCAGGCCTTGATCAAATGCACGGAGCATGACTTCATGAATATCCATGGCGAACCGAATTCCCTGAGCCGCGTCGTCCACCCCAGCCCCATCGCCGGCATTCCCTTCGATGCCCGTACCGTCGAGGGCTCGCCCGACGAGCCGGCGTTCGACCTCAAGGGCTATTTCCACACGCTCTACGACAACCGCTGGCTGATCGGCGGGATCACTGCCTTCATCACCCTGGTCGCGGTGCTCTACGCCCTCGTCGCCAAGCCGGTCTACGAGTCCAACCTGATGATCCACGTCGAGGAGGAAAGTCCGAACGCATCGAAGAACATCCTGAGCGAGGCCTCCTCCCTGTTCGAAACCAAGAAGGCCGCCATCGCCGAGATGGAGCTGCTGCGCTCGCGCATGGTGGTCTCGCGCGCCGTGGACAACCTCCAGCTCTACATCGACGTCCAGCCGAAATACTTTCCGATCGCCGGGTTCTGGTTCGCCAACCAGAACAACAACGGGCTCTCCGATCCCGGCCTGTTCGGCTACGGCGGCTATGTCTGGGGAGCGGAGAAGGCCGAGGTGTCCGTGTTCGAGGTACCCGAATCCTGGCTGGGCCGCGAATTCAACCTGACCGCACTCGGCAATGGCCGCTACCGCTTTTCCGGCGGCGGCCAGCGCATCGTGTTCGACGGCGCCGTCGGTCTGGGTTACCGGGTGCCGACGCCGGAAGGGATGGTGGAGCTGAAGGTCGACCGCATGGCGGCGAATCCCGGCGCACGCTTCCGCCTCCGCCGCATCTCGCGGGTGGCGATGATCCAGGCAATCCAGAGCGCACTCGTCATCACCGAGCAGGGCAAGCAATCCGGCATCATCGAGGTCAAGCTGCAGGGAGAGAATGCACGCCGTACCCATACCCTGCTGAGCGAGATCGGTCGCGAATACATGCGCCAGAACCTGGCGCGCAAGACCGAGGAAGCGGAAAAGTCGCTGGCCTTCCTGAACCAGCAGCTGCCCATCCTCAAGCGCCAGCTCGAGCAGGCCGAAGACCGCTACAACCAGTTCCGTAATGCGAACGGGACCGTGGACCTGCAGGAAGAGGCACGGATGAGCCTGGCTCAGGCTGCCGCGGCCCGTGCGCGCCGCATCGACCTGATCCAGAAGAAGACCGAATTGCTGTCGCGCTTCACCGAAGACCATCCGGTGGTGGCCGCCATCAACCGCCAGCGCAAGGAAGTCGACGCCGAGATCGAGGAAGTCAATGCACGCATCAAGGCCTTGCCGGTGCTGGAGCAGGACGAAGCGCGCCTGACCCGTGACATCAAGGTCAACACCGACCTCTACACTGCACTGTCGAACACGGCCCAGCAGCTGCGCCTGATTTCCGTCGGACGCGTCAGCAATGTGCGCATGGTCGATGCGCCGGTGCCGCCGGAGAAGCCGATCAAGCCGAACCGTCCGCTGATCGTCGCCCTCGCCGTGGTCACCGGTCTCTTCCTTGGCACCCTAGTGGCGTTCGCACGCAAGGCGATGAAGGGCGGGATCGACGATCCGCAGAGGATCGAACGGCTGCTGCGCGCGCGGGTGGTCTACGCGACCATTCCGCACAGCAGCAACCAGGACAAGCTGACGCGCAAGACAAGGGACGACGCCGAGCCCTTGCCCCTGCTGGCGAACATCATTCCCGAGGACGCCGCGGTGGAAAGCCTGCGCAGCTTCAGGGCGGCGCTGCAGTTTTCCATGCCCCACTTCAAGAACAATGTCGTGATGTTTGCCGGGCCCACCCATGGCCTGGGCAAATCCTTTGTGTCGGCGAACTTCGCAGCCGTGATGGCGGCGGCCGGCAAGCGCGTGCTGCTGATCGATGCGGACTTCCGCAGCGGCCGCCTGCACCGCTATTTCGGCGTCAATCCCGACCAGGGCTTGTCCAAGGCAATCAGCGGCGCGGCCAGCGCCACGGAAATCATCCACCACAACGTGGTCGAAAACCTGGACTTCATTCCGACCGGTCCGCTGCCGCCGAACCGCTCCGAATTCCTGCTGGACGTGAACCTCAGTGCGCTGCTCGATACCCTGAGCGCCGATTACGACCTGGTCCTGATCGACACCCCGCCGATCCTGGCTGCAGCGGATGCGCTGATCATCGGCGCCCAAGCCGGCGCCGTCTTCCTCCTTGCGCGCGCAAGCGTGACGACCGAGGCTGAAATCACCGAGTCGATCAAGCGGCTGAACTATGCCGGCATGTCTCCGCAAGGGGTGCTGTTCAACGATATGACTTATGGCATCGCCCGTTACAGCACCTTGCACCAGGCCAGCCCGGCCAACCAGCTGGCATTCACCGGTTAAGACTGCATCAGCGGGGGGGCGCACAAGCCCCCCGCAATCCCGTACTCACTCCTCTTACGCCGTTGGCGTGTCGCATCCTGCATCCGCGTGTTCCCGTTTCAGCCATCGATTTGTCTCCAAAGACGACGCCCATAAAGAAGCGGCCAGATCTCATCGATCTGGCCGCGCGATGCATTTGCCTCGCGCAGCTCAACTTACCGTTCGGTCGATACCGCGCTCCTGTCCCCTTGCGAGGCCGGCCGTTGCAGGAACAGGCGCTTGGCAGCGCTGCGGATACGGTAGGTCCTCGACTCGAACAGCAGATAGGACAGATAGGCCGAGAACATGATGGTTACCACCATGCCGAGGTAGATCACGGCGTGGATGGGCACAGCCGGCGAAAGCTGGCGGAGGCCGAGCTGCGTCGTGCTCAAGTGATGCAGCAGACCGATCAGGGGCACATGCAACACGTACAGGCTGAACGAAAAATTAGCGAAGAAGGTGCCGGCCCGCTGCATCGGCCGCTTTAGCCTCGAAGCCGGCGACGCCTCGAACTGGAAGCTCGACAGCAGCACCAGGTACAGCAGACTGCATACGAGATCCTGTCCCAAGGTTCCGATCTCGAATGCATCGAGCTCTCCGGTCAGCCGGAAATAGCCTGCACCCGCGATGGTGAGCAGTCCCCAGCCCCAGCGGGCCAGGTTGCTGCATTCGATCCGGATGCGCGAGAACAGCACGCCTAGCAGCCAGATCAGGAAGTAGCCGACGATCGCGGTCGGCAGCTTCACGCACAGCAGAACGAGCGTGGCAGTACAAGCGATGCGCACCGCCCGCCTGCGCGTCGTGAACGCCACCGTCAGCACAGGAAACAGCAGGTAGTACCAGGTCTCGTTGGCCAGGCTCCACAGTGGGAAATTGCCGCCGAAATCAAGCAACAGTACACGCTGGAGCCCGACGAGGCTGCCAAGGAAATTCACTGCCGAGTATTGGTTGTCCGGAGAGAAGTCGATGCCATCGGTGCTGACGACGCCGGCGGCGGCGGCAAAGAGCAGCGTCAGCAGGAAGGTGGGAATCAACACGGTCCACAGGCGCGTGACGCGGTCGATCGCATAGCTGGCGATCGCATGCGGCTGCTTGATACGGTTCAGGAGGCTGCCTCCAACCAGCCAGCCGCTGATGACGAAAAACACCAGCACTGCCTGATGGGCAAAGCCGCTGAAAAACGCCAAGCCCTTGAACCAGAGCGGCGCATGCGCGACCGCATGCAGACTTGGGTACATTGCTGCGCGCAAGTGAGCGACGACAACGATAAAGGCTGCCAGACCCCGCAACAGCGAAATCAATATCGAGTGCCAGCTCTCATCGTCGAGCTGACTATGGTGCTGGAAGGCCAGACGGACCATCTTTCCAGATTGCATTCGAATCTCCTTGGCGTTGATGAGGCAGGCAATTTTCGTCGGCATTTCGAAAGCAATGAACTTCTGCAAATGCCTATTCCACATGCGTGGTCACACACATTTCCCGACAATATCAATCCAATAAGTCGACGCTTTTGAAAAGACGCAAATCCGCGATAGGTAGAGAAGACGGAGAAATTCCGCCTGCACCGTGATCATCCGCCATCTTGGCGGCTCACAAATCAAGCGACATATTTCGACGGCTTATTCAGCAATGTATTTACGTTGCTGAACTGCTCCTTTCAAAGTTTCACAAAATCGGTTCCAGGAAACAATGATTTATTCAGCGCCGTCGTCGATCTCAACATTTCGTATTGAAAACAAGGAAATGCTGGTTGATGGTCATCAATCCCGCGGATCTCAGCGATACGATAATTCCACAAGAGGATATCGAAGACGTCGAGCGTTCAAAAGAAGCCGCTCCGAGTAACTTTCAGGAAATAGATTGGTCGCCCTTAGCCCGCCGGCCTATTCGCATTGGCCAAGCTGACTGCAAGTGCGCCAAGGATTTTTCAAAAAAAGCCCGTTTGCTGCCCAGATCGCATACGTCCTACTCACTGATGTCATGTATCCGCTTGGGTATGTGGTACAAAGCCATAATTGCCAATATGAATTTACCTGTTTTTTGGAAGCATGCGACCACAGTCCTGACGGGGACTGTCCTCGCGCAAGCATTGCCAATTCTGGTTTCGCCCCTTATCACTCGCCTATGCACCCCTGCTGATCTGGGGGAATTCAGTGTCTGGCTGGGCATCATCGCCATCACCGCGACGGTCGCCACCTTGCGTCTCGAGGCGGCGATGATTCTCGACCATGATTCGGACGAACAGCAGACCTGTTTCAGCGTCATTGCCTATTTTTCGACCCTGTTCGCCGTCGGCATCACCGTCCTTGCCATATTCGGCCATCTGGCAGGTATCCCACAGGTGCAGCAAATGTCCTGGCTTGGATTGATGACGGTGGGTCTCGGCGCATGGCTGATGGCGTATAACTCGGCACTGGTCGCTTATGCGACTTCATACAATGCGTTTTCGAAGACGGCAATGGCCAAGATCTGCAGCGCGGGGACGATCGCGCTCGGCCAACTGGTGCTGTTATTTGTCGGCGTAGGAAGCGGCGCACTTCTGGCAGGGCAGATATTGGGAATGACGATTGGCATAGTGGCCGCCATGTTCCTGTTGTCTCCGCCGCGGCCGAGCCTCGCGCTCGTGCCCACGCGTTCCCAGTTGAATTACCTCAAGAAACACCAGTCTTTCTGGCGCTTCTCCTTGCCGGCTGGCTTGCTCAACACGGCGGCGGGCAAGTTCCCGCTTTTCCTGGTCGGTGCGAAATACGGCCTGTTCGCGGCGGGCCTGTTTGCGCTGACCGAACGCATCCTCACCGCCCCGATTTCGCTGCTGGCGGCTTCGGTTCTCGAAGTGTTCAAACGCCAATCCGTCCATGAATACCAGACTTTGGGGAATTGCCGGGATGCGTTTCGCAGCACTTTCAAGGCTTTGGTGCTGCTCGGTTCCGGACCTGCGCTATTCATCTTTCTGTTTGCACCGGATCTCTGTGCCTGGGTGTTTGGCAAGCCATGGCGCGAAGCGGGTGAATTTGCCCGCATATTGGCTCCGCTTTATTTCCTGAACTTCGTCGCCAGTCCCTTGAGCTATGTGTTCTTTGTGGCCGGCAAGCAGAAGACCGAACTCATGTGGCAGGTGGCATTGTTCATCACCACCATATCCGTTTTTCTTGCACCGCTTTCTTTGAAGCAGGTCCTCGTGAACTATACGCTTGCCTATTCGATTCTCTACCTTGTCTATCTCTACCTGTCCTATCGATTTTCCAAAAATGCTCCGCTAGGGCCCGCCCGCCTTGGAAATTCTCAATCGATAAACGGCGGGTGAGAAAGCTCAGAAGAATATCGGGGATGGGAGATCATGCAAGCTATTGGTATAGCGACGAACCGGCCGGTGATCGGTATCAGCCAGAAGTTCACGGTCCATGCAGCTTTCCTGCTGCTGTATCCAGGTTTTTTTTTCTATCAAACCCTGCTTGGGCTCGGGATCATCGGTGCCTACCTCGGCGGCTATTTCACGCTTGTTGCGCTGCTGCTGCTGCCTCCCTTGGCCCTCACGTTCATCGCGGCGGTCAAACGGAACAAAGACTATCTTTCCGGCATGGACGTGTGGATTGCCATTTTTGTTTTCTATTATTTCTCGATCCTTGCCGTAAACCTGTTCGCCGGAGCAGATCCGATCATCGTGGAGCGCTACACCCAGAGCATGATCTTCTGTTTCGAAACCTACGTGATATTCAGAATCATCGATCTCGAGAACAAGCGACTCATCTGGATCACCGCCTTGTCCCTGCTGGTCATGTCGGTGATCACCTATTATTTTTCCATCGGCGGCTTTTTCTTTCTGCAGGCGCTGGGAGAGGCGAAGGACCCGGATAATCTCGCAACTTACCAGGGCTTTGCCCGTTCTTATATCTATACCTATATCGTCATGATTGCGGTGACGCGCCGCATGGCGACGCGGTATCTGTCTTACGCGATCGGCGCTTGCGCGCTGTTCCTGAACGGCGCCCGTAGCGAGTTTTCGGCAGTGCTGTTTCTGATTCCCGTTGTCGAACTGTATTACGCAAAACACAGGTTATATGCCATCTCGGTTCTCGTGTTTATCGTCGGCCTGGCTGCAGGCGGCATCGAGCAGATCACGAGTATGTTGCCGGACAATCGGATATTGCAACTGCTCGACCTGTCGCACTCCACCTCGGCCGTCGCGCGGGAGCATCTTTCGCAGAACGCCATTCGCACCATTTCGGAGAACCCCATCTTTGGCGATTTTGCCAGCTATCCGGATGGCCATTACGCGCACAACGTACTGTGCGCCTGGGTCGATTTCGGTCTGTTCGGCGTCGTTTTCTTCCTGTCCCTATTGCTGGCGCATGCGGCGTGGCTGTTCTTTAACGGCTTCTTTGCGAAAGCGAGGTCTCCTTACTTCGTTCTGGCCTGGTCATTCATCTGCATCACGATTCTCTGGGCGCTTACCGCGAAAAATATGCCCGACATGAGCGTCGGCGCTGCCATGGGAGCCTTTGCACGATACGGGTATCGGAAGAAGTGCCGCCTCGAACGTTGATGAAAGCGCGACACCATGCGTATTCTCTACATCAATCACTATGCGGGATCGCCCCGCCATGGCATGGAGTACCGCCCTTATTATCTGGCGCGGGAATGGGTATTGGCAGGGCACGAGGTAACGATGGTCGCTGCGGACCAGTCGCATATCCGCGCCCGCCAGCCCTGGATGGCGGGCTGCATGAGGGTTGAGGAGCTCATCGACGGCATCCAGTACATCTGGCTCAAGACACATCCCTATCGTGGAAACGGTATCGGACGGGTGCGCAACATGGCTTCCTTCGTACGCGCCCTGTACCGTGAGAGCAAGCGGCTGTCGACCGCGTACCGGCCCGATGTCGTGATCGCGTCGAGCACCTATCCGATGGATATCTGGCCAGCGCATCGCATCGCGTCACTGTCGGGAGCCCGGCTGGTATTCGAGCTGCACGACTTGTGGCCGCTTACGCCCATGGAACTGGGCGGGATGTCGAAATGGCACCCCTTCATCATGCTCATCAAGGCGGCCGAGGATTATGTGTACCGGCATGCCGATGCGGTGGTGTCCGTGCTTCCGAAAGTGCATGCGCATGTGGAATCGCATGGCATGCCACTCGACCGCCTGCATATCGTTCCAAACGGGATCGACCCGCGGGAGTGGGGCGCCGCCATTCCCGCCCTGGACCCTGCCGTGGAAGACAGGCTGGCCGCGATCTCGGAAGCAGGAAAAGCCATTGTCGGCTATGCAGGCACACATGGCATCTCGAATTCCCTGGATACCTTTCTCGATGCCGCAGGCCTGATGCGTAGCGAACCGCTGACGTTTGTGCTGGTGGGCGGCGGGCCTGAAAAGGCCGGCCTGGCGCAACGGGCGCAGGCGGCGCGGCTGGACAACGTCTGTTTTATCGACCCCGTCATCAAGGAACAGGTCCCGGCGCTGCTGCAGCGCTTCGACCTGGCCTATATCGGCTGGCGCCGCCAATCGCTGTACCGCTTCGGGATCGCTCCCAACAAGCTCATGGATTACATGATGGCGGCGCGGCCCGTACTGCACGCTGTCGAGGCGGGTAATGACCCGGTGGGAGAGGCCGGATGCGGATTGACCGTGGCGCCGGAAAGTCCGGACGCGACGGCGCAAGGCATACGAAGCCTGCTCTCCCTCGAGGCGGCCGAACGCCAGGCCATGGGGCAGCGCGGCCGCGATTTTGTCCTGGAAAACCTGACGTATCCAATCCTGAGCAAGCGCTTCCTGGCCGCATGTGCTTGAACTTTTCGAGAACGGTGTCTGCATGTCCAAAACCGATATTTTCCTGAAGAGAGCCTTCGATATCGCCGCCTCGCTCAGCGGCCTGATCTTGCTGTCGCCCCTCATCGTCCTGTGCTGGATCGTCGCGGCATGGGAGACGCGTAGCAACGGGTTTTTCATCCAGCGCCGTATCGGACGCCACGGACGGACCATCCATGTCTGCAAGATCAAGACCATGTATCCGGCCGACGGCAAGCGCAGTCCCATCGCTTCCAGAAACCTTGCTTCGATCACCCGTTCCGGAAGAATTTTCAGGAAATACAAACTGGACGAATTGCCGCAATTGTTCAATGTGCTCATCGGCAGCATGAGTATCGTGGGTCCCAGGCCCGACGTGCCCGGCTATGCGGACCGCCTGCAGGGAAAGGACAAGGTGATCCTGCAGCTGCGGCCCGGGATCACGGGCCCGGCCTCCATCAAATACAAGGATGAAGAGTCCATATTGGCGGCGGTCGACGATCCGGAATCGTACAACGACCGGATCATCTGGCCCGACAAGGTAAGGATCAACAGGGAGTATTTCGTTCATTACTCATTGCTGCGCGACGTGAAGTACATCGTTCACACTATTCTTGGGTGAGGTCACATGAATGCTTTATCCGCCACTTGGCCGAGTTTCTCCGTCGAAGAAGCCACCGCTGTCAAAGATGTCATCCTGTCGAATAAAGTGAATTACTGGACAGGCACCGAATGCCGCGAGTTCGAAAAGGAATTCGCGGCATGGGTGGGAACGGAATATGCTGTCGCGCTGTCGAATGGCACGCTGGCGCTGGACGTGGCGCTCAAGGCGCTGCGCATAGGAGCGGGCGACGAAGTGATCGTCACGCCGCGAACCTTCCTGGCCTCGGCGAGCTGCATCGTGAATGCCGGTGCGACGCCCGTGTTCGCGGACGTCGACCGTGACAGCCAGAACATCACGGCGGAGACGATCCGCGCGGTGCTGACGCCCCGTACGAAGGCGATCATCTGCGTGCACCTGGCGGGGTGGCCCTGCGATATGGATCCCATCATGGCGCTGGCCGAAGCGCAGGGGCTGTTCGTGATCGAGGATTGCGCGCAGGCCCACGGCGCGCGCTACAAAGGGCGCATGGTCGGCAGCATCGGACATATCGGCGCCTGGTCCTTTTGCCAGGACAAGATCATGACGACCGGCGGCGAGGGCGGCATGGTGACCACCAATTCCCGCAAGTGGTGGCGCGACATGTGGTCCTACAAGGATCACGGCAAATCCTGGGAAGCGATGTACGAACGCGAGCATCCGCCGGGCTATCGCTGGGTCCACGATTCCTTCGGCACCAACTGGCGGATGCTGGAGACCCAGGCCGTCATCGGCCGTATCCAGCTGCAGCGCATGGCTGCCTGGACGGCGCGGCGCCGGGCGAATGCGGCGCGGATCGCGGCGACGTGCAGGGAGTTCGGCGCATTGCGCGTGCCGGAGGTACCGGCCGATGTGGAGCACGCCTGCTACAAATTCTATGCCTTCGTCGAGCCGGACCGGCTGGCGGACAGCTGGACCCGGGACCGGATCGCCGATGAAATCTCCGCGCGCGGCGTACCGTGCATGCAGGGCACCTGCTCGGAGCTGTACCTGGAGCGGGCCTTCGATGACACCGCCTACCGTCCGAAGGAGCGCCTGGCGGTGGCGAAGGAGCTGGGCGAAACCAGCCTGATGTTCCTCGTGCACCCGACGCTGAAGGAGGACGACATCGCCAGGACCTGCCAGGCGCTCCGGGATGTCGTTTCAATGGCGGAAAGAACCTGAGCGGTCGCGATGACGTCGTGGATGCCCATTATCGATATCGGCCATACCGCGGTGATGCTGCCGGCGGCGGGGGCGATCGCCGTCTGGTTGGTCTCCGGACGGGCCTGGAAGCTGGCGATGTGGTGGTGCCTGATTTTCAGCGCGGGCCTGGGCCTGGTGGCCTTGTCGAAGATCGGCTTTCTCGGATGGGGACTCGAAATCCCTGCGCTCCGTTTCAAGGCCCTCAGCGGCCACGCATGGCGCGCCACGGCGGTGATCCCGGTGCTGTTTTTCGTGTTGCTGCAGCGCGCGCCCCTGCGTTGGCGCAGGGTAGGGGTGGTGCTCGGCATGGCGCTCAGTCTCGGCATCTGCGCCTTGCTCGTAATCTTCCGCTTCCACACGGTGTCCGAGGTCGTCGCCAGCGCGGTGCTGGGCTTCGCTGCCGGCTTCACCTTCATCCGGATCTCGGCGATACTGCCGGCGCTGCAGATCCGTTCCTGGGCGGCGCCGGCGAGCGTGCTCGCATTTGCTCTCATCTGCGGCCTGAAACCCTCGTCGATCAATCACCGGCTCGTCGACGTGGCGCTGTTTCTTTCCGGCCGCGATCATCCTTATCGGTGGAGCCGGCAGGTGCAGGTGACTATGTGCGCCGCGCATCCCCCAGCTGCGCCCGCCCTTCCTTAAGGAAGCGGCTGCGCGGCATTGTAGGCGCCGAGTTCGACCGGTTCAGCCTGCATGACGCGGAAGGATTCTCCCGATTCCTTTGCCGGTACGGCCGCCTTGACACGTCTTCTGATACCCGGCGAGGTCTGCCGCAGGCGATAGTTGCCGGAGCCATCTTTCTGGTAGTCGATGAATTGCGGGTCGGCGGCGATGGTGCCGCTGACCTCGCCCTCGACCGAGATGCCGGCGCCGCTCGAGTGCACAAGATTATCGATGTAGCGGTTATTGCCGCCGACTTTGCCGCCTTCGACGATGCCATAGGTCAGATGGTCGTAAAGGATGTTGTTGGCTACATAGTTGTTCTTTGACCCGTCCGGCAAGACGCCATCGTCGCCGCCACCGATCAGGATTCCGATCTTGCAGTGGAAGACGGTATTGTTCATGATCGTGGAATCCGTCGCGCCATGCCATTGCTGAATGCCGGCGGCGGCAACGCCCGAGACAATGTTGTTGACCACCGTGTTGTTCGGGTTCGCGATATAAATGCCCTGCACGGTATTGCACTTGCCGATCATGGCAGAGCCGATATTCCTGACCACATTGCTCTTGATAAGCACGTGGCCGGGGCCGCCATTGGTATCGATGGCGGCGCCACCGCTGCCGCTGCAGCCGCCGCTGATGCGCAGGTCGTGGATGAAGTTGTAAGTGATGGTGAGGTGTGCGCCATTGGCCACGATACCGTGGCGCCCGGATCCGGTGATGTCGAAACCTTCGATGTCGACGTAGTTGCCCTTGGAACGCCAGGCGATGCCGGTGCCGGAGACGATGATTTTCGCCCCCCATTTCACCTCGGAGACGAACTTGAGCCGCGCCGCGGCGGTGCCGCTGCGCCTGGTCGTGATGCCGGCGCTGTGCGGCCCCGGTGCGGAAACCTCGTATCTGCCGGGCGCCACGTGGACGGTATAGCCGGGTTCGGCGGCGGCATCCGCCCGCGCGATCGTCAGGAAGGGCGCTTCCCGCGTGCCGGGATTGGAGTCGGCGCCGTCCGGCGCCACGTACAGGTGTTTGGTGCCGGCGCAGGAGGCGAGCAACATGGCCAGGGCGATGCGCGCTGCGATCGCGCGGACCGCCGGAAGCTTCGTTTTCATCCTTTCGTCCCATGATGAGGTACAACATTGAAAATGTTGAACTCATCGATGGCGATGTCACTTGCGTTCAATCAGCAGCGGGGGCGATGTGCCGTCGCCACATCGCCCCCGCAAGCTCACGCTGCTAGAACACCGATCAATAGGCGCCGATATTCGGCGTGGCGTCGCGAACGCTGCCGTCGAAATCGGTCGGCGGCGCGTAGGCTGCCGAACCCTTGTTGAGAGCAGGCGAGCCGTTCAGGAGGTGGTAGTCGCCGCTGCCATCCGCCTTGTAGCTCTTGAACTGCGGGTTGGCGGCGATGGTGCCGCTGACGCTTCCTGCTGCACGAATCCCGGTCCCGCTGGCATACACCAGGTTGTTGACGTAGCGGTTATTGCTGCCGACCGTGCCGCCTTCCACGATGCCGTAGGTAACCGTATCGTAGATGAGGTTATTGGCGACGATGTTGTTTTCCGAACCGCGCGGCAGTGCGCCCGCATCGCCATCACCGATCAGCACGCCGATCTTGGCATGGAAGACAGTGTTGTTCACGATCTTCGAGTTGGTCGCATCCTGCCATTGCTGGATGCCGACCGCGGCGACGCCCGAGACGATGTTGTTGCGGACCAGGGTGCCGGTACTCGCGATGTAGATGCCCTGCACCGAATTGCAGGAGCCGAGCATCGACACGCCGATATTCCGGACGACGTTGTTGGCGATATCGGCCTGGCCCACGCTGCCGTCCACCTGGATGGCGGCGCCGACCTTGCCGTTGCAGCCGCCGCTGATCGTCAGATCGTGAATGGCATTGCCCGTGATCGCGGTATGCGCGCCGCTGGCGAACAGGCCGATCCGGCCGCTGCCGGTGATGTCGAAGCCGGCGATGTCGACATAATTGCCTTTCGAATTCCATGCGGTGCCGGAACCGTTGACGACGATCTTCGCGCCCCATTTCACTTGCGAGACGAACTTGATGTGCGCCGCGGCCGTGCCGCTCTTCGCCGTCACGATGCCGGCGGCGGTGTCGTTCGGTGCGGAGACCGTGTAGGTGCCCGGCGCGACACTGACCGTATCGCCGGCGGTGGCGGCGGCGTCGGCACGGCCGATGGTCGCGAACGGTTGCGCTTCGGTGCCCGGATTGCTGTCGGAACCGTTGCTTGCCACGTAGAGCGTGCGGCCGGTGGCCGGGGATGGCTCCGGGCTCGGCGTCGGGGTCGGTTCCGGAGACGGGGCAGGGGCCGGGGCGCCGGCCGTGTACTGGTAGGCGCCGAGATCGACCTTGCCGCCCAGCCGCGAGGCGCCGTCGATGTCGCTTGCCAGCGTGTAGCTCGTGGTGCCCTTGCCGATGGCCGGCGAGGTGCTCTGCAGGTGGTAGTCGCCGCTGCCGTTGGCCGCATACTTGACGAATTTCGGGTCGGCCGTGATGGTGCCGCTGACCGCGCCCTTCATCATCTTCACGTTGGTGCCGCTCGAGTAGACGAGATTGTTGATGTAGCGGTTGTTGCTGCCGACCTTGCCCGCCTCGATGATGCCGTAGGTCGTGTTGTCATGCACGATGTTGTTGGCGACAAGATTGTTGGCGGAGCCACCCGGCAGCGCACCGGCGTCGCCCTGGCCGATCAGGATGCCTTCCTTGTTGTGGAAGACGGTATTGTTGACGATGGTCGAGGCGGTCGCGCCATGCCATTGCTGGATGCCGACCGCAGCCACGCCGGACACGATGTTGTTGGTGACCGTATTGTTCGGGTTGGCGATGTAGATGCCCTGGACCGTGTTGCACTTGCCGATCAGCGAGTAGCCGATGTTGCGGACGATATTGCCACTGATCAGAACGCCGCCGGCGCCGCCATTGGTATCGATCGCCGCGCCGCCGCTGCCGTTGCAACCGCCGCTGATGCTCAGGTCGTGGATGAAGTTGTTGGTGATGGTCAGGTTGCTGCCGTCGGCCAGGATGCCGTGGCGGCCGCTGCCGCTGATGTCGAAGCCGTCGATGTCGACGTAGTTGCCCTTCGAGTTCCAGGTGATGCCGGTGCCTGAGACGACGATCTTCGCGCCGCGCTTGACCTCCGAGACAAACTTGATGCGGGCGCTGGCGGTGCCGCTGCGACTGGTCCTGATGCCGACGCTGCCCAGCGAAGGGGCAGCAACCTTGTAGGTGCCTGGCGCGACGTGGATGGTGTAGCCGGGACCGGCCAGCGCATCGGCGCGCGCGATCGTCAGCAGCGGCGCGGCTTGGGTGCCGGGGTTGGAGTCTTTGCCGCTTGGCGAGACATACAGGTCTTTACCGTTTGCCGCCGAAGCCGAGCCTGCGGCGGAAGCAAGAAGTAAAGCAGGAATAATGCTAGAAAGTAAGAAACGGGTGATTGGTGCGAGCGTTTTCGTAGTCTTCAAAATCAATTCCTCAAACTGATGAGCTAGTTATGACTTGGGGAAATTGCTTAAGTTCACAAAATTTCCGAAAAAAATTTTTAAATAGGAAAATTTGTGAATAAGGTATTGCAGGGATGAAATGGTTCTGGCGGATCTGCCAATGCTTATTGCAAACCAAACACAGCAAATGAATAGAAAACGATTGACCGTCTATCGCAGATAGTGCGAAGACGAATAAGCCGAGGGAAGCGAGGAGAAGGAGAGAGAAGCTTGCGAGGACCGGGTTGGTGCCGGAGAGGCGCCGGCGGGATGCGCCCGGCCCTGGCTGGCTGCGACGATGACGCTGCGCAGTATCACGCAGCGTCGTATCGCAGGAGGGCGGTATTGCTTGGTAAGACTTGAATTATTTGTAGGCGCCGATGCTGCGCGACAGGCCGACACGCGAGGCGCCGTCGACATCGGTGCTCAGAGCATAGGTGGTCGAACCCTTGCCGATGGCCGGCGAAGTGCTCTGCAGGTGGTAATCGCCGGTGCCGTTGGCCACGTAGCTCACGAACTTCGGATCGGCCGAGATCGTGCCGCTGACCGCGCCCTTCATCATCTTCACGTTGGTGCCACTCTTGTAGACCAGGTTGTTGACATAGCGGTTGTTAGTGCCGACAACGCCTGCCTCGATGATGCCGTAGGTCGTGTTGTCGTACACGATATTGTTGGCAACATAGTTATTGGCCGAACCGCCCGGCAGGGTGCCCGCGTCGCCCTGGCCGATCAGGATGCCTTCCTTGCTGTGGAAGACGGTGTTGTTGACGATGGTCGAGGCAGTCGCACCATGCCACTGCTGGATTGCCACTGCGGCCACGCCGGACACGATGTTGTTGGTCACGACATTGTTCGGGTTGGCGATGTAGATGCCCTGCACGGTCGCGCACTTGCCGATCATCGAATAACCGATGTTGCGGATCTTGTTGGCGTTGATCAGGACGCCGCCGGCGCCGCCGTTGGTGTCGATGGCCGCGCCGCCGCTGCCGTTGCAGCCGCCGCTGATGCTCAGGTCGTGGATGAAGTTATCGGTGATGCTCAGGTGGTTGCCATCGGCCAGGATGCCATGGCGGCCGCTGCCGCTGATGTCGAAGCCGACGATGTCGACGTAGCTGCCCTTCGAGTTCCAGGTGATGCCGGTGCCCGAGACGACGATCTTCGCTGCGCCCTTGACGTCCGAGACGAACTTGATGCGGGCGGTCGCGGTGCCGCTGCGGATGGTCTTGATGCCGATGCTGCCCAGCGAGGGCGCCGACACTTTATAGGTGCCCGGGGCCACGTGGATGGTGTAGCCGGCGGACGCCAGCGCGTCGGCGCGGGCGATCGTCAGGACCGGCGCGGCCTGGGTGCCCGGGTTGGAATCTTTGCCGGTCGGCGAGACGTACAGGTCTTTGCCAATGGCTGCCGAAGCGGCGCCGGCGGCGGAGATAGCGAGGATGGCGGACAGGACGATCTTGGAATTGCGGAAGGACATGTAGAAGCTCACAAAAAATCAGAAAAATCGGGGAAAGAACATCAAACGATGTGCAGCTTATGACCGGGGGAAATTTCCTAAGTTCACTTTCTAAGTGAAAAAATTTTCGGATGGCAAAACTGTTATTGCCTGCTTGCCTGAAGAAGTCTGTTTGTCAATTGCGCGAAATATTTACAGCTTTTCAAGCTTATTCAGTGACGAGCCTGATTCGAGGGGACGGGAAATAAAGCGCAGCTATGCCAACGCCATGCAGGCAGGGGCGCTCAGGGTAGGTAGGTGAGCGATCGGATAAGCGATCGGAAAGCAGCGGCCATGCGAGGCAAGCTTGCCGTGGCCTGAATGTGGCGGGACCGCACCGGCGCGGATCGGCCGGTGCGCTTGATGAGAAGGGTGGAACTCAGCTCAGCTCAGCGGCGAGCTGCCTGACGATCTTCGCCGCGGCGTCACCGGACCCGTAGGGGGCGATGTCTTCGCCAGTACTGCCGAGGCCTGCGCGCAGCGATTCCAGCACGGATGCCGCGTCGAGCGGAGGGGCGAGGCGGTTCCAGCCGGCCTTGACCAGCTCCACCCATTCCGTTTCGTCGCGCAAGGTCACGCAGGGCACCCGGTGAAAGAAGGCCTCTTTCTGGACCCCGCCCGAGTCGGTGGCGATGATCGCGGCATACTTCTCAAGCTGCACCATCGCCAGATAACCCAAGGGCTCGACAAGTACGACAGCTGCTTCCAGTGCCGCCAGCTTGCCCTGCCTGGCCAGCATGCCGCGGGTCCGGGGATGCAGAGGCAGGATGACTGGAGTGTCTTTGGAGAAGCGTGAGAGCGCGTCGACGATCCTTGCCAGCCGGGCGGGATCGTCGGTGTTCTCCGCACGGTGGATCGTCGCCAGGCAGTAGCCGCCGGCCCGCAGGCCGGCCTGTTCCCGCAGCCTGCCCAGTACGCCGCCGTTGTCGTCGACCCGTGCGCCATGGCGCAGCGCCACGTCGAACATCACGTCGCCCACCTGGTGGATCCGGTCCGGCGCAGCGCCTTCGCGCAGGAGATGCGCGCCGGCGTCCGCGCTGGGCGTGAACAGCCAGCGCGACACGCGGTCGGTCAGGATGCGGTTGACCTCTTCGGGCGAGCGCATATTAAAGGAGCGCAGTCCCGCTTCGACGTGCGCGACCGGAATATGCAGCTTGATGGCCGCGACGGACCCGGCGAGCGTGGAATTGGTGTCGCCATAGACCATCACGGCATCGGGCCGCTCGGCCAACAGGATCTTCTCGATCTCCATCAGCATGCGCCCGGTCATCTCGCCGTGATTGCCGCCATGGATGGCGCAGTGGTAGGCGGGCCGTTCCATGCCCAGCTCGGCAAAGAAAACGTCGGACATATTGGCGTCGAAGTGCTGGCCCGTATGCACGACGATTTCACGCAGGTGCGCTGATTCGGCCAGCGCGGCCGATACCACGCTGGCCTTGATGAACTGTGGACGGGCGCCGATGACGGTGACGATTTTCTTTGGATTCATGAAGTAGTTCCTTGTTACCAGGTCACGGATTCATAAACGCGGAAAAGATTGTCCTTGGTATTTTCTTTCCAATTCGTCTCCACCTGCCGTGGATGGGTGACCAGGCAGATTCGGCTGTGTACGCCCATCACGTTCAGCGGCGAGGTCGGCCAGTAATATTGTGGAGGCGGGCGGTCCGCGATATACATGTCGATATGGTCCAGCAGATCGCGGTCGTAGGCTTCGCATTCGATGCCGCAGTCCTCGCGCAATTGGCGATCCGCGAGGATTTCCGTGTTGTTCAACTTGAGCCGGCGATTCGCAAAATCCCCATGGCCGGCCACGGTCCTGAGCTTTTTTCCGAGGTGCTGTTCGAGCCAATGGAAATTCTTGCGGAAGGCCTCGCGGATTTCGGGCAGGCGATTGCGCACCAGCGCGGGATCCTTTATCTTGTTTCTCTTGGCAAAAGAAGCCAGTTCTTCGTAGTGATAGATGGCCTCGCTGCCATATTCCTCGATTTCCCGCATCAGGCCGAAATCGAGCGTCGACAGCCTGAAATAATAGCTGGCCCTGATCCCATACTTCTTTTCGATCTCGAACAGTTTTCTCGTCGTGCGCAGGTCGGTGTCGATGTCGTGCCTGTGCACGATCACCTTCGAGGTCGCGGCCTCGCCGCGCCGCACGGTGTCGAAATAGTCCCGTACCGAAGTCTGGGTGAAGCCGGCATCGACCGCGGCACGAATTAACTTCTCGTGCATGCACAAGCGGGAGGGCATGCCGTAATCGCTGTATATACGCCTGAGTAAGCCGATCATTGGAGTGAGTACTTCGCGCGATAGGGTTCAAAACCAAGCATCTTCTTGAATGCTTGCAGTCCGGGGCTGGCACCAAAGAAGGTGTCATACATGAGATAAGCGTAGGTCCGGCTCTCGATCAGCTGGCCGACGATGTCGGTGACCATCAGGTGCATCACGCCATCGTTATTCCGCAAACCGAGCAGGCGGTCGAATGCGACGAAATTGCCGAAAAAACCGACGTCGCTGTACGCCATCAATTTTCCGGCAGGGTTCAACACACCGAAATGCTTGTAATTCTTTGCCCGCGCATAGTGGGTGATTTTTTCGCGGTAGCTGTCGTCCATGGGCCGGCCCTGGCGCGAATCGAGCGAGGTGTTGATCTCGTGGAGTTCGTCGATAAACGCGTTCTTGTCGATCTCGACCACGACATAACCGCGCGACCGGGCTTTTCGCGCATGGTGCTCGCCCGAGTTACGGCCCTTGATACTCTCCAGGTACTGGTCGCGGCTGGCGAAGCGGGTCAGGTCGACCAGTGCGGCGCCCAGGGACTTGTTCTGGACCATCTTGAGTTTTGGGTGGCGCTTGGTGAAATGGGCGTGCATGCGGCGCACCTCGTCCGGGTTCACGTCGAGGCGAAACTCGAGGTGGGCGACAGGAAGCTTGCCGATGTCGAGGGCCAGCTTAAGCAGCTGCGGCAGTTTGCTTGACATGCGAAATCGCTCCGTAGAAATCCGTCAGTCTTTTTGCCTGGACAGTCCAGTTGTATTTCTCCAGCACGGCTTTGCGGCCGTTTTCTCCCATCGATTTCGCGATATCCGGATGGGCAACGAGATAATCTATCGCGGCAGCGAGCGCCCTGGGATCGAGCGGATCAACGCACATGCCGCATCGGTTGCCTTCGATGATCTCGCGCCATAGGGGGAAGTCGGAGGCAATCACGGGTATGCCGGAGGACATGTACTCGAACATCTTGGTCGGCAGCGAGTCCAGGTGGTTCGGCAGCGGGAGAAAAGTCACGACACCGGCCAGCGAACGCTGCAGTACGTCGCGCACGCCCTGGCGGTCGAGGAAACCACAGGCATTCACGCGCGCCCAGCCGGGACCCGCCTTCACTTCCGCCTCGACGGCCGCTTCGGAGAAGGTCCCGACCAGGTTCAGCCGCGCGTCCGATTGCAGGAATTCGCCCGCCCGGACAACCTCGCGGATCCCCCGGACGGCGCCGATGCCGCCCACGTAACAGACTTCGTGCCGCTTGTTTTCCCACGGGGCGGCGCTGTCGAGCTCACCGGCCATCGGGAAGTTGTTGACGTCGACCGTATTCCGGTTGATCTTCAGGAACTTATTCCGGATAAATGGCGTCGCTGCGATGATGCCGTCGAACCTGGCGCAGGCATATCGTTCGAACATGGCGAAGGCATTCGACAGGACCCTGCCGGACACCGGGCCGAGGTAGGGCTTGCTCAGCAGCTGGCGCGGGACGTCCTCATGCGAATCGAAGATGACTTTCTTGCCCATGCGCTTGAGGCGCAGGCCGGCGGGGATCAGCTCGGGGTCGTGCAGGTGGTAGAGGTCGGCGTCCAGCGCGGCCGCCTTGTCGGCGACGCGGCGCGTGGTCGTGAAGATGCGCCTGAAACGGCCGGGCAGGCGGCCGACGTCGGCGATCGTCACGCCCTCCCGGACTTCATCCCCCTTGTCGTCGGCCACGACCAGCGTGACATCGTAGCCATGCGCCGCCAGGGACCGGCACTGCTTGATGAAAATGCGTGTGTCGTTGCGGGGATGGGCCGAGGTGAGATGGACGATTCTGCTCATTGCTGGAAACCCCTCAAAGGAAGACGCGTTCGCTCCGGGCGGAGCCCATGAGCCCGGCGACGCGGCCGCCGGGCCCGGCTTGACCGCCGCCCTCAGCCCGGCAGATCCGCGGTCTGCGCGACCCTGCTGCGCACGGCGTCGACCGTCCGCAGCAGGGTCGCCGCCACCTGTTGCGCATCGGCGGCCGACAGGTAGGGCCCCATCGGCAGGCTCAGCACCTTGCCGGCCATCTCGACCGCGACCGGGCAGGCATCCGGCGAGCTCAGGCACGCATAGGCGGGCTGGCGATGGATCGGCACCGGGTAGTGCACCGCCGTCGGGATGCCGGCCTCGTTCAGGGCCGAACGGATGCGCTCGCGGTCGTTGACCACGACCGTGTATTGCGCATACACGCTGCTGTGCCCCGGCAGCAGGCCGATCAGGCCGACCTGGCCGGACAGGAGGTTGTCGTAGCGGGCCCCGGCTTCGGCGCGCAGCGCGACTTCCCGTTCGAACTGGTCGAGCTTGGCCAGCACGACCGCGCACTGGAGCGTGTCCATGCGGCCGCCGACGCCGATTCGGGTGTGCACGTAGCGCTGCGACTGGCCGTGCACGCGGATTTCGCGCGCCGCCGCCGCCAGCGCATCGTCGCTGGTGAACAGCGCACCGCCGTCGCCGTAGCAGCCGAGCGGCTTGCTCGGGAAGAAGCTGGTGCAGCCGATCGTCGACAGGTTGCAGCTCTTCCTGCCATGCGCGGTGGCGCCGAAGCTCTGGGCCGCGTCCTCGATGACCGGCAGGCCGTGGCGCTGGGCGATCCGGTTAATGCGCTCCATGTCGGCCGGCTGGCCGTACAGCGAGACCGGCATGATCGCGCGGGTGCGGGGCGTGATCCGGGCCTCGATCAGGGCCGGGTCGATGTTGCAGGTGGCTGGATCGATGTCGACGAAGACGGGTTTGGCGCCGACCAGGACGATGGCCTCGGCGGTGGCAATGAAGGAGAAGGGCGTGGTGATGACTTCATCGCCCGGGCCGATGCCGAGCGCCATCAGGGCGATGATCAGCGCCTCCGTTCCGGACGACACCGTGACGCAGTGGCGCGCGCCGGTGTAGGCGGCCAGCTGCGCTTCGAGCTCCGCCACCTCCGGGCCCATGATGTACTGGCCGTGGTCGAGCACGGTCTGGATGCGGCCGTTGATCAGGTCGCGGGATTGCTGGTATTGCGTCTTGAGGTCGATGAATTCCATGTTCGCTTCACTTTGCCGGTTCGTGGGTGGTCTGGCGTGCGAGGGTGCAGACGCCGTCCTGCAGTACGTAGACATCCTGGGTGTGGATGCAGCGCGCCTCGGCCTGGCCGTACAGGGGCAGCGGCAGGCGTTCGCCGAAGCGGCTGATCCAGCCGATCTGGCGCGCCGGCACGCCGGCCATCAGCGCGAACGCCGGGACATCGCGGTTGACGACGGCGCCGGCGCCGATGAAGGCGTGCTCGCCGACCGTCACGCCGCAGACGATGGTCGCGTTGGCGCCGATGGTGGCGCCGCGGCGTACCAGCGTGCGCCGGTATTCGTGCTTGCGCGTTACCGCGGACCGCGGGTTGTAGACGTTGGTGAACACCATGCTCGGGCCGCAGAATACGTCGTCTTCCAGCGTAACGGCGTCGTAGACCGACACATTGTTCTGGATCTTGACGTTATTTCCGATCACGACGTCGTCGCCGACGAACACGTTCTGGCCCAGGGAGCAGGCGGCGCCGATGCGCGCCCCGGCGCAGACGTGGGAAAAATGCCAGACCCGGGTGCCCGCGCCGAGCACCGCGCCGGCATCGACGATGGCGCTGAAATGGATGGTGGCGCTCATGTCAGTATTCCAGCGGCAGGGCGACGCGCTGGCCGTCGCGCGCGGACTTGTAGGCGGCGATCAGGACTTCGAGCGATTTCAGTCCCTCGCGGCCGTCGGTTTCCGGCTCGGCTTCGCCGCGCAGGACCTTGATCACGTTGTCGTAGTACAGCGGATGGCCGAAGCCGTAGACCGAGGTGGTCTCGTAGCTGGCGTCGCGCACCTTGTCGTCGTCCGGGTCGGGCGTGGCGAACTCCCATTGCTGGATCTCGTTCACGGCCACGCCGCCGATGCGCACCGTGCCGTGCTCGCCCAGCACCGTGATCGAACCTTCCATGTTGCGCGGGTAGGTGAGCATGGTGACGTTCATCGAGCCCAGCGCCCCATTGCGCCAGCGCAGGCTGAGCACGCCGGTGTCCTCGACCTCGATGTCGCGCGCCAGCGTGGCGGTATAGGCCTGCAGGCTCTCGACCGGGCCGACGATCCAGTCGATCAGGTCGACGTAGTGGCTGGCCTGGTTCATGAAGGCGCCGCCGTCGAATTCCCAGGTGCCGCGCCACTTGGCGCTGTCGTAGTACTCGGGCGGGCGGGTCCAGAACACGTTCAGGTTGACCATGTAGATGCGGCCGAAGCGCTTCTTGTCGACGGCGCGCTTGAGCAGCTGGAGGGTGGCGTTGCGGCGGTTCTGCTTGACCACGAACAGGCGCACGCCGGCCGCGTCGGCCGCGGCCACCATGCGCTTGCCGTCTTCCCAGCGGGTGGCCATCGGCTTCTCGGTCATGACGTGGCGGCCGCTGCGGGCGATCTGGATCGCCTGCTCGGGGTGCAGGCCGGACGGGGTGGTGACGACGACGATGTCGGCATCGACCTGGCGCAGCATCTCGTCCAGGCTGGCATAGCCCTCGGCGCTGGTCAGGCCGACCGCGCGGTCGAGGGCGCGCGGGTCGACGTCGCAGACACCGACGAGCTGGGCGCGCTCCTGGTGCTGGCGCAGGGCGTCGAAGTGGTTGTTGGCGATGCGGCCGCAGCCGACCAGCGCGAAGCGGATCTTGCGGTCCTGGATGGGGGCGGGATAGTGGCGCATGATGGCGGTCCTCAGGCTTTCACGACGTTCGGCAGCGGGGCCAGGTAGACCCCACGGGTATCGACCACCAGCGCGGCGTACTGGCGGATCAGCTCGTAGTCGAAGGCGCTGTGGGCGGTGGCCAGCAGCACCACGTCGTAGGAGGCGATGGTCTGCGGGTTCAGTTCCACGCTGCGCAGGTCGAAGTAGTGCTCGCGCATGCGCGGGAACGCCGGCACGTGCGGGTCTGAATAATCCACCACGGCGCCCTTGTCGCGCAGGATCTCCATCAGCTCGACCGAGGGCGACTCGCGCATGTCCTCGACGTCCTTCTTGTAGGCGATGCCCAGCACTAGCACGCGGCTGCCCATCACCGACTTGCCGCGCAGGTTCAGGGCGTCGGTCACCTTGCCCACCACCCAGTGCGGCATGTCGCTGTTGATCTCGCCGGCCAGTTCGATGAAGCGGGTGTGCAGGCCGTATTCGCGCGCCTTCCAGGTCAGGTAGAAGGGGTCGATCGGGATGCAGTGCCCGCCGAGGCCGGGGCCCGGGTAGTAGGGCGTGAAGCCGAAGGGCTTGGTGGCGGCCGCGCGGATCACCTCGTGGATGTCGATGTTCATGCGGTCGGCGATGATCTTCATCTCGTTGACCAGGCCGATGTTGACGGCGCGGTGGATGTTTTCCAGCAGCTTGGTCAGCTCGGCGGCGCGGGTCGAACTGACCGGCACCACCTTGTCGATCGCCGGCGTGTAGAGCGCCAGCCCGGCTTCCAGGCAAGCCGGGGTGACGCCGCCGCAGACCTTCGGGATGGTGCGGGTGTGGAAGTTCGGGTTGCCCGGGTCTTCGCGCTCGGGCGAGAACACCAGGAACACGTCCTTCCCGAGCGTGAAGCCGCGCGACTCCAGGCGCGGCTTGAGCTCTTCGTCGGTGGTGCCGGGGTAGGTGGTGCTTTCCAGCGACAGCACCTGGCCGGGACGCATGAAGGGCAGCAGGGCGTCGGCGGTGTCGAGCACGAAGGACAGGTCCGGCTCGCGGTAGGCGTTCAGCGGGGTCGGCACGCAGATGATCAAGGCGTCCGGCTCGCCGGCGCGGGTGAAGTCGCTGCTCGCCTCGAAGCCGCGCTCGCGGGCGCGGGCGATGTCGGCCGACTTGATGTGGTTGATATAGCTTTCCCCGCGGTTCAGGCGCTCGATCTTGGCGCCGTCGATGTCGATGCCGAGGACGCGGAAGCCCGCCTCGGAATAACGCAGGGTCAGCGGCAGGCCGACATAGCCCAGGCCGATAATGCCGATCACGGCGCTGCGCTTGTCCAGCCGCTCGGTCAGCTGTTCGAGATATGCCGGTTTGCTTTCGTCACGCATGAGTGTCCTCGCCAAACGGGATGGTGGAGTGGGTGAATGGGCGTGCCGCTACGCCTGGAGCTAGATGCGGAAAGGCACGAATTTTCTGATCAGGCCCAGCCGCGGCGCCTCGGGCACCGGGGCCGGCGCCGGTGCAGCCGGGGCCAGTTGCGGGGTGTATTCGGTGACGATGGCCTTGACCATCGACTCGATCATGGCGCGCTCGTGGGTTTCGCAGGCCATCATCAGGCAGGTGATGAAGGTCTCGAGCACGCTGGGGTGGAGGGCGTTTTCCTTCATGCGCATGATGCGCGGGTGGTCGCTGGGGAAGACCACGCCGTCCGTCAACAGCTCCTCGTGCAGCTTCTCGCCCGGGAACAGGCCGACGTAGCGGATCTCGATGTCGCCGCCCGGGTTCTGGGTGCTCTTCTCGGTCAGGCCGTGCAGGGCGATCATGGTGCGCGCCAGGTCGACGATGCGCACCGGTTCGCCCATGTCGAGCACGAACACGTCGCCGCCCTTGGCCATGGCGCCGGCCTGGATCACGAGCTGCGCGGCCTCGGGGATCAGCATGAAGTAGCGCGACACCTCGGGATGGGTGATCGTCAGCGGGCCGCCGCGGGCGATCTGGCGCTGGAACAGCGGGATCACCGAGCCGGACGAACCGAGTACGTTGCCGAAGCGGACCATGCAGAAGGTGGTGTGGGCGCCATGGCGCACCGCCGCGGCCTGGAAGATCAGTTCGGCGATGCGCTTGCTGGCGCCCATGACATTGGTCGGGCGCACCGCCTTGTCGCTGGAGATCAGGACGCAGGTCTCGACCCGGTGCTTGGCGGCCTGGGAGGCGATCACCTGGGCGCCGACCACGTTGTTGCGCAGGCCTTCGACGATGTTGGTCTCGACCAGCGGCACGTGCTTGTAGGCGGCGGCATGGTAGATGGTGTCGACCTTGCCGTCGCGCAGCAGGCGCTCGACCAGGTCGGCGTTGCATACCGAGCCGAGGTGGGCTTCGATCGGGATGTCCGGGAAGCGCGTGCTCAGTTCCTGACGGATCGTGTACAGGGCGAACTCGGAGTGGTCGAGCAGATGCAGGCGGCTCGGCGAGACCGTGACGATCTGGCGACACAGTTCGCTGCCGATGGAGCCTCCGGCGCCGGTGACGAGCACGGTCTTGCCGCGGACGCAGCGGGCGAACAGATCGACGCGCGGCGGCACCGGCGGACGGCCCAGCAGGTCTTCGAACTTCAGCTCGCGGATGGTCTCGCGCGGCGTGAGCTTGTCGTCGGCGAGCTCGACCAGGCGGCTCAGGATCTTGGTGCTGACGCCGGCCTGGGCCAGGCGCTGCATGATGTCGCGCAGGCGTTCCGGGGCTACCCCCGGCAGGGCCAGCACGATCGAGCGGATCGACATCGCGTCCACGATCTCGCCCAGTCGGTCGGTATGGAAGACCCGCAGGCCGGCGACGTTGCGCTCGCTGAGGGCATGCTTGTCGTCGAAGAAGCAGACCGCCCGGTATTCGTCGCTGCCGCGCATGGCCTGGGCCAGGCGGGCGCCGGCCTCGCCGGCGCCGTAGATGGCGACCACTTCGGCTGAGCAGCGCTCCCTGGCATTCTGATTACGCAGGAAATTACGCATGCCGACACGGGATGCGACCACATAGGAAAACACGATAAACCAGTAAATTGCCAGTGCGCTGCGCGGAAAGCGCTCTTCGTTTATCGCGAACATCACGATATAGGCGCATAAAATCGCGACGGCCAGGGCGAGTCCGGTGACGCTCAATAGACGCTGATCAATAAAGCGAATGACAGCTCGATAAAGATCGGAGATGGAAAATGCCGCAATCGTCACCACCGCAACCAATACATAAGAAGCGGGGCCGAAATGGGAAGCCAGTTTCAAATCGCCGCCGCGCAGCAGCATTGCCACGAGAAAGCAGAATGGCAGCGCGACCAGATCGGCAGTGATCATCAATGCGATTTTGGTCCTGCGGTGCAGGGATACCATGTTGGCGCAAAACTGGCTGACAAAGCCTTGATTTAGCTTGGGCATGATCTCGAAGAGGCTGCGTGGTTGCGGGTTATCTTTTGTCTCGGGGATATCGCCAGGCTAAATCGGCGTCTTCATTTTTTATTTGGCGGAAACGATTTAGAAAGGAATAAAATAGGCCGCTGTTTAGATTGCTTATTGCTGAGTAAGTTTATTATCCGGTTCGCTAAGATTAGTGTGTTTGACCATGCTCAACCGCGATAAGGGAATTAAATCTTTCTCCGTTTATTTGAAAGTAGGAAATTAATTTCCTGAATTAATTAATTTCTTATTTTCACGAAAAGAAAGTGCGCACGGCTAATGCGCCGAAGAAAAGGCGACGCAAGGAAGGGAATTAAAAGCCACTGACAAAACGTCCGGAGCAAGGCGCGGCGCCGCATCGGCGAGGGCTGCAACGCCGCTATGGACGTTTTGTCAGGGGCGCAGAAAAGACAGCGGGCCGCACGAAGCGGCCCGCGACGGGAAGGGGGAAGGGATCAGGCGCCGGGGCGCGGTTGCGGCGCCATCGGCGGCACCACGATGTTGTCGTTCAGGCGCAGGAACTTGAAGCCGGCCAGCACCTGGCCGTTCTTGCCTGCCTGGCGGTTGCGCTCCTCGCGCGCCGCCGCCCGCGCGATGAAGGATTCGAAGCTCTCCTCGCGCACCTGGGGTTCGGACGAATGCAGGAAGTGGCGTTCGCCGTTCGCGCCCAGCACCACCAGGCCCACGTGCGAGGCCCAGTACTCGCCATCGCGGGTCGAGATCACGTTCACGAAATCGCCTTCGCGCAGATCGCCGGCGATGGCCGCCACCTGGTCCTTGCCCACATAGGCCTGGCGGCTGCTCTCGACCGGGATGCTGCGCTCGGTATGGTGGCGGGTCTTCAGGAAGCGGGCGCGGTCGATCGTCATCGGATACGACGGTCCGGCGGGACCGGCCAGCGCGGCGCTGATGTCGGTGACCAGCCAGCGGTTGGCCACGTTCCAGTCCATCTCGGTGTAGTGGTTGCGCGTGGCGACGCCGATCACGCCGTCGCGGTAGCGGATCCGCTGCAGCATCCAGAAGAATTCCTCCCAGGACTGCGACAGCGCCATCGCATAGGTGTGTTCCGCGAATACGACACAGTCGCTGTGATCGAGGCTGAACATCGGCAGGTCGTCATGCACTTCATAAGGGAATTCACCGAGCAGGTTCAGGCGGTAGGGCTGGCCGATGTTCTTGCGGCCGATCGCCGCGATGCGCTTGCGCAGGTCCGGCTCGGCCTGGTGCTGCCAGGCGATATAGCGTCCCGCCTCGACCGGCGTCATCTGATAGACCTGTTTCTGCAGGATGGTCTCGAGTGATACGGGGGCCTGCGGCTGGGCGCCGGCGGCGGGCGGCGGGGCAGCGGGCGGGGAGGCGCAGCCGCCGAGGGCAGCGGCAAGCAACAGGCAGGCGTAACGCATGGGTGTCTCCAGTGGCGGATGCAAAGTTGCACGCTACCCCGGCAGCAGCGTGTTTGCAAAATGAAAATTATGCAGGAGGGTATAACCCGTTGTTTTTGCCGTTGGAAACATTCCATACGGTTATGGATTCTTCAATACTTGGCATTATTCAAGGGTTTCCCTATCGTCAATACTATACGCGCGGCAGGGAAACACCTGCCCTCAGGATAACTACAGGAGAGTGAGAATGTTGAAACAGAAGCCGCTCGCGGCCGCCGTGGCGATGGCCCTGGGTGTGGCAGCACTGCCCGCGCTGGCCCAGGATGGCGCCACCGTCGGCGCCAATGGCATGCAGACCATCGAAGTGACCGGTATCCGCGCCTCGATGGCCAAGTCGCTGGCCGTCAAGCGTGACGCCACCGCCAACGTCGAAGTGATCACGGCCGAGGACGTCGGCAAGATGCCGGACAAGAACCTGGCCGACTCGCTGCAGCGCCTGCCCGGCGTGGCGGTGCGCACCGACTACGACGAGGCGGAAAAAGTGTCGATGCGCGGCACCAACCCCGACATGTCGCTCATCATCTTCAACGGCCACACGGTCTCCGGCGGCGACTGGTACGTCGGCGACCAGGCTTCGAGCAGCCGCTCGACCAGCCTGTCGCTGATGCCGTCCTCGGTCCTGAACCAGGCCATCGTCTACAAGACTTCGCAGGCCAACATCGTCGACGGCGGCCTGGCCGGCACCATCAACGTCACCACCCGCAAGCCGCTGGCGCAGAAGGAGCGCCTGGGCGGCGTGGTCAGCGTCGGCGAGAGCTACGCCACGCTGCCGGGCAAGAGCGCGCCCGACCTGAATGCGACCGTCAACTGGAAGAACGAAGCCGGCACCTTCGGTTTCATCGTCCAGGGCTTCGCCGAGAAACGCTATGTGCGCCGCGACTCCGCCTCGCGCCTGGCCTACGGCACCAGCAGCGGCTGGGACGTGATCAACACCGCCACCATGAAGGGCATCACCGATGAATCCCTGGCCGGCACCGGCCTCAAGGCGGCCGACCTGAATGGCGTGCGCCTGCCGGGCTCGATGTCGACCGAATTCGTGGAAGGCGTGCGCGACCGCAAGGGCGGCGTGCTGTCGCTGGAATTCAAGCCGAACCAGGACATGGATTTCACGGTGACGGGCTTCCATTCGTCGATGAACGCGAACAACTACGGCCGCCTGAAGGCCGGCGCGTTCTACTCGATGTTGCTGGGCAAGGCATCGCTGCCGGACGGCGCGACCGGCGCCAGCGCCCCCAACACGAATTCGAACGGCCAGCAGGTGTTCGCCTCGATCCGCAATCCGGTGATCGTCACCGAAACCACGATGTACGGCGACCAGCTGAAGGTGCTGAAGAGCGCCGACATCATGTTCCCGAACGGGACCACGCCCCAGTACATCGGCAACTCGGAAGGCTTCTACCGCGACGGCGCCAACGCCACCAGTTCCTTCCTGGACCTGAACGGCAGCTGGCGCGTGAACCAGGACCTGACCGTCAAGACCCTGCTGTCGACCACCCGCGGCGTCGGCAAGACCGATGCCGACCAGGGCCTGACCTACGCCAGCTTCGGCACCGGCGCTTCCTATGCGCTGGGCGACGTCCATGACGCACCCTACATCAAGTACTACGGCACCGGCATCGTGCCGGACCAGCTGGTGGTGCGCACCATCTCCGGTCTGAAGACCGTCGACCGCGAGAAGAGCGCCCAGATCGATACCGAGTACAAGCTCGACAAAGGCTGGGTACAGTCGCTCGAAAGCGGCCTGCGCTTCTCCGACCACCACCGCGACAGCGAACGCCGCTACCCGGTCTACCATTCGCCGTTCTCGGCGAACGGCGGTCCGACCAGCACCGTTCCGTGGCCGGCGGACTTCGGCAAGGACCTCGATGGTCCGGCGGGCTGGGACAACACCGGCTACACCTTCTCCCCGGACGTCCTGAAGCAGTACTTCTCGACCAACACGAAGGAAACCACCGACCAGTTCGAGCGCCGCATCTTCTCCGAGCTGCACATGCGCGAGCGCCAGACCGCCGCCTATGTGATGGCGAACCTGGAAGGCGAGCGCTGGTCCGGCAACCTCGGCCTGCGCTTCGTCCAGACCCGCATCAACGCCGACATCCCGACCCCGATCCCGGCCGGCGCCTGCCTGCGCGCGGCCCCGGGCCAGCCGGCGATCCCGTGCGCCGCCTATCCGGGCGCGATCACCGACGCGGGCGACCTGCAGCAGTACTACGACGACCAGGCCGCCTTCCCGTTCAATCCGAAGGGTGGCAATACCTATTACTTCGCGAAGACCGACAAGAAGTTCAACAACTGGCTGCCGAGCCTGAACCTCCGCTACGAGCTGACCAAGGAAATGATCGCCCGTTTCGGCGCCAGCCGCACCATCGGCCGCCAGAACTACAACATCCTCGGCGCGGGCCTCGGCACCCCGACCTGCGATGCGAGCGGCTGCCACGTGACCGGCCCGAACCCGGACCTGAAGCCGCTCACCGCGGATAACCTGGACGCATCCTGGGCCTGGTACTTCGCGCGCCGCTCGATGGTGGGCGTGGACCTGTTCTACTCGCGCATCCAGGGCTATGTGAAGACCGGCACCACCGGCGGCGCCACCATCGACCTGTACGATGCGGCGTCGGGCGGCTCGAAGACCTATGCGATCAACACCTCGAGCCAGCAGGGGGCCCACATCGCCGGCGTCGAACTGTCGTACGAGCAGCCGTTCGGGAATACCGGCTTCGGCTTCACCAGCAACGTCAGCCGCGCCAAGACGAAGGTCGACGACGGCCGTCCGATGGTCGGCGCTTCCGAATGGGCCGGCAACCTGGGCGGCTACTTCGAGAACGACAAGGTCTCGCTGCGCCTGGTGGCGAACTACCGCAGCGAGTACGTGAACAGCAGCACTGCGCCGTCGCCGACCGCGAACAGCCAGGGGCTGTCCGTCATCAACGGCGTTGCGATGCCGTCCGCGCCGACCATGGCCGCACCGGTGACCACGCTGGCGTTCAACGCGAGCTACAACTTCACGCCGAACCTGTTGCTGACCTTCGACGCCACCAACCTGACCAACGTGAAGCGCGCCTACTACCGCTACAGCGAGCAGGAACAGCAGAAGCTGGATGTGATCGGCCGCCAGTTCTACCTGAACCTGAAATACAAGTTCTGAGTAGCCTGACAGCGTGACGAAAGGGGAGCCGCGGCTCCCCTTTTTTCTTGTAGGAGCAGGCGCCGTGCACAGTGTGCGTCACCTAACGGTGCATACCCGGCCGCTTCGATATGATGGAGGCGTTGAGTGAGGACGCCAGCGATCGAACGCAAGCCTCCAACCATCTCAACAGGTCAGCCGGTCGCCTCGAGGATCGGCACCAGATTCCACGCCAATTGGGAAGCGGAGGTAGTTCATGTCGACGCCAATGACGAGCCATCCACCGAAGCACCTCGTGCGCGAGTACCTCGAGCGCCGCACGAAGGAAAGCGCACCGCCGCCGACACCGGAAGAAATCCGGCGCCAGCTCGGTTGGGGCATGCTGATGCACTCGGCCGATGACGACAAGATGGGCTCGTCCCGCTCCTGACCCAGGCACCAACCCCAGCATCAGGAGAACGCCATGACCAAGAAAATCGGCAGCAAGCACATCGCCCAGCACCGCGGCAAGAAGGAACGCGCGGAGATCCGCAAGACCAATATCGCCCGCGAAGCGGTCAAGCAGGCCATTGCCAAGGCCAAGTACCGCAACCAGCAGAAGGGCCAGCCGACCATGGTGATGGCATCGCCGACTCCCTGATCCCGGTGCAGTCCACCTGAGTTCGCCTCATGCAGGCCCGCCCCGGCAACGCGGCGGGCCTTTTCACGTCCGCCGTTCACCGGCCTGGCGCCGCCGTTCGCCGAAAAGCGCTTCCTCCTCCCGGCCGTCCTCGTATATCTTGTCGTCATTCCAACGAGGAGGACTCAATGAACAGCGAAGCATCCTATCACCTGAGGCGCCAGGTCCTGTGGGGCCTGCTGCTGATCGGGATCGGCGTGGCGTTCCTGCTGGACCAGTTCGGCATCTACGAGGTCGACCGCCTGTGGCACTATGCGCCGCTGCTGCTGGTCGTGGCCGGCATCAACCAGACCATCGGCTATCCGAGCGCGCGCGAGTTCGTGAATGGTCTGTGGACCGTCTTCATCGGCCTGTGGCTGTTCGCCGTGTTCGAGGGCTTGTGGGGACTGAACTGGTTCAACAGCTGGCCGCTGTTCATCATCGTCGGCGGCATCGGCATGGCGGTGAAGCCGATCGCCGAACGCCGCTTCGGCAGCAAGGGTGACCGCCATGGCCAATGAAGACACCCGCGCGGATTGCCGCACCGGCGCGCGCGCAGGCAGCCAGATCGTGATCGGCCTGCTGGTGGTGGCCTTCGGCGTACTGTTCCTGCTCGATAACCTGAACATCATCTACCTGCGCCACGTGATCTTCTTCTGGCCGCTGGCCTTCGTCGCCTCGGGCCTGGTGGCCCTGTGCAGCGACGGGCCGCGCAGCGGGCGCATCACCGGCATCGTGCTGATCGCGATCGGCCTGTCGATGACCATGAACCGGCTCGGCTACCACTTCATCAGCTGGCGCACCTTCTGGCCGCTGGTGATGATCGGCCTGGGCGGATTGATCCTGTACCGCACGCTCGGCGGCGCACGCGTGGCCCGTCCGTCGCTGGCCAAGGACGGCGTGAGCGCGGAGAACCTGGTCGACATCACCGCCATCCTGGGGGGCTTCGAGCGCCGCGTCAGCGCGCCCGACTTCCGCGGCGGCGAGATCACCGCGATCATGGGTGGCTGCGCGCTCGACCTGCGCGAAGCATCGCTCACGACCGAGGCCGTGATCAACGTCTTCGCGATCTGGGGCGGGATCACGATCAAGGTGCCGCCCGACTGGACCGTCATCCTGAACGGCAGCCCGGTGATGGGCGGCTTCACGGAGAAGACCGCGCGCCCACCCGACAACCGCAAGCGCCTGGTGGTCACCGGCTACGCCATCATGGGCGGCGTCGAAGTGCGCAACTGAAGGCGGGCGGCCGATGCAAGGCGTGTCGAGGTGGTATGCGGCGTTGCTCTACCTGCTCGCCTGGCTGATGCTGGGCCTGGCGACCGCCGCGCTGCTGGCGGCCGGCGGCGCGGGCTGGGGCGCCAGCCTGCTGTTCGCGGTGCCGCTGGCGATCGTGTACGCGAACGCCACCGCGTTCTCGGCCTATTACGTGTGCCGCGCCTACCCGATCCGGCAGAAGCATCCGGCCGCGATCGTCGGCGGGGTTGGCATCACGGCGGCCTGCGCGGCGGCGCTGTGGTGCGCGATCGGCTCGGCCTGGGCCAGCCTGCTGCGCGCGCTTGCGCCCGAAGGGGAAGTGTTCGAGCTGGACGCGGCGCGGCTGGCGACCATGTTCGCGCTGGGCGTGATCCTGTACGGGCTGGCGGCCGCGGTCAACTACCTGCTGATCGAAGCCGAGCGCGTGCGCCAGCTCGAAACCCGCGAGCTGGAGACCCGATTGATGGCCCAGGACGCCGAACTGCGCATGCTGCGCACCCAGGTCGATCCGCACTTCCTGTTCAACAGCCTGAATTCGATCAGCGCCCTGACCTCGATCGACCCCGGCGCGGCGCGCGCGATGACCCTGCGCCTGGCCGGCTTCTTCCGCCAGAGCCTGGGCCTGCATGCCGACCGCAAGGTCACCCTCGGCCGGGAGCTGGACCTGGTGCGGGACTTCCTCGCCATCGAGCAGGTGCGCTTCGGCGAGCGCCTGCGTTTCGAGGCCGAGGTGGGGCCCGGGGCGGCCGCCTGCCTGCTGCCGCCGATGCTGCTGCAGCCCCTGGTCGAGAACGCCGTCAAGCATGGGGTCGGCCAGATGATCGGGCCGGGCCTGGTGCGCCTGTCAGCGCTGCGCGCCGGCTCGCTGCTGCGCATCCGCGTCGAGAACGACGTCGATCCGGACACGCCGCCTGCCGGGGGCGCGGGTGCGGGACTCGGCCTGGAGAACGTGCGCCGGCGCCTGGCGGCAGCCTACGGCCACGAGGCCAGCGCGCACTGGGGCAGGGAAGGCGCAAAATTCCGGGTCGAGCTGGCGCTGCCGGCCGAACCAACCGACGTCGAACTGGAGGCTTGAGAACATGCGGGTGATCATCGTGGATGACGAAGCATTGGCGCGGGCAGTGCTGCGCGAGTACCTGGAAGCGCATCCGGGTGTCGAGATCGTCGGCGAATGCGCGAACGGCTTCGAGGCCGTCAAGGCGATCGCCGAGCTGGCGCCGGACCTGGTATTCCTCGACATCCAGATGCCGAAACTGGACGGCTTCGAGGTGGTCGAGCTGGCCGGGGCAGGTGGAAGCAAAGGCATCCAGTACGTGTTCGTGACCGCCTACGACCAGTTCGCGCTGCGCGCCTTCGAGGTGCATGCGCTCGACTACCTGCTCAAGCCCTTCTCGCGCGAGCGCCTCGAGCAGGCGCTGGCGCACGCGCGCGAGCGCATCGGGCGTCCGCAGCCAGGGACCGCCGTCTCGCCGGCGCTGGCGGCGGCGCAGGAGGCCGCGCAGCGCCGCGCGCCGCTGACCCGCATCCTGATCCGCGACGGCGCGCGCGTGCAGGTGATCCCGGCCGCCGGCATCGACTACATCGAAGCCCAGGACGATTACGTGCAGGTGGTCGCCGACGGAAAAGCATGGCTGAAGAGCCAGCGCCTGTCGGAACTCGAGGAGCAGCTCGACCCCGGCACCTTCCTGCGCGTGCACCGCTCCTACATCGTCAGCCTGGCGGCGATCGAACGCATCGAGCCGGCCGGCAGGGACAGCCATTGCGCGGTACTGCGCGGCGGTGCTCGGATTCCGGTCAGCCGCAGCGGCTACCAGAAGCTCAGGGAGCTGATGAAGTAGGACGTGCTTCGACGTGCCACCAGCGCGGCAGCAGTCCCAGCACCTCGGGCCGCGCGAAGCGGTCGTCGATCAGCCAGACCGTGCCCTGGTCCTGCTCGGTGCGGATCACGCGCCCGGCCGCCTGCACGACCTTCTGCAGGCCGGGATACAGATAGGCGTAGTCGTAGCCGGCGCCGAACATGACCTGCAGGCGTTCGCGCAGCTGCTCGTTGACCGGATTCACCTGCGGCAGGCCGAGGGTGGCGACGAAGGCGCCGATCAGGCGCGCACCGGGCAGGTCGATGCCTTCGCCGAAAGCCCCGCCCAGCACGGCAAAGCCGATTCCTTTACTGTCGGCGGCAAACCGGTCGAGGAACGCGGACCGTTCGGCCTCGCTCATGCGGCGCGACTGGCGCCAGGCCGGGATCTCCGGATGGCGCTGGGCCATGGTGTCAGCCACTTTTTCCAGATAGTCGAAACTGCTGAAGAAGGCCAGGTAGTTGCCGGGCGCGTCTGCGTACTGCTGCGCCATCAGGTCGGCGATCGGCGCCAGCGAAGCCTGCCGGTGCTGGTAGCGCGTCGAAATCCCGCGCGCGACTTCGACCTTCAACTGGCTGGCGACGAAAGGCGAGTCGACGTCGATCCAGGCCGTGTCCTCGGGCATGCCGAGCAGGTCGGCGAAATAATGCCAGGGGCTGAGCGTGGCCGAGAACAGCGTGGTCGAATGCGCGAGTGCGAAGCGCGGCTTCAGGAACGGCGCGGGAACCAGGTTGCGGATCGCCAGGATCGTGTCCCTTTCGTCCGCACGCGTGAGGTCGAACATCGAATGCTCGCCGAAGGATTCCGCCAGGCGCTGGAACTGCAGGGCGTCGAAATAGAACTCCTGCAGGGCCGGGTCCATCCCTTCGGGGACGGCCGCCATGTGCTCGGTGATGGCGCTGGTGGCGTTCTGCAGGCTGTCGAGCAGTTTTTGCGGAATCGCGTCCAGTACCTGGTAGGGAAGAGGCGCGGTCTTGCCGGCGTCGGTCCATGCGCGACCGACCTTTTCCAGCGGCTTCTGGACGGCGGGCGGGGCCACCGCGCGGGCGGCGCGCAGGCTCGCCCTTGCCAGCGTCGCGCTGTACATGCCGCGTGCGCGCGACACCAGGTTGTGGGCCTCGTCGGCCAGCACGCTGACGCGCCAGCCGCGTTCCAGCGCCAGCGCGTACAGCATCGCGCCGCTGTCGAACCAGTAGTTGTAGTCGCCCACCACCATGTCGCTCCAGCGCGCCATCTCGCTGCCCAGGTAGTAGGGGCAGACATCGTGGGCCAGGCCGATCGTGCGCAGGGTGTCGCGGTCCAGCAGCGGGGCGTCCAGCGCTGCGGCGCGCGCGGCCGGCAGGCGGTCGTAGAAGCCGCGCGCCAGCGGGCAGGACTCGCCGTGGCAGGCCTTGTCGGGATGCTCGCAGGCCTTGTCGCGCGCGGTCAGTTCCAGTACCCGCAAGGGAATCGTGCCGCCGGCCTTCAGGGTCGCCGCGGCATCCAGCGCGAGCTGGCGTCCCGGGGTCTTCGCGGCCAGGAACACCAGCTTGTCGAGGTTTTCCTTCGGCGCCGCCTTCAGCGCCGGGAACATCGTGCCGAGCGTTTTGCCGATGCCGGTCGGGGCCTGGGCCAGCAGGCAGCGCTTGCCGGCATTGGCGCGGAACACGGCTTCGGCGAGCTGGCGCTGGCCCGGGCGGAAGTCGGCGTGCGGAAAGCGCATGCCGGTCAGGGCCTGGTTGCGGGTTTCGCGGTGGCGCATCTCCTGTTCGGCCCAGGCGATGAAGCGGCCGCAGTGGTCTTCGAAGATCGCCTTCAGCTCGGCGCGCGAACGGGTCTCGCGCAGCACCGTCTCCTGCTGGCTGCCGATGTCGAAGTAGACCAGGGCCAGGTTGACCTCCTGCACGTCGAGCTGCTCGCACATCAGGTGGCCATAGATGCGCAACTGGGCCCAGTGCAGGTGGCGGTGGTTGTCGGGGATGCTGGAGAACTGGCCGCGGAAGGTCTTCACTTCCTCGATCAGGTTCTGGTCCGGGTCGTAGCCGTCGGCGCGGCCGCGCACGTGCAGCAGGCCGTAGTCGCCTTCGAGCGTGACTTCGGAGCGGTAATGCTCGCCGCGCCGCGCCGCCACCACGGCATGGCCGGCGATGCCTTCCAGTGCGGTGGGCGAGGGCGTGAAGCGCAGGTCGAGGTCGCCCTGCTTGGCGGTGAACTCGCACAGCGCCCTGACGGCGACGGTGTACATCAGGCGGCCTGCTCCCACTGCAGGTAGCACACCGTCACCGGCATGCCGTGCTCGGCGCAGTAGTCGATCCAGCGCAGCTGGTTGTCCTGCAGGCGGTCGCCGGGGCCCTTCACCTCGATCATGTCGTAGCGCTTTTCAAGCGGGAAGAACTGGATCAGGTCGGGGAAGCCGGTGCGGTTGTCCTTCACGTCCTGCAGGATGCGCAGGAACCACAGCTTCAGGTGGTCGGCCGGGATGCAGGCAAGGGCCAGTTCGAGGATGCCGCGGTCCAGCCAGTCCCAGGCCACGAAGGGCGACTGGATCCCGGCCTTTTTGTCCCAGATCCCCAGGATTGCCTCGACGTGGCTGCCGTCGTCCAGGCGCGCGAGGCAGGCCTCGAACTCGCGCGCGCGGCGCTGCTGGAAGTCGGGACTGTACAGGTCCGCCGGGCCGCGGTGGAAGGGGTGGAAGAAGGCGCCGGGAATGGCCGCGAACACGGCCGGCCAGCACAGCAGGCCGAACAGGGTGTTGGCGAGGGCATTCTCGACGTAGTAGACCGGGGCCTCGTCGCGATGCAGGTGGCCGAGCACGACGCCTTCGACGCGCCATTCGCCGCCTGGTATGGGCAGGTTCAGGTCGAGCCGCGCGGCCGGCGCGGCGCGCTTCGCCTTCGTCTTCGCGTGGCCAAGCTTGCGCGCCAGGCGCGGACCGATGCGCAGCAGGTGCTGACGTTCGGCTTCGCTTTCCGGCGCCTGTTCGGCTTCGCAGAACAGGGCATAAGCCTGGTCGAATTTCTCGTCCTTTTCGAGCACCCGCATGGCGCGCGAGCGCGCGCCGGGGAAGCGGCACCCGGCATACACGGCATGCGCGGCTTCCCAGTGCTTGTCCTTCTCGAGCCGCTGGCCGATGCGGAACAGGAGCTTTTCGCGGCGGCTGTCCAGCCAGTCGTTGCCGAAGCTGTGGCGCGGCAGATCGCCCAGCACCGCCTGTATTTCCTCGTGCAGTTCCTCCGACCCCGGCTCCAGCGCATCGAAACGTTCGCGGCAGGCGTGCAGCTGCAGGTAGTGCTCGATGTCCTGGCGCGAACGGAAACCGCGCGAGGCTTCCGAGAATTCGACCTGCTCGTAGCGGAACAGGCCCAGGTCGGACAGCACGAATTCGGTCCAGTCCTGGTGCAGGTTACCGAAGAAGATCAGGCGCAGGCGGTCGCACAAGGGCTTGCTCCGAATCGCAAACACGGTGTCGGCGCAGCCCTCGTACCACTGCGAGAAGGGGCGTGGCTCGCGGTGCTGCTCGCGCAGCGCTTCCAGCTGATCGGGCTTGCGCGCAGATTTCAGCGGTCCCGACAGGGCAAACGCCTCGAGAATCTCGGGCTTGACCAACAGGTCGAACAATTCGTCGATCGCGAGCGTCGGGTCGGACACGATCCAGCCGGTCGGCAGCAGTTCCTGCGCCGCGGCCAGCGGGCAGCCGATCTCGGGATAATTCAGTTTGCTGGCGCGGAACAAGCTGCCCTTGCGCATCACCATGCGAACGAACAGGGCTTGCGAAGGACGGGACAGGCGGGCGAAAGCGTCGATGAAGGACCGCTCCTCGTCGTCGAGCAGGTCGGCGTAGCGCTGGGCAATCCAGTCCAGGACGCGCTGGAAATTATCCAGATAATAAAACTCGTTTTCCAGAACCCTGATCATCTTGCACCATACTGTGTCTATATACAGTATAGCGGCGCGGCATCACTTTACCCAGCGGTTCCGAGGCTTTTTTACGACGGCGTGGCTTTTTGCCAAGAACCCGTCTCAAGGCTTGCGCGCCGCTTCTTCCGCTTCCTGGCGGGCGTTGGCGTGCTGGATGATGGCCGAGATCAGGGCGACGTCGGTGTCGACCGCTTCCGGCCCCGTCTTCGGCGCCGCCTTCGAAGACGCGGCCGCGCGCCGGTTGCGCGCCTCTGCATGGGCCAGCGGCTTTGCGCGGGCCGCTGCGGCCGGCGGGACGTCTTTGGGCGTGACGGCATGCGCGGCCAGGCGCTGCGGTTCGTGCGCTGCCTCGTGCGGCGTGATGCGGCCGGTGCGCTGCTGCGGGAGCGGAGGTGGCGGCGCAGCCGGTCGGGCAGCCGGCGCGGGCGCGACGTCGACGATGGTGGCGCCGGCGGCCGGTAGCGCATCGGGCGCGGCATCGGTCGCCGCTTCCGGCTGGGCAAGGGAAGCGGAAGCGGCCGCGGTCCCGGCCGTGCGCTTGTCGGCAGGCGCCCCGGCCAGCGCGGTGTTGCCCGAGCCGGCGGCGCCGGAATCGCGCGCCAGCCAGGCCAGCGCGCCTACCATGGCGCAGACCAGCACACCGGCGGCCCCGTACCACGGCGCGCGCGGTTTGCGCCGCAATCCGCGCAGCAGGCGCTGCGCTAGTCCTCCGGCCTCGTGGCGGTCGAGCATGGCGAGGATATGGATCTCGTTCGCGGTCCGGCGCGTCGAGGACATCAAGTTCGGACGCCGCGAGCTGGATTGATCTTCGTCTGAAGGGCGCACCGTGTACCTCCTAAGATTGGACATTCGTTCCAATTAGAAACAAACCGGAGAAACGGATGCTGATCTTCCTCGCCCTTTTGTACTTTTGCCTGGCTTGCAGCCTCATCTGGCTAGCCTGTTTTCCCGCCGGCCGGGTGACGGTCCTGCAACTCCTGGGTGGCCTGCAGCGGCGCCTGCAGCTGCGCGCGGACGGCTGGCGGGAAGCCGTCGGGGCGAGGCTGCGCGGGGCGGGGCCGGATCTGCGCTGGCGCTGGCGGCTGCAGTGGCAGGAACGGCGTGCCTGGCTGCGCAAGCGCCGCGCCTACCTCGCCGTCTGCCTGCCGCTGGTGCTGGCGCCGCCCCTGATCGCGCTGCTGCTGCGGCGGCCCGATATGCTCCCCGGCTACGAGCCGAGCGACACCGTGGTCGACGCCCAGGTCGCGGCCCTGCTCAAGGGCGAGCAACTGGTGCCGCCGGCCTCGCTGCCGCCGGTCGCCTTCACCAGCCGCGAAGTGGAGCTGGTGCGGCCGATGCTGGTCGACGCCAGCCGCAACTGGGGCCTGATGCACCCCGATTTCTCCCAGCGCCTGCTGCTGGCCTTCCGCATCATGAAGGAGAAATATGGCTACGAGATGGCGCTGCTGGAAGGCTACCGCAGTCCGGCGCGCCAGGACATGCTGGCGAAGATGGGCTCGGCGGTGACGAATGCGCGCGCCTTCCAGAGCTGGCACCAGTACGGGCTGGCGGCCGATTGCGCGTTCTTGCGCGACGGCAAACTGGTGATCTCCGAAAAAGACCCGTGGGCGATGCGCGGCTACCAGCTGTACGGCGAAGTCGCGGAATCGTTGGGTCTGACCTGGGGCGGGCGCTGGGCCATGATGGACCTCGGCCATACCGAGCTGCGCCTGCGCGGGGTGATGCGGCGCTGAGGAGATTGTTCAAACTCAACAATCTGCGCGGAAATAGTGCCAACATTCCCTGTGGCATTCATTCAACCCTCTGAACCGAACCCACTATGGCCCGACTCTGGCAGTTCCTCACCAACCGCCGCGTAATGGCCGTGATCGGCATCCTTGCGCTCGCCGGCTTCCTGTTCCTCGGCGCGGAATCGCTCGAGGTGGCGGCCATCTGGGCCGTGCTGGCGGGCCTGCTCCTGCTGGCCGCCTGGGGCGCGTGGTGGCTGGCGCGCAGCTGGCTGCGCAAGCGTGCGGCGGCCCGCCTCACCGAGGCCATCGTCGCCGAGGCCGACACGCCCCAGCGCAACGATGCGCAAGTCCTGCGCAAGGGCATGCTCGAAGCGATCAACACCATCAAGACCTCGAAGCTGGGACTGACGCGCGGCGCCCAGGCCCTCTACGAGCTGCCTTGGTACATGATCATCGGGAACCCCGCGGCGGGCAAGAGCAGCGCCATCAAGCACTCGGGCCTGACCTTTCCCATCCCCGGCAGCAAGGCCGTGCAGGGCGTGGGCGGCACCCGTAACTGCGACTGGTTCTTCACCACCGACGGCATCCTGCTCGACACGGCCGGCCGCTACTCGGTGTACGAGGCCGACCGCGCCGAGTGGTTCAGCTTCCTCGACCTCCTGAGGCGGCACCGCCGGCGCGCGCCGATCAACGGCATCATCATCGCGGTCAGCGTGGCCGAGCTGGCGGGCGGCTCGCCGGACGCCTCGATCGAGCTGGCCAAGAGCCTGCGCACGCGGGTCCAGGAACTGACCGAGCGCCTCGGCGTGCACGCGCCGGTCTACGTGGTGTTTACCAAGGCCGACCTGATCGCCGGCTTTTCCGACTTCTTCCACGATTGCGACCGCGGCGAGCGCGAACGGGTCTGGGGTGCGACCCAGCGCTACAACCGGCGCAGCAGCCCGCAGGACGTGCTGACCTTCTTCGACCAGCATTTCGACGAACTGTACGACGGCCTGAAGGAGATGAGCCTGGCGACCATGGCCGGCAACCGCAGCGCCGCGATGCGCCCCGGCGTGTTCACCTTCCCGCTCGAATTCGCCTCGCTCAAGCCGCAGCTGCGCGCCTTCCTCGCCACCCTGTTCGAAGAGAACACCTGGCAGTTCAAGCCGGTGATGCGCGGCTTCTACTTCACCAGCGCGCTGCAGGAAGGCCTGGTCGAGAACCTGTCCTCGCGCCGCGTCGCCAGCCGCTTCGACCTGGAGCTGAAGGCCGGAGAGCAGAAAGGCGGCCAGCAGGAAGAGCAGTCCGGCTTCTTCCTGCTCGAGCTGTTCCGCAAGGTGATCTTCGCTGACAAGGACCTGGTCAAGCGCTACACCAGCCCGGCCGCGACGCGCCTGAAATACGCAGCCTTCTTCGCCGCCACCGTGCTGCTCGGCTGCGCGCTGGGCGGCTGGAGCTGGTCGACCATGGGCAACCGCCAGTTGGTGGCCAGGGTCCAGGCCGACCTCGACAAGGTGATGAAGCTGCAGGCCCGCGCCAACGGCCTGCAGTCGCGCCTGGAGGCGCTGGACATCCTGCAGGACCGTATCGAACAGCTCGACAAATACCGCGAGGACCGGCCCTGGGCGCTGTCCTTCGGCCTGTACCAGGGCGAGGCGCTGGAACGCAAGCTGCGCGACGAGTACTTCGGCGGGGTGCGCGAGGTGATGGTGCTGCCGGTTGCGGCCGCCCTGGAGTCGCTGCTGGCGGAGATGAACGCCAATGCCTCCCAGCTCGACCCGAACGCGCAGGCGGCGCCTGGCGCCAAGCCGGGCCAGCCCTACCAGGACGTCTCGGCCACCAATGTCGGCGACGCCTACAACGCGCTGAAGACCTATCTCATGCTGGCCGATAAAAGCCATGCCGAGCCCGGTCACCTGAACGACCAGTTGACCCGCTACTGGCGCGTGTGGCTGCAGGCTAACCGCGGGAGCATGCCGAAGGAACAGATGATCCGCAGCGCCGAGCGCCTGATGACTTTCCACCTGGCCCACATCCAGGACCAGGCCTGGCCGCAGATCACGCCCAAGCTCAGCCTGCTGGACACCGCGCGCGAAAACCTGCGCCGCGTGGTGCGCGGCACGCCGGCGCGCGAGCGCGTCTACGCCGATATCCGCACCCGCGCCGCGACACGCTTCCCGGCAGTGACGGTGGCGCGCATCGTCGGCGAGCAGGACCAGGCGCTGGTGGTCGGCAGCCATGCGGTGCCCGGCGCCTTCACCCGCGACGCCTGGGAAAAGTTCGTGATCGGCGCTATCCGCGAAGCCTCGAACCGCGAGCTGCAGAGCACCGACTGGGTGCTGAAGACGGTGGCGAAGGACGACCTGACCCTCGAAGGCAGCCCGGAACAGATCCAGAAAACCCTGATCGACCTGTATAAAGCCGACTATGCGAAGGAGTGGGCCAAGTTCGTGCAGGGCGTGACGATCGCCGACCTGAACGGCTTCGAAGCCAGTGTGCAGGCCATGAACCGCCTCGGCGATCCACAGACCTCGCCGCTGGCCAAGGTGCTCAAGACCGTCTACGACGAGACCTCCTGGGACGACCCCGGCCGGGCGCGCGTGAACCAGGCGAAGCTCAAGCGCGGGGTGCTGGCCTGGTTCCGCGAAGTCGTGCTGCGCCAGGCGCCCAGCGATGCGCGCCAGCTGGCGGACGCCATGGGCCCCTCGCTTGCACCGGCGGCCGGCGCGGGACCCGCCGGCAGCGTCGCCGCCGGTCCGGTCGGCCGCGAATTCGCCGGTGTGGCGCGCCTGGTCGGCGTGAAGGAGAAGGACGCGTCGCTGATGACCGGCTACCTGGACGCGCTGTCGAAGCTGCGTTCGCGCCTGAACCAGCTGAAGAACCAGGGCGACCCTGGCCCCGGCGCCAAGCAGCTGATGCAGCAGACCCTGGAAGGCAACGGCTCGGAACTGGCCGACGCCCTCAAGTATGTCGACGAGCAGATGCTGACCGGGATGACGGACGCCCAGAAGCAGATGCTGCGGCCGCTGCTGGTGCGGCCGCTGGTGCAGACCTTCGCGATGATCGTGCTGCCGTCCGAATCCGAGATCAACAAGACCTGGCAGGCCCAGGTCGTCGAACCCTTCCAGAAGACCCTGGCCGGCAAGTATCCGTTCTCGCCGGGCGCCCAGATGCAGGCGGCGCCGGGCGAGATCGGCCAGGTGTTCGGGCCCGAGGGCGCGGTCGCCAAGTTCGTGTCCACCACCATGGGGCCGCTGGTGGTGCGGCGCGGCGACGTGCTGTCCAGCCGCACCTGGGCCGACATCGGCGTGACCCTGGCGCCGCAGGTGGTGAGCGGCTTCCCCGGCTGGGTGGCGCCGCTCTCCAGCAACGGCGTGGCCACCGGCAGCGGTCCGCAGACCGTGTTCCAGCTGCTGCCGATGACCGCGCCCGGCATCACCGAATACACGATCGAGATCGATGGCCAGCAGCTGCGCTACCGGAATACGCCCCCTAGCTGGGTGAACATGGTACATCCCGGGCCACAGGGCGCCAACGGGGCCAGGGTCAGCGCTGTTACCTTTGATGGCCGCACCGTCGAACTGTTCAACGAACCGGGCGAGCAAGGTCTGGCCAGGCTGATCGCCGTTGCTACCAGGAAGAAACTGGAGCCTGGCGTGGCCGAGCTGCGCTGGACCTCTGGCAGCACGACGGTGGGAGTCACGCTGAAGCTGGTCAGCAGCCCCAGCAGCACCGGCGACGCCCAGGCCGGCCGCGGATTCAATGGCCTGCGCCTGCCCGATACCGTGGTCGGCCATGGCGCGCCCGCGACGGGCGGCCCGCAGCTGGCGGGAGCCGCGCAATGACGCGCGCACCCGTCTCGAACCGGATCGGCTACTTCGGCAAGATCCCGGCGCGCAGCGACTTCGTCAAGGTCGCCGACGACCAGCCGGTGCTGGGCATGCTGGACGACTGGCTGGCCCAGGTCATGACCCGGCTGCCTAACGACGCCCGCTGGAAGCTGTACTACGACGCCTCGCCGCCGGTCAGCTTCGCCTTCGTCGGGCCGAGCCGCCGGCATGCGGTCGCCGGTCACCTGGTGGCCAGCCACGACCGCTCCGGACGCCGCTTCCCCTTCCTGATGATGCGCACCGTCGAGGTGCCCGATCCGGCCGCCTTCGTCTCGCGCTGTCCGCTGGCCTTCGGCCCGCTGTGGGATTTCCTGGCCTCGATGGCGCCGCGAGTGCTGGAGACCGGCGACCCCGGCCCGCACCTGCATGCGATCGCCGATGCGGCGGTCGGCCTCGGCGAATACGAGGCCCAGCTCGACGACTACCTCGCCGTATCGACCGTCAGTTCGCTGTCGGAGGACCTGGCGCTGGCGGCGAACCGCCTGATCCTCGGCCTCGGGCTGCTGCTGCAGCCGGTCATGCACAGCCGCCCGGCGTCCCTGCACAAAAGCCTGGTGCTGCCGCTGCCGCAGGACGCGGCCGCGCGCTGCCGGGTGGCCGCGTTCTGGCTGGAGCTGGTCACGCCCTTCATCCGCCGCACTGCCTTCGACCTGGTGCTGTTCGTGACCACGGTGGCCGAGCGGCCGGTGCTGGTGATCGGCTTCGGCGGCGCCGCCGCCGAGACCCTGCACGGGATCGTCGACCCGCTGGCCGGCCGCGAGCAGCAGGTACAGATGGTCGACGACGGCTGGATCGACGAGCAGCTCGGCATCGACATCGACGTGCGCGCGCTGGCCAGCTACCTCGAGCAGCCGATGCTGCCGCTGCGCCTGGCGCGCGAACTGTTCCTCAAGACTTTCATCGGAGCCGCCACGTGAACCCGAGATCGAAAATGCTGATTGCCGTCGCCTGCCTGGTTGCGGCGCCCGCCCTGGCCGATGGCGGTTCTGCCGTTGCCACGTCTGCCGCGCCGATCGTGGTGTCCGGCACCGTCGCCGACGACGCCAGCAAGACGGCCCTGCTGGCGCGGCTGCGCGCCGTGTATGGCGCCGAGCGCGTGGTCGACCAGCTCGCGGTGGGTCGGGTATCGGCGCCGCCGAACTGGAACGAGCATGTCGCCCGGCTGATCGGGCCGAACCTGAAGCTGGTGAGCCGCGGCCAGCTGCAGGTCGACGGCACCAGCGTCAGCCTGCGCGGGGATGTCGCCAGCGACGCACAGAAGCAGCAGATCGCCAGCGAGCTGGCCCTGAACCTGGATGCCAGCTACACCATCAACAACGGCCTGCGGGTGGCGGTGTCGGAGCAGGGCATGCTGGACGCCGCGCTGGCCGACCGCATCATCGAGTTCGAATCGGGCAAGGCCACGCTGGCCGATTCCGGCAAGGCCATCCTCGACCAGATGAGCGTGGCCCTGCTGCGCCTGAAGGACAAGAAGGTCGAGGTGATCGGCCACACCGACAACGCCGGCTCGCGCGCCGGCAACCTCTCGCTGAGCCAGGCCCGCGCCGAGGCGGTCAAGGCCTATGTGGTCGGGCACGGCGTGCATCCGGACATGGTGTCGGTATCCGGCGAGGGACCGGATCGGCCGGTCGCCGACAACCGCACGCCGGAAGGGCGGGCGCGCAACCGGCGGATCGAGTTCAAGGTGGTGCAGTAGCCCGTCGTCCCCGCCTTCGCGGGGCGACGATTACGGCAGCGTGATCGTCACATTCGCCGACCGCGGCGGCAGCTTTACCAGGTCGTTGTAGCCGGCCATCGCCAGGTCCGTTTCGTGCGCCAGCGCCGTACGAAAGCCCAGGTAGCCGCCCAGGGTCACCACCGCGAACACCATCGACAGCGCCCATAGCGACAGGTCGCTGCCCAGCTTGTGCACGATCTGGTCGGGACGCCCGGCGTGCGGCGCAAAGCTGCGGCTTTTGCCGCGCATGCGCGCGATCTCGTCGCCCAGGCGCGCGGTCAGGTAGTTCAGCTTGTCGCGGCCGTCGAGCGCGAAGCGACCCTCGAAGCCCAGCAGCAGGCAGACGTGGAACACCTCCAGCGCCTGCAGGTGCACGCTGCCCTTGGCGCGCAGGTCCTCCAGGCGCTGGAAGAAGTGCTCGCCGGCGAGCTGGTCGCCGAACAGGCGCAGCTGCAGCGGGCGGGTCTCCCAGGCTTCGCGGATATCGTAGTCGGAGCGCAGGATGATCTCGTCGACCGCCGCGCAGAAGGCGTACTTGGCGGCGGTGACGTCGTCGGCCGGGATGCCGAGCGCCTTGGCGTTGCGGTCGACGTCGCCGAGGAAGCGCGTCATGTGCTCGGCGAAGGCGGTCTTGTCGTGCGGGCCGCAGCCGTTCTTCAGCAGGAACAGCGCATAGAAGCCCTCGTACATGATGTCGACGAGGGAGGTGGGAGTGCTGCCCGAGGCATTGCGGCTGCCGGGCGGGGGCGGGGCGGCGCGGCGTTCGACGTGGTGGCTCATGCTGCGATTCCGATGAGTTCGAGTTTGAGGTCGCGGATCCCGTTCGGGACATAGATCGAGATCGCCTGGGCTTTCAGCATGCTTTCGTACAGCACGCCGCGGTTTTCCAGCACAAAGTAATAGGTGTCGGGCCGCACCGGCACCGCGCTCGGCACCTGCGGCGCGTGCACCAGGCGCACGCCGGGCATGGCCGACAGCACCAGCTTGTCGACGTCCTCCGGCGCGCCGATCTTGAAGCGCAGCGGCACGATCTCGACCAGCTGCAGGGCTGCCATGTCGGCCGACACGCCCAGGAACAGCGTGGTCTGGGCGTTGATCTTGCCGGAGTCGAGCGCGCCCAGGTGATAGGACGGGCGCTCGTTCGACAGCGCGATCGAGAAGTACTTCGCCGAGATCACCGTGTCCAGCAGCTCGCGCAGGATGGCGTCCAGGCGGGCGAAGGCCGGGCCCGGATCCTGGTGCACATAGGCCGGCAGGTCTTCCAGCCTGCTGCTGCGCGAGAAGGTCATCAGGCCGCCGGCAAGCCCGAGCAGCTCCTGGAACAGGCGCTCGGGATGCAGGTCGCGGTGAGCCAGGAAGTGGGTCAGGGTGGCATAAGCGCTGCTGACCGTGTGCAGCAGCCAGAACGAGGCGACGTCGCCGCCGCGCAGCTCGACCACGTTCTTGCTCGGCTCGCGATAGTGGCCGTACAGCGCGTTCACCTTGGCCAGCAGCTTTTCCATCATGCGCGCCAGTTGCGCGTGCAGCCCGGGCGCGCCCTCGATCGACAGGCTGGGCGGGACGAAGGCATGGTCGACTTCGAAACCGCCGGTAGCGACGCGGCGCAGGCGCACCAGCGGGATGGTCTCGTAGACTTCGAGCGGCTCCAGTTCCGACACCAGCCGCAGGTTCCTGGTGAGATAGGCGACCGGCGCGCTGGCGGCGTCGGTGAACAGGTCGAAGGTGTCGTGTTCAACCTGGCCGAAGCGGGCGTCGGCGCGCGCCTCGCCGCGCACGGCGCAGTTCTCGCCGTGGTCCTTGAAAGCCGGCAGGGCGGCGTGGAAGGTGAGCGTCTGCACCGAGGAGGGCAGTTCGCCGAGGCGCACCTGGGACGGCAGGGCGTCGCGGTCGGGTGCGTGCACGATGTCGCCGTCGGGGAAGATCAGCGAGAGTTCGGTGATGCGCAGGGTGTCGGCCTTGAGCGCGTCCAGGTCGAGTTCGAGCTTGCGTACGCCCCAGGAGTAGGGATGCAGGGCGGTCGCGGTGTCGTTCAGGCGTGCTTCGTGGTAGCGGTCCTGCTGTTGGAAATGCTGGGGACGCAGGAACAGTCCTTCGCCCCACAAGACCTTCGATGGTGGTTTCACGGATGCCTCGCGCAGATGTCACAAAACTCTAGCTTGGGGGAAACCACACAGGCTTCATTGACATCGGACAAGGCGGCCGCCTGCGGACGCGGGACCGGCTCCGGCGCTTGCACGCATCACGCAGGCGTGCAGGCCGATGGTCACGCCGGCCTGTTCCGCCTCGGGCGCGGCGAAGGCCAGGCGCCAGCCCTGCGGCAGCGGCGAATGGAACAGCGCGACGACGCCCAGCCAGCCGGCCTCGCGCGGCAGCTTTTCGTTCAGTTCCAGCCGTTGGCCCGGCACCAGGGTCAGCTCGCGCACCTCGACCAGGTCTGCGCCCAGCGCTTCGCGCTCGCTCTGCGGCGACAGGAAAGCAGAGTAGGGCGTCTGCTCGAAAGCGGCGCGCTGGCGCAGCTTGTACACGCGCACCACCAGGGCCAGCGGCTGGCCGCGCGCATCCAGGTTCAGGCGCTTGGCGGCGTGCAGGCGCAGCGCCACCTGGCGTGGCGCAAGCTGGGCCTCGGGCACGGGCGGGGGCTTGCGCAGGCCGGCGGCTTCCAGCAGGCCGCCCGCCGATGGCCCGGCGGCGCCGGCGCAGCCGCCAAGGGTCAGGGCCAGAAACAGTCCGGGCAGGGAAAGAGGGAGGCGGACAGGAGCCATGGCGCGCAGTTTCCTTTGGTAAATGAGCCGACAGCGACATTCAACAGGATCGCAACTTGCGCACGCTGAGCACGCGCAAGCCGGCGCTTCGACGAGGCGCAATTGCCTAAAAAACTTCAGTTGAGGTCACGCAATTCTTCGTGGAAACCACGCGCCAATAATGGCGCTTGATTTCACCTAGGGAGAGCCAGATGAAGTTCCAACGCTTGATGCCGAGTCTAGTCTGTGTCGCGTTCCTGTCGGCCTGCGCCAGCACCGGGCAGGTCGCCGGCGGCGGCAGGCCGGCGACCACCATGGCTGCCGCGATGGCCGAGGTCGACGCCGCCGTGATGGCGAATCAGAACGACAAGGCCTATGCCTTGCTGAAGAGCGCCGGCAATGCCTTCCCCACCGACAAGACCCCGTGGGTCAGGATGGCGCAGATGCGCTTCGACAGCACCGATTACGGCGAAGCCATCGTCAACGCCCTGGAAGCGCTGGAGCGCGACCCGGACGACACCCTGGCCAACAGCATCGTTGCCGTCAGCGGCCTGCGCGTGACCAGCAAGGCGCTGGCCGACCTGAGCCAGAAGAACAACCTGAGCGGCAATGTGCGCACCGAGGCCCAGGAACTGGCCAAGCTGCTGCGCAGCAGCCTGGGCGAAGAGGTGCTGGTCGCGAATGGCGCCCGTTCCGCCGCCGTGCGGCCCAAGGATGCGCCGTCCCGCAAGGTGATCGCGACCCCGCCGGCCCGCGCCGCCAGCAACGATCCCTTCGGGGCCCTGAAGTAAACCCAGCCTGGAGCCGACATGCCCAAGAATGAAAGCGTGCAGAAACGCCTGCAGAAGGTCCGCGCCCCGCGCGTGCAGATGACCTACGACGTCGAGATCGGCGACGCCATCGAGAACAAGGAGCTGCCCTTCGTGGTCGGCGTGCTGGGCGACTTCGGCAGCGATCCGGAGGCGGTCAGGAAGCGCCTGAAGGACCGCAACTTCGTCAGCATCGACGCCGACAACTTCGACGAGGTGATGAACGGCGTGGCCCCGGTCGCCAACTTCCGCGTCGAGAACCACCTGTCGCCGGAGGGCGGCGAATTCGCGCTCAGCCTGCAGTTCCGCGAGATGGCCGATTTTCGTCCCGAGTCGGTGGTGCAGCAGGTGGCGCCCCTGAAAGGCCTGCTGGACGCGCGCAGCAAGCTGGCCGACCTGCGCAACAAGCTGGCCGGAAACGACAAGCTGGAAGACATCCTGAACGACGTGCTGACCAATACCGAAAAGCTGGACAGCCTGCGCAAGACCAGGGAGGACGCACATGACGGCGATGAATGAAATGAGCGCCAGCCCCTCGGCCGGGCATGACGCGGCCGGCGCGCTCGAACTCGACACCGGTCTGCTCGACCAGATCGTCGAGCAGAGCCGGGTGGCGAAGTCCAGCAGCGAACACGAACGGGCGCGCGACATCATCTCCGAACTGGTGACCCAGGTGATGGCGGGCACCATGGTCATCTCCAGCAACCTGTCGGCGGCGATCGATGCGCGCCTGGCGGAGCTGGACCGCATGATCTCGAGCCAGCTCTCGAGCATCATGCATGCGCCCGAGTTCCAGAAGCTCGAGCGCAGCTGGACCGGCCTGCACTACCTGGTGAAGAACACCGCGACCTCCAGTTCCCTGCAGATCCGCATGCTCAACGCCACCAAGCGCGAGCTGGTGAAGGACTTCCAGTCGGCGCTGGAATTCGACCAGAGCAGCCTGTTCAAGAAGATCTACGAAGAGGAATTCGGCACCTTCGGCGGTGCGCCCTACGGCGCCCTGATCGGCGACTTCGAGGTCAGCCGCCAGCCCGAGGACGTGTATTTCCTGGAGCAGATGTCGCACGTGGCCGCGGCCAGCCACGCGCCTTTCATCACCTCGTCGGCGCCGGAACTGTTCGGCGTCGAGAGTTTCGGCGACCTCGGCAAGCCGCGCGACCTGGCCAAGGTCTTCGACACCGTCGAATACGCGAAGTGGAAGGCGTTCCGCGAGTCGGAGGATTCGCGCTACGTCGGCCTGACCCTGCCGCGCTTCCTCGGGCGCCTGCCGTACAACCCGATGGACGGCATGGCCACCGAAGGCTTCAACTTCGTCGAGGATGTCGACGGCAGCGACCACCAGAAGTACCTGTGGTGTAACGCCGCCTATGCTTTCGCCACCAAGCTCACCAAGGCCTTCGAGGACTACGGCTGGTGTGCGGCGATCCGCGGCGTCGAGGGCGGCGGCCTGGTCGAGAACCTGCCGACCCACACCTTCAAGACCGACGACGGCGAAGTGGCGCTGAAGTGCCCGACCGAGCTGGCGATCACCGACCGCCGCGAAAAGGAGCTGTCCGACCTCGGCTTCATCTCGCTGGTCCACTGCAAGAACACCTCGTACGCGGCCTTCTTCGGCGCCCAGTCGGCGCAGAAGCCGCGCAAGTACGCGAACGACGCCGCCAACGCCAACGCGCTGCTGTCCTCGCAGCTGCAATACATCTTCGCGGTCTCGCGCATCGCCCACTACATGAAGGCCATGATGCGGGACAAGATCGGCAGCTTCGCCGCCGCCTCGAATGTCGAGGATTACCTCAATCGCTGGTTAACCCAATATGTGCTGCTGGACGATAACGCGAGCCAGGAACAGAAGGCCCAGTTCCCGCTGCGCGAGGCCAGCGTGCAGGTGGCGGAAGTGCCGGGCCGTCCCGGCGTCTACCGCGCGGTGTCCTTCCTGCGCCCGCATTTCCAGCTCGACGAGCTGTCCGTTTCGCTCCGACTGGTCGCGGAGTTGCCGCAATCGACCAAATCCTGATTCTTCATTCAAACACAACACTGGAGTACGACATGGCAATTGACGTGTACCTGCAAATCGACGGCATCAAGGGCGAATCGATGGACGACAGGCACAAGGACTGGATCGAATGCAAATCGGTGGGCTGGGGCGTGACCCAGCCGAAGTCGGCGACCTCGTCGACCGGCGGCGGCCACACCGCCGAGCGCTGCGAGTACACCGAGCTGATGGTCACCAAGCTGGCCGACCTGTCCTCGCCGGTGCTGCTGCAGACCTGCTCGTCCGGCAAGACGATCCCCAAGGCCAAGCTCGAATTCATGCGCGCCGATGGCCAGGGCGAGCGCGTCAAGTACTTCGAGGTCGAACTCGAGAACGTGCTGATCGGTTCGGTCCAGTCGGCCGTGTCGGAAGGCGATTTCATGTCCGAGAACGTGGGCCTGAAGTTCTCGAAGGTGAAGTTCAAGTACACCCAGCAGAAGATCGGCGGCGGCGCCGGCGGCAATACCTCGGGCGGCTGGGACCTGGCGTCGAACAAGGTGGCCTGATCCGATTGCCTCAGTGCGTGCTGGATGCGCTCTGTCGCCAGCGCGCTTGCCGCGGCCTCGTGCCGCGGTCTTTTTTTGAAGGATGAGATCGACGATGGACATCAACCTGAAGACCCTGATCGGCAAGCTGAACGACACCACCCGGGCCGCGGCGACGCGTGCGGCCGGCATCTGCGTCGGCTTCGGGCAATTCGAAGTCGACATCGAACACCTGTTCCTGGCCCTGCTGGAGCAGCCGGCCAGCGATGTCGTGGTGGCCGCGCGCGCCGCCGGGATCAGCCTGACCGCCTTCGAGACCGACCTGCGCAGGGAAGTCGAGCGCCTGCCTGCCGGCAGCAGCCGCACCCCGGTCTTTTCGCGCCACCTGCCGCTGCTGTTCGAGCACGCCTGGCTGATCGCCTCGCTGGGCCAGCCGGCGCCCGGCCAGGAACAGCGGATCCGCAGCGGCCACCTGCTGCTCGCGCTGCTGGCCGAACCGGGCTTGGCCCAGCTGGCCCAGCGCGCGTCAAGCTGCTTCATGACCTTTCCGCTCGACCGCCTGAAGCATGACTTCGACAAGCTGACCCGCGGCTCCTGCGAGGCGTCGCCCGTGGCCGACGGCGCCGTGCCGGCGGCGGCCGGCGACCCGGTCGGCGAACTGCGCTCAGGCGCGCCGGGCAGGACGCCCGCGCTCGACCAGTACACCACCTGCCTGACCGCGCGCGCGCGCGACGGCAAGGTCGACCCGGTGATCGGGCGTGATGCCGAGATCCGCCAGGTGATCGATATCCTGATGCGGCGGCGCCAGAACAATCCGATCCTGACCGGCGAGGCCGGCGTCGGCAAGACCGCCGTGGTCGAGGGACTGGCGCTGCGCATCGCCCTGGGGGATGTGCCGGATGTCCTGCGCGGCGTCGAGATCCATACGTTGGACATGGGCCTGCTCCAGGCCGGCGCCAGCGTCAAGGGCGAGTTCGAGAACCGCCTCAAGAACGTGATCGACGAGGTGGGCAAGAGCCTGCACCCGGTCATCCTCTTCATCGACGAGGCCCATACCATGATCGGCGCCGGCGGGGCGGCGGGCCAGAACGACGCCGCCAACCTGCTGAAACCGGCCCTCGCGCGCGGCGAGCTGCGCACCATCGCGGCCACCACCTGGGGCGAGTACAAGAAGTATTTCGAGAAGGACGCCGCGCTGGCGCGCCGCTTCCAGGTCGTCAAGGTCGACGAGCCGGACGAGGACACCGCCTGCGCCATGCTGCGCGCGATGGCGCCGCTGATGGAAAAGCACTTCGGCGTGCGCATCTTCGACGAGGCGATCCGCGAGGCCGTGCGCCTGTCGCACCGCTACATCAGCGGGCGCCAGCTGCCGGACAAGGCGGTCAGCGTGCTGGACACCGCCTGCGCCAAGGTGGCGCTCGGGCAGAGGGCGACGCCGGCGACGCTGGAAGAGGCGACGCGCGGCCTGGAGCGGCTCGATGTCCGGATCAGCGCCCTGGTGCGCGAGCAGAGCGGCGGCGCCGACCACGCGGACGCGCTGCAGCGGCTGCATGCCGAACGCGTAGCCGGGCTGAAGGAACAGGAACGCCTGCGTGCGCAATGGGATCGCGAGCAGGCCTTGTCCGCCGAGATCCACGCGACCCGCGCCCGCCTCGAAGCCGGCGACGGCAGCAGCAGCGCATTGCAGGCCCTGATCGGTGAATTGCGCACGCTGCAGGGCGACGCCCCGCTGGTGCCGCTGCAGGTCGACGGGCACACGGTGGCCGGCATCGTCGCCAGCTGGACCGGGATCCCGCTGGGGCGCATGGTGAAGGACGAGATCCGCACCGTGATGAACCTGCGGGGAATGCTGGACGAGCGCATCCTCGGCCAGGGCCACGCCATCGGCATCGTGGCCCAGCGCGTGCGCACCGCGCGCGCCAACCTGGAGGATCCGGACAAGCCGAAGGGCGTGTTCCTGTTCGTCGGCAGCTCCGGGGTCGGCAAGACCGAGACCGCGCTGGCCCTGGCCGACCTGCTGTACGGCGGCGAGCGCAAGCTGGTCACCATCAATATGAGCGAATACCAGGAAGCGCACAGCGTCTCCGGGCTGAAGGGCTCGCCGCCCGGCTATGTCGGCTATGGCGAGGGCGGGGTGCTGACCGAGGCGGTACGGCGCAACCCCTACAGCGTGGTGCTGCTCGACGAGGTGGAAAAGGCGCACAGCGACGTCCTCGAGCTGTTCTTCCAGGTGTTCGACAAGGGCGTGCTGGACGATGCCGAAGGGCGCCAGATCGACTTCCGCAACACGGTCATCATCCTGACCTCGAACGTGGCCTCCAGCCAGATCATGCAGGCCTGCCTGAACAAGCCGGCGGCCGAGCGCCCCTCTCCGGAGCAGCTGGCGGAGCTGATCCGGCCCGCCCTGATGAAGCACTTCAAGCCGGCCTTCCTCGGACGCCTGACGGTGGTGCCCTTCTATCCGATCGACGACGAGGTGCTGGCCAACATCATCCGCCTCAAGCTCGAGCGCATCAAGGCGCGGGTGGCGGCCAACCACAATGCGGCTTTCCTGTACGACGACGCGCTGGTGAACGCCGTGCTGGCGCGCTGCACCGAGGTCGATTCGGGCGCGCGCAACGTCGACACCATCCTGAACGGCACGCTGCTGCCCGAGATTGCCGACAACGTGCTGGCGGCGATGGCGGCGGGCGGCGGCGTCAGGCAGATCAAGGTCAGCGCGACCAGGGGCGGCAAGATCAAGTACGCCGTCGAGCCGGCATGAGGAGGGCGCCATGCTGAACCTGGAAAAGCTGCTGGCGCCGATCGGCGGTGCGCGGCCCTGCGGCGAAGACCTCGCATTCTCGAGCGAAATCGACGCCATCGTGCGCGCCCGCCAGGCCGACGATCCCTCGCTGGAGCAGGGCGCCTGGGTCACCGAGCTGAAGGAGGCCGACTGGAAGTTCGTGGCGAAGCAGTGCGCCCAGCTGATCGAGCAGCGCAGCAAGGACCTGCAGCTGGCCGTGTGGCTGGCCGAGGCCGAGGCCAGGACCGGCGGCCTGCGCGGCCTGGCCGACAGCCTGCTGCTGGTCGCCGCGCTGTGCGAGCGCTGGTGGGACGGCCTGTATCCGCTGCCGGACGAGGATGGCCACGAGCGCCGCATCGGCAACCTGGCCTGGCTGGCCGCGCGCATCGCACCGCTGTTGCGCGAAGTGCCGCTGACGGAAAGCCAGGCTGGCCATCCCGGGCATGCGCTGCGCGACTTCGACGTCGCCCGCATGCATGGCGGCGACGAGCTGGCGAAGCTGGAAACGGCCAGGGCGCGCAGCTCGCCCGCCTTTTACGCGGGACTGCTGCGCGACTGCGAGCACTGCACCGGCGCCCTCGAACGCATCGAGCACAGCGTCGACGAACGCCTGGGCGTGGACGGACCGAGCTTCAGCGCCGCCAAGTCCGGCCTGCAAAGCCTGCTGCTGTTCGTGAAGCCGATGGTGAAAGAGGGCGGCGCCACCGCCGCGGCTGCGCCTGCGGCGCCAAGCGCCGCTGCGCCTTCATCGGTAGCGGCGGCGCCGGCAGGGGTGGCGGGCGGACCGCTGGTGTCGCGCACCGAGGCCCTGGCCCAGCTGCGGGAAGTCGCCGCGTTCTTCCGCCGCACCGAGCCGCACAGCCCGGTGGCCTATCTCGCGGAAAAAGCCGCGCACTGGGGCGAACAGCCCCTGCACGTGTGGCTGCGTTCGGTGGTGAAGGACGATGCCTCGTTCGCCCACATCGAAGAGATGCTGGGCGTCGCGCAGCAGTCCGCGGAATGAGGCCGCGCACTGCCGCGTGCAGGTGCGTAAAGGCGCGCGCCGGTCAGGACTTCGGCGCCTGGCCGGCCGCCGTGTTCAGCTGCGAGCTGGCGCGCGCGACCTGTTCCTCGACGCGGCGCATGGCGTCGCGGGTGGACTGGGTCACCTGTTCGTAGCCCTTGAAGGCGTTGTCGATCGCCGCCTTGATGATCTCGACCGCGTTTTCCTGGCCCGGCTTGACGTTCTGGGTGACGTCGTAGATCAGGGCCGACAGGGTGTTCTTCGCTTCCACCAGGTGGGTGTCGGCGGCCTGCTGGAAATCCTTCTGGATGTCGGCGACGATCTGGCGCAGCTGCTCGCCGTAGGCCTGGGCGTCCTGCACGCCCGGCTGCAGGCGCGCGGACAGGCTGTCGAGCGCCGCCTTCGCATCAGCCGCCTGGCTCATCTGGCGGCTGGCGGCGAGCGCGTTGTCCATCGAATTCTTCGCGGTTGCCATGTTCAGGGCCACCACCTGCTCGACGCCCTGCACGGCCTTGCTGGCCAGGGCATTGAAGGTCTCTACCTGCAGGTCGAACAGGGTCTTGGTGGCGTTGGCGAATTGCTCGGGATTGGTAAACATCGTATCTCCTCGGTTGGTTTTCCTGCGGCGGTACTGAATGTTTTGTCTTTCTACATTATTTCTCGGGCTTGCGTATTTCGCAACGGGCATCACGATAGGGGCCGGAAAACCTGGCCCAGCCCGGGCCGAGCGGCGTCTGCGAGCAGACCAGGTCGCCGGTGGCCTTGCTGCGCCACTGATACCAGGGCGCCGGCGCGGCGTTCAGGACGACGGGGCTGGCCAGGGCCAGGCCCAGCGCGATGACGGCGATCTTGCTCATGTTCGTACTCATGTGCCGAGCTTGACGCCAGCGGAGCGCCAAGTCAAGCTCGGTGCCCGTCTTGACCTTACCACGATGGGAAGGTGTATCCTGTCCCGGATGGTCGAATGGAGGAAGGGAAATGTTGAATATCGGCGAGGCGGCGCAGGCATCGGGCGTGTCGGCCAAGATGATCCGGCACTACGAATCGATCGGGCTGCTGCCGGCGGCGCAGCGCACGGCGGCCGGCTACCGGGTCTACGGCGAGCAGGACGTGCGCCTGCTGCAGTTCATCCACCGCGGCCGCGCGCTCGGCTTCCCGCTCGAAAAGATCGCCGGGCTGCTGGCCCTGTGGCAGGACCAGGACCGCGCCAGCGCCGACGTGCGCCGCCTGGCCGAACAGCATATCGCGGAGCTGGACCGCAAGATCGGCGAACTGCAGGCCATGAAGCGCACTCTGGAATCGCTGGCCAGCTCCTGCCACGGCGACCAGCGTTCCGATTGCCCGATCCTGGACGACCTGGCGACGCACTAAATCGGAGCGGCCAGTACGGAGAGACGAATGCAACGCCGCCACGCGGGCTTTATTAGCCGCGACAAAAACGCAAAACGCCGCAATCCTTGAGCAAAGATTGCGGCGTTTTGCGCCGATGGTTCATCTTGTGATGAGTCCGGAGGCTTTTGCAAGCCGGGTAGCATTTGGTGCCCACGGAGGGACTCGAACCCCCACACCTCGCGGCACATGGACCTGAACCATGCGCGTCTACCAATTCCGCCACGTGGGCATATCAAACAACAGGTACAGCAATTACTACGGTAGCATTTGGTGCCCACGGAGGGACTCGAACCCCCACACCTCGCGGCACATGGACCTGAACCATGCGCGTCTACCAATTCCGCCACGTGGGCATATCAAACAACCGGTACAACCGAACTACAACAAGCAGGTAGCTTTTGGTGCCCACGGAGGGACTCGAACCCCCACACCTCGCGGCACATGGACCTGAACCATGCGCGTCTACCAATTCCGCCACGTGGGCATATCAAACTGCTTTCAATGTCTGCAAGACCGGCTTTGGTGCCCACGGAGGGACTCGAACCCCCACACCTCGCGGCACATGGACCTGAACCATGCGCGTCTACCAATTCCGCCACGTGGGCCGGGTCTTGCAATCATCGCTCGACGTTGCCGTCGAATTCCGCTACGATATCAGGCTTTGCCGATTTGCGCTAGACCAACTTTCGTTCGTCCAAAACGCCGGCTGCAGCTTCGCAACATCCCCGCATTCGGCTGTGCCGTTTGCGAAGAGACCGAAAGTATAGCGGATGATTGGCAAATGTCAAAGGCCCTGCGAAACACTACTGACGGGTGACCGCGTCACGCTTGGACGGTTCGCGTTAGGCGAATACGCCAGTCCTCCGTTACACTACGCCTGTCAAGGTGTCAATCCAACCAACATTGCGCTACCGGCCAAACGTGCGAAGCACGGGCAGGCGGCGCGTCACTGGCTCAACAAGAATAGAACAGAACACGATTTGAAGCACCCAACCTATACCATTCCAAGCCGCGAGGAGATTCTCGGCATTTTCCGCGATGCCAAGGGGCCGCTCGATAGCGGCGCACTGGCACGCGCCCTGCAGGTCGATCCCGAAGCGGAGGGCGTGCTCACGCGCCGCCTGAATGCGATGGAGCGTGACGGTCAGATCCGCTCGAACCCCGCCGGCCAGTATGCGTTGACGGACCATTCGAGCTTCATCTCGGGCCGCGTCAGCGCGCACCGCGACGGCTTCGGCTTCGTGATCCCGGACGAACCCGGCGAAGACCTGTTCCTGCCCGATAAGGAAATGCAGAAGGTCCTGAATGGCGACCGCGTGCTGGCGCGCGTGGTCGGCACCGACCGCCGCGGCCGTCCGGAAGGCACGATCGTCGAAGTCACCGAGCGCGCCAACACCCATGTGATCGGCCGCCTGCTGCAGGAAAACGGCGTCTGGATCGTCGCGCCCGAAGACAAGCGTATCGCCCAGGACATCCTGGTGGACGGATCGCCGGGCAAGGCGAAGGCCGGGCAGGTGGTCAGCGTCGAGCTGGTCGAACAGCCCTCGCGCTTCCGCCAGCCGACCGGCAGGGTGGTCGAGGTGCTGGGCGAGCTGGACGACCCCGGCATGGAAATCGAGATCGCGGTGCGCAAGTTCGGCGTGCCGCACGTGTTCTCGCAGGCTGCGCAGAAGCAGGCCGGCAAGCTGCCGAACGAAGTCCGCGACGGCGACCTGGGCAACCGTGTCGACCTGCGCGACGTGCCGCTGGTGACCATCGACGGCGAGGACGCGCGCGACTTCGACGACGCGGTCTACTGCGAACCCGTCAAGATCGGCCGCACCAGGGGCTACCGCCTGCTGGTGGCGATCGCCGACGTCAGCCATTACGTGAAGCCGGGCGATGGCCTCGACGGCGATGCGATCGAGCGCTCGACCTCGGTCTACTTCCCGCGCCGCGTGATCCCGATGCTGCCGGAGAAGCTGTCGAACGGCCTGTGCTCGCTGAACCCGGCGGTCGACCGCCTGTGCCTGGTGTGCGACATGGTCGTCACGGCAAGCGGCGAAGTCTCGGCCTACCAGTTCTACCCGGCCGTGATGCACTCGGCGGCGCGCCTGACCTATAACGAGGTCGCCGCCATCCTCGGCAACACCAAGGGGCCGGAAGCGGGCCGCCGTCCCGGCATCGTGCCGCACCTGCTGAACCTGAACGAGGTGTTCCGCGCGCTGTTGCAGCAACGCCAGAAGCGCGGCGCGATCGACTTCGAGACCACCGAGACCTACATTGTCTGCAATCCGATGGGCAAGATCGAGAAGATCATCCCGCGCACCCGCAACGACGCGCACCGCCTGATCGAAGAGTGCATGCTGGCGGCGAACGTCTGCGCGGCCGACTTCCTGATCCGCCACGACCAGCCGAGCACCTTCCGCATCCACGCGGTGCCGACCGAGGAAAAGCTGAACCAGCTGCGCACCTTCCTGAAGCAGGTCGGCCTGAACCTGGGCGGCGGCAACAAGCCGGAAGCGCGCGACTACGCCGAGCTGATGCACAAGATCAAGGAACGCCCGGATGCGACCCTGCTGCAGACCATGCTGCTGCGTTCGATGCAGCAGGCGGTCTACAGCCCGGACAACGTCGGCCACTTCGGCCTGGCCTACGAGCACTACGCCCACTTCACCAGCCCGATCCGCCGCTATCCGGACCTGCTGACCCACCGTGCGATCAAGGCGGTCCTGCTCGGCAAGAAGTACGAGCCGACCAATATCGACCTGTCGAAGCTGAACACCACGGTGTCGAACGCGACCCGCAAGCAGCAGGCCAAGGACAAGGCGGCCGGCAAGCAGAAGGATCCGAAGGACCTGACGATCTGGGATGCGTTGGGCGTGCACTGCTCGGCCAACGAGCGCCGCGCCGACGAAGCTTCGCGCGACGTCGAGAACTGGCTCAAGTGCTACTACATGAAGGACCGCCTGGGCGAGGAGTTCACCGGCGTGATCTCGGGCGTAACCCCGTTCGGCATCTTCGTGCAGCTCGACGAGCTGTTCGTCGAGGGCCTGGTGCACGTCACCGGCCTGGGACAGGATTATTTCGAGTACGACGAAGCGCGCCATGAGCTGCGCGGCAAGAACAGCGGCCAGGTGTATGCCTTGACCGGCCGCGTGACGGTGCAGGTGGCGCGCGTCGACCTCGAGGCGCGCAAGATCGACCTGGTGCTGGCGCAGCCGAGCGAACAGAAGGCCGTGCCGGCCCCGCTCGAGCGCGCCCGCGCCGCCGCGCTGGACGCGCTGGAGCCGAAGCCGCCGCGCCGCCGCAAGGCCAAGGGCGGGCTGAACGGCGGCGCCGTTGCGCCGGTCCCGGCTTCGCCGCAGCAGGTGCATGGCATGAAGGGCGAGCCGCCGGTGCCGCCCGACTTCAGCACCAGCGACGAGAGCGAGGACGACATCGTCTTCGTGCCGCCGACGCGCCGCGGCGCCAAGCCGGCCGCGAAGAAAGACGCGCCGACCGGGAACGCGGGCAAGAAAACCGCAGCAAAACAGAGCGCTCCCAAAAAGAGCGCCGCGAAGGCCCCCAAGGCCGCCTCCAAAACCAGTAGAAAGAGCAGTAAGTAATACATGAAAAATAAAATGATTTTCGGCTTCCATGCGGTGACCTCGCGGCTGCGCCACGAGGCCCAATCGGTGGAAGAGATCTTCGTCGACGCCGGCCGCCAGGACCGCCGCATGCAGGACCTGATCGCCAACGCCAAGCAGGCCGGCGTGCGCGTGATGCCGGTCGATGCCGAGCGTCTCGACAAGATCGTCGGCACCCGCCGCCACCAGGGCGTGATCGCCTTCGCCAGCCAGCTGACCCTGGCGCGCAACCTGGACGAGCTGCTGGATGCGGTGGAAGGCCCGCCGCTGCTGCTGATCCTGGACGGCATCACCGATCCGCACAACCTGGGCGCCTGCCTGCGCGTGGCCGACGGCGTCGGCGCGCATGCCGTGATCGCGCCGAAGGACCGCTCGGTCGGCCTGAACGCCACCGCCGCCAAGGTCGCCAGCGGCGCCGCCGAGACCGTCCCCTACATCACCGTGACCAATCTGGCGCGCACCATGCGCGACCTGAAGGACCGCGGCATCTGGCTGATCGGCACCTCCGACGACGCCGACAAGGGCCTGTACGAAGGCGATTTCACGGGCCCGACCGCGCTGGTGATGGGCTCGGAAGGCGAGGGCATGCGCCGCCTGACCAGGGAGACCTGCGACCTGCTGGTCAGTATCCCGATGTTCGGCTCGGTCGAGAGCCTGAACGTGTCGGTGGCCTCGGGCGTCTGCCTGTACGAGGCGCGCCGCCAGCGCCTGGCGCTGGAGCCCAAATAAGGTCGCTCCCGCGAAGGCGGGGGCAAGTTATCTTTGCCTGTCAAGCAGGGGCGGCGCGGATACGTTACCATCTCGCCTATGTTTTTTTCCAAGCTGCGCGAAGATATCCAGAGCATCATCGAACGCGACCCGGCCGCACGCAACGGCTGGGAGGTGCTCACCTGCTACCCCGGACTGCATGCGGTCGTCATGCACGGCTGGGCGCATGCCTGCTGGCGGGCCGGCCTCAAGTGGCCCGGACGCTTCATTTCCTACCTGGCCCGCATCCTGACCGGGATCGAGATCCACCCCGGCGCGACGATCGGCCGGCGGGTGTTCATCGACCACGGCTTCGGGGTGGTGATCGGCGAGACCGCCGTGGTCGGCGACGACTGCACCATCTACCAGGGCGTGACCCTGGGCGGCACCACCCTGGTGGCCGGCACCAAGCGCCACCCGACGCTCGAGCGCGGCGTGATCGTCGGTGCCGGCGCCCAGGTGCTGGGCGCCTTCACGGTGGGCGAGTATGCGAAGGTCGGCTCGAATGCGGTGGTGGTCAAGCCGGTGCCTGCCGGCGCCACCGCGGTCGGCAATCCGGCCCACATCGTGCGCAAGGAAGACCAGGTGCGCAGCGCCCAGATGTTCGCGGCCTACGGCGTCACGCCGAACGGCGACGATCCGCTGTCGAAGGCCCTGCGCAACCTGATCAACCACGTGGCCTGCCAGGACGAGCAGATCGAGCGCCTGTGCTCGACCATCAAGGCGGCCGGCATCTCCTGCGCCGGACTGGGCGAGACCGACAGGCTCGATCAGGACCAGCTCAACCGGCTGGTCGACTGAGCAATTCAACCAATCAAATGAGCAGATAAGCCGATGAGCGAAAACAGCGACATCCCCGCCAGCTTCGACCCGGCGTCAAGCCTGGACCCCAACGAGATCCGCGTGCTGGCCGTGCTGGCCGAAAAAGAAGCGCTCACGCCCGACAATTATCCGATGTCGCTGAATGCGGTCATGAACGGCTGCAACCAGCTGTCCAGCCGCGATCCGGTGATGCAGCTGTCCGAGGACGTGGTCCACGACACCCTGCAGCGCCTCATGCAGCGCAAGCTGGTGGGCAGCATGTCGCAGGCCGGCGCGCGCGTCATCAAGTACGAGCACCGCATGCGCATCAAATGGTCGCTCGAGCAGGACAAGGTGGCGGTGCTGACCGTGCTGATGCTGCGCGGCCTGCAGACCGCCGGCGAGATCCGCTCGCGCAGCGGACGCCTGCATGACTTCAAGTCGGTGGCCGAGGCGGAGAGCGCGCTGCAGTTCCTGATCGATAAATACCCGCCGCTGGTGGCCCGCCTCGAGCGTGCGCCCGGCACCAAGGAGCCGCGCTACGGCCAGCTGCTGGGCGGCGAGATCGACCTCGCGCGCGCCGATGCCGCGCCGTCCTCCGCCGGGGGCGGCGCTGTGGGCGGACGAACCGCCCAGCTCGAGCAGGAAGTGGCCGCGCTGCGCGCCGAGGTCGACGAACTCAAGGCGCAGTTCGCGGCCTTCCGCCAGCAGTTCGAGTAAGCCCGCTCATGGCCTGACGTGCTCCACCAGGTCCATGGTATCGGCCCGGGGAGCGACGGCCGGCGCGGCGGCCGGCGCGTAGTCCAGCTCGACGATGGCGTCGTTGCTCCAGCTGGCGTCGCCGATCGGCAGGCGGAAGCGTTTGCCCTCGACCTCCAGCGCCTTGTTGCGATCGCCCTCGCGCAGCGTCGCCGCGCGCAGCTCGGCGGCGGCGCCGTGCGACCAGTTGCGGTCGCCGCCGTTCGGCGTCTCGCCCTTGAACCACGAGCACCAGTCGGTGGTCAGCAGCAGGCTGTTGACCAGGGCGTTCGCCCAGAACGGAATCTCTTCCTTGGCGATCGCGATCTTGACCTGGCAATCGAGGCGTACGTCGCCCATCCGGTACCGGTTGTCGGGCAGGCCCGGCGTGCGGACATAGGTGTCGAAACGGGCCTCGCGCTTCTTGCGGTTCAGGACCAGTTCGGCCCTGGCGTCGTACGCCGCCTGGCTGCGCGGCACCGAAAAGCGCAGGTCCTGGTCGAGCACCAGGGGAATCGAGAAGTCGTCCGCGGCGATGCGCGCGGCCAGCGGCTCGCCGCCCAGCGTCTTGCCGTCCGGCGGGCGCACCAGGAAGCGCAGCTGCGGCACGCCAGGGGCGAGCGCGTGCAGCTCGTCGAACTTGTCGAGGCCGGCGACGACCGCGCGGTAGGTGTACAGCTCCGGGTTCTTGATGGCGTTGATGTGGACGGTGCCGGGTTCGTCCTTGTCCGGCGCCGCCGCGCCGGCGGGAAGCGCCAGCACGCTTCCCGCGGCCAGGACGAGATACAGGCTGGCGTGTATCTTGCGCATGCTGGCCTCAGCCTTCGTCGCGCCAGCGGCGCAGGCGGATCGCGGCGAAGATCATGGCGCCGCCGAGCAGCGCGCCGATCCAGGCCTTGGCGGTGGCGAGGGTCATCCAGGAAGCCAGGAACAGGCCCTGCACGTCGACACCGTTCTCGTTCGGATGCAGCCCGGCCGGCACGCCGCCGGTGAAGGAGAACCAGATGCCCGGCACCAGGCCGCCGAGGGCGCGGCCGACGACTTCATTGGCGAACCACTGCACGTCCAGCGCGTCGTGCTCGAAGCCGCCCAGCGCCATGCTGATCCATTTCGCCAGCAGCAGCACCATCAGCGGCGCCCCGACCGCCCACAGGAAGGGCTTGGTCCTGGCCCAGCTCGACACCAGCAGCAGCCAGCCGACGGTCGGCAGCGCCCAGACGGCGTACACCGGCAGCAGGGCGACCAGGCGCAGCGGCTGCAGGTAGAGGTTCGGCGAAGCGAGCAGGGCGCCGAACATGTTCACGCCGGCGAAGGACAGGATCGCGCAGCCGATCAGCAGCAGGCCGAGCGAGGCCGCGAAGGCGAAGGCGATCGCGATCAGGGGCGCCACGCAGACCGCGGTCAGCACCTTCGACAGCACGGTCATGCCGTCCGAGACCGGCAGCGACTTCCAGAACAGGATGCTGCGGTCGCGGCGCTCGTCGTACAGCGCGCCGAGGCAGTAGAAGAAGATGACCACCGCCATCAGCAGCATCAGCGGCGAGCCGGCGGCCACGTACATGCCGCTGGCGACATCGACCACCTTGTCCTTCATCTCGAGCGGCATCGCCGAGGCCAGGCCCGTGTGGGTGACCGTGCGGCCGTTGATGGTCATGTGCGAGGGGCCGTGCATGCCCAGGCCGTACACCAGCGAGCCGCCGACGAACAGCACCAGCACGGCGGCGACGATCACCTGGGCCCAGAACATCGATCCCTTGTGCTCCCAGAACTCGCGGCGGAGCAGCCATTTCATGGTCAGGGTGTTCATGCGTAGCTTCCTTTCATGGTCGCCACGAACAGGTCGGCGACGCTGGGGTTGCGGGTTTCGCCGAGGGCGGCGAGCTGCTGGCGCGAGGCGCTGCCCGGCGCGGCCGAATCGAACAGCATCACGGCCTTGCCGAACACGGTGCGGCGGTCGATCGGCGAGAGCGCATTGGCGGCGCTGATCTTGTCCTGCGAGACCATCACCTCGACATAGCGCTCGCCGATCTCTTCCATCGACGCGGCCAGCACGATCTTGCCGTCGCGGATGAACATCAGGTCGGTCAGGATGTGCTCGACTTCCTCGACCTGGTGGGTGGTGATGACGATGGTCTTGTGCTCGTCAAAATAGTCTTCCAGCAGGTTCTGGTAGAACTGCTTGCGGTAGATGATGTCGAGCCCAAGGGTCGGCTCGTCGAGCACGAGGAGCTTGGCCTCGATCGCCATCACCAGGGCCAGGTGCAGTTGCACGATCATGCCCTTCGACATTTCCTTGACCTTCATGGTCGGCTTCAGCTTGGTGTTCGCGATGTAGCGCTCGGCGCGCTCGCGGTTGAAGCGCGGGTGCACGCCCTGCACGAAGTCGACCGCATCCTTGACGCGCAGCCAGCGCGGCAGGATCGCGACGTCGGCGATGAAGCAGACGTCCTGCATCAGGTCGTCGCGCTGGGTGCGCGGGTCGAAGCCCAGCACCGACAGCTGGCCGTCGAAGGGGATCAGGCCGAGGGCGGCCTTCAGGGTGGTGGTCTTGCCCGAGCCGTTCGGGCCGATCAGCCCGACGATGCGGCCGGCCGGGATCTCGAAGTCGATGCCGTCGACGGCGACGCGCTTGCCGTAGCGCTTGGCCAGGCCTTTGGCGGAGAGGACGGTGCTCATGCCTGGCCTCCGTGTTCGCCCAGCGCCTGGTCGCGCATCAGGAGGTCGACGTTCAGGCCGAGGCGGCGGATGCGTTCCAGCATCGCCGGCCATTCCTCGCGCAGGAAGCGTTCGCGTTCGCTTGCCAGCAGTTTTTCGCTGGCGCCTTCAGTGACATACATACCGATCCCCCTTCTTTTTTCTACTAAGTTGTCGTCGACCAGTTCCTGGTAAGCCTTCGAGACCGTGATCGGGTTCAGCTGGTACTCGGCGGCCACCTGGCGCACCGAGGGCAGCGGGTCGCCGGCCTTGAGCGCGCCGTCGAGCATCATGCCGATCACCTTCTCCTTCAATTGCCGATAAATCGGCGCGTTATCGTTCCAGCCGATTGTCATTGCCGGCTCCTCGTGGTTGCGGTGCAGATGGGTGGAACCATGCCTGCCTCCTCGTTGGTGGGTGTTGCGTTGGTGCTGTATTGCGGTGGTGTTGTAGTGAAGTATAACACTAGGCCCGAAACGTTCAACAAGTTTTCAATGCATACGTCAGAGGTGGCGGGCGCGCTGCTTCAGGAGAGGATGCGGCCGTCCAGGCCGTGGCGGGTGATCGCGCCATCCGCGTCGATCGCGATCCAGCCGCCGCGCGCCGGTTCGGCATCGAGTTCCCAGTCCGGCAGCACATAGCGGCGGCGGCCGGTCGCCGGGTCCTGGTGCAGGGCGGGGCGGTGGGTGTGGCCGTGGATGATCACGTCGGCCTGCGTCGCCTCGTGCAGGGCGTTCACCGCGTCGCCGGTCACGTCCATGATCTCGCAGGTCTTTTCGCCCTGCGCCTTGCGGCTGCCTTCGCGCAGGCCGGCGATGATGGCCTTGCGCTGCGCCAGCGGCATGCCCAGGAACTGCTGCTGCCAGCCTGGCTCGCGCACCTGGGCGCGGAAGGCCATGTAGTTGAGGTCGCCGGTGCACTGGGCGTCGCCGTGGGCCAGGGCGATGGCCTGGCCCTTGACCCTGACGACGTGCGGATCGGCCAGCAGGGTCAGGCCGGCGGCGCGGGCGAAGTCCTGGCCGACCAGGAAGTCGCGGTTGCCGGCCATCCAGTACACGGCCACCCCGGCGTCGGCGAGCGCGCGCAGGGCGCTGACGATGCGCTGGTGGAAGGGCGTGTCGAGGTCGTCGTCGCCGGCCCAGTATTCGAAGATATCGCCGAGCAGGTAGAGCGCTTCGGCATGGGAGGCATGCTCGGCCAGGAAGCGGAAGAAGGCTTCGGCCGTCTGCGGATGCGATTCCTGCAGGTGCAGGTCGGAAATGAAGAGCGCAAGCGTGCGCGCGGGACTGTTCATCGGTATTCGGTGGACGGTCCCACGCGTTACTTGGATAAAAACTTACTGCCTGATCAGACGATCTCGGCCTTTTCGATGATCACGGCCTCGGCCGGCACGTCCGAGTGCATGCCCGAGCGGCCGGTCTTGACGGCGTTGATCTGGTCGACCACGTCCTGGCCTTCGACAACCTTGCCGAACACGGCATAGCCCCAGCCGTCCTGGCCCGGGTAGTTCAGGAAGTCGTTGTTCTTGGTGTTGATGAAGAACTGGGCCGAGGCCGAGTGCGGGGCCATGGTGCGGGCCATCGCGATGGTGTACTTGTCGTTCTTCAGGCCATTCTTGGCTTCGTTCTCGACGGTCTTGTCGGCCGGCTTCTGCGACATGTTCGGCTCGAAGCCGCCGCCCTGGATCATGAAGTCCTTGATGACGCGGTGGAAGATCGTGTTGCTGAAGTGACCTTGATTGACGTATTCAACGAAGTTGGCAACGGTCTTCGGCGCTTTCGCGTCGTCGAGTTCGATCTTGATGTTGCCCTTGTTGGTGGTCATGAGTACGGTGGTCATGGTTTGTCCTGTGCCTTATTGTTAAGAGTTCGGTATTTTACTTCGCTTTGACGATGGTCGCGGACTTGATCACGACTGGCGTGACCGGCACGTTCTCCATGCCGTGCACGTCGTCCACCAGCACGCCCTTGATCTTGTCGACCACTTCCTGGCCTTTCACGACCTTGCCGAACACGGCGTAGCCCGAGCCGTTCATGTTCGGGAAGTCCAGGCCCGGATTGTCGACTACATTGATGAAGAACTGCGAGGTGGCGGTGTCCGGATTCGACTCGCGCGCCATCGCGACGGTATAGGCAGCGTTCGACAAGCCGTTGTCCGATTCGTTCTTGATCGGCGGACGGGTCTTGCGCCCGTGCAGTTGGGCGTCCATGCCGCCGGCCTGGATCATGAAGCCATCGATGACGCGGTGGAACACCGTGCCCTTGTAGAATCCCGCTTTCACGTACTGGAGGAAGTTCTCGACCGTCTTCGGCGCCTTTTCCTGGTTCAGTTCCAGCACGATCTCGCCCATCGATGTTTTCAGCGAGACCTGCGGATCTGCTGCCCAGGCCGCCGTCGACAGCAGGATGGCGCCGGCAGCGACCGCGATACGGGGCAACAGCTGGGTCAAAACGCGGGTGCGGGGCGGTTTCATGATGTGCATCGTGGCTTCCTCTCTGTGGATACAACGCAAAGTGATGTCAAGGGTTTTGCAGAAAAATAAACCTGTGGCATATGCGGCCAGTCAGGATTTTATCAATGCTATACTTTGCGACGGACTGTTGATTTTATCAAAGCAACATGATTTGGTATTGTAAACAGCCCTGACGGTCGCGACGGAAGCCACTTCCCGGCACGCTGCCCAGCAGCAAGTGCGTCCGAGCGTCAAGCTCCAACCATCCAGAACACCATCCGATGAGCCAACTAAAGATCTACAACACGCTCGCGCGTGACAAGCAGGTATTCGTTCCCCTCCAGCCCGGCAAGATCAATATGTACGTGTGCGGGATGACGGTCTACGATTTCTGCCACGTCGGTCACGCCCGGATGATGATGGCATTCGACGTCATCTACCGCTGGTTCAAGGCTTCGGGCTACGAGGTCAAGTATGTCCGTAACATCACTGACATCGATGACAAGATCATCCGGCGCGCCGTCGAGAACGGCGAGACCATGTCGCAGCTGACCACCCGCTTCATCAAGGCGATGGACGAGGACACCGCTGCGCTGGGCATCCTGCCGCCCGATTTCGCGCCGCGCGCCACCGAGCACGTGCCGCACATGCTGTCGATTATCGAGAAGCTGGAACAGAAGGGCCTCGCCTACAAGGGCGAGGACGGCGACGTCAACTACGCCGTGCGCGAATTCGAAGGCTACGGCAAGCTGTCCGGCAAGTCGCTGGACGACCTGCGCGCCGGCGAGCGCGTCGACGTCAATACCGGCAAGCGCGACCCGCTCGACTTCGTGCTGTGGAAGGCCGGCAAGGAATCCGAACCGGCGGAAGCCAAATGGGATTCGAAATGGGGCATCGGCCGTCCGGGCTGGCACATCGAATGCTCGGCCATGTCCTGCGCGCTGCTGGGCGAACACTTCGACATCCACGGCGGCGGCGCCGACCTGCAGTTCCCGCACCACGAGAACGAGATCGCGCAGTCGGAAGGCGCCTTCGGTCCGCCGATGGCGAACTACTGGATCCACAACGGCTTCGTGCGCGTCGATAACGAGAAGATGTCCAAATCGCTGGGCAATTTCTTCACGATCCGCGACGTGCTGAAGAAATACGATGCCGAAGTGATCCGCTTCTTCATCCTGCGCGCCCACTACCGCAGCCCGCTGAATTACTCGGACGCCCACATCGACGATGCCAAGGGCGCGCTGACCCGCCTGTACACGGCCCTGGCCGACGTCGAACTCGGCATCGAGGCGCCGGCGGTCGACTGGGACGAAGCGCATGCGGTGCGCTTCCGCGAAGCGATGGACGACGACTTCAACACCCCGCTGGCGGTGGCCGAGCTGTTCGACCTGGCCAGCGAAGTCAACCGGACCAAATCGGCGGACACCGCGCGCCAGTTGAAGGCCCTGGCCGGCGTGCTGGGCCTGCTCGAGCGCGCGCCCCAGCAATTCCTGCAGGCCGGTACGCCGGGTGAGGGCGGCATGACTGAGGCCGCCATCGACGACGCCATCGCCCGCCGCGCCGCCGCCAAGAAGGCGCGCAACTTCGCCGAGGCCGACGCCATCCGCGCCGAACTGACGGCCGCCGGCATCGTGCTCGAAGACAAGCCCGACGGCACCACCAACTGGCGCCGCGCGTGACCAGGGAACCCATGGGCGCGGCCCCGGCATTGCCTGACGTCCCCCCTTACTGGGCGGAGGCGAAGGCCGAGCTCATGAAGCGGGACCGCATCATGAACAAGCTGATCCCGCAGTTCGGCGACATGCACCTGCGCGGCCATCCGGACCCGTTCACGACCCTGGCGCGCTCGATCGTCGGCCAGCAGGTCACGGTCAAGGCCGCGGAAAGCGCCTGGGGCAAGCTGCGCGAGCTGTGCCCGAAGATGCTGCCTTCCCAGGTGATCAAGGCCGGCGCCGAGGAACTGTCCGCCTGCGGCCTTTCCAAGCGCAAGACCGAATATATCCTCGACCTGGCCGACCACTTCAAGGCCAGGCGCGTGCATGCCGACCAATGGTCGGAAATGGATGACGAAGCGGTGATCGCCGAGCTGGTGCGGATCCGCGGCATCACCCGCTGGACAGCGGAGATGTTTTTGATATTTAATCTACTCAGGCCGAATGTGCTGCCGCTCGACGACGCCGGCCTGATCCAGGGCATCAGCCAGAATTATTTCTCGGGCGAGCCGGTCTCGCGCAGCGATGCACGCGAGGTGGCGGCGAACTGGGAACCCTGGCGAACCGTTGCCACATGGTATTTATGGCGTAGTCTGGACCCGATTCCGGTATAAAATAGCGCCCTTGCCGCCGCGGCACCCGGTTGATCCGATCCTGGGCGCGGCCACGAACAATTCCGGAGGTACAATGAGTAAAACAACTTTCCTCAGTTTTGAACAGCCGATCGCCGAGCTCGATTCGAAAATTGAAGAACTTCGCTTCGTGCAGGACGACTCGGCGGTCGACATCTCGGAAGAGATCGACCGCCTGGCCAAGAAGAGCCAGCAACTGACGAAAGACATCTATGCCAAGCTGACGCCATGGCAGGTTTCCCAGATCGCGCGCCACCCGCAACGTCCCTACACGATGGACTACGTGAACGCGATCTTCACCGATTTCCATGAGCTGCACGGCGACCGCAGCTTCGCGGACGACCAGTCGATCATCGGCGGCCTGGCGCGCTTCAACGGCCAGTCCTGCATGGTGATCGGCCACCAGAAGGGCCGCGACACCAAGGAACGCGCGATGCGCAACTTCGGCATGCCGAAGCCCGAAGGCTATCGCAAGGCGATGCGCCTGATGAAGCTGGCCGAGAAGTTCAACCTGCCGGTCTTCACCTTCGTGGACACGCCCGGCGCCTTCCCCGGCATCGACGCCGAAGAGCGCGGCCAGTCGGAGGCGATCGGCCATAACCTGTACGTCATGGCCGAACTCAAGGTGCCGCTGATCGCCACCATCATCGGCGAAGGCGGTTCGGGCGGCGCGCTGGCGATCGCCGTCGGCGACGCCGTGCTGATGCTGCAGTACGCGACCTATTCGGTGATCTCGCCGGAAGGCTGCGCCTCGATCCTGTGGAAGACCTCGGAGCGCGCCGCCGAAGCGGCCGACGCACTGGGCCTGACCGCGCACCGCCTGAAGGCCGTCGGCCTGATCGACAAGATCGTCAGCGAACCGCTGGGCGGCGCCCACCGCGACCCGGCCGCCATGGCCCAGGGCCTGAAGCGCGCGCTGGCCGACACCCTGCGCCAGTTCCAGGGCATGAAGACCAAGGATCTGCTCGAGGCCCGTCACGCCAAGCTGATGGCCTACGGCAAATTCAAGGAAACCACGCCGCGCGAAGAGTGAGTCACCGCAAGAACGGACCGGACGCCGCTGCCGGTCCGGTCGCCGCCACGGCGGCCTCCTTTGCGCAGGCGCTTGCCGCCCTGCGCGCAGAATACGCTCCATCCCGACTCGCGGTCGCCCTCAGCGGCGGCCTCGATTCCATGGTCCTGCTGCACCTGGCCGAGGGCGCTGCGCGCGCCGCCGGCCTGCCGCTGTTCGCCTTCCACGTCCACCACGGCCTGAGCCCGAACGCCGATGCCTGGCGCGCGCATTGCGCAGCCAGCGCGGCCGCGCTCGGCGTGCCCTTCGACCATCGTGACGTCACGGTGGAGAAGGGCAGAAGCGGGGTGGAGGCGGCGGCCCGCAAGCAGCGCTACGCGGCGCTCGGCGAGATGTGCCGCGCGCACCGCGTGGACCTGCTGCTGACCGCCCATCACCTCGACGACCAGGCCGAAACCGTGCTGCTGCAGTTGCTGCGCGGTTCCGGCCCGGCCGGCCTGTCCGGCATGGACGCGGCCAACCGCGCGCCCGGCCTGCTCGGCGACGAGCGGCTGGTGATGGCGCGGCCGCTCCTCGGCGCCGCCCGTGCCGAGCTGGAAGCGCTGGCGCTGGAGAAGGGCGTGTCCTGGGTCGAGGACGAATCGAACAGCGACCCGCGCTACGCCCGCAACGCCCTGCGCAGCCAGGTGATGCCGGCGCTGGCCCAGGCCTTCCCGGGCTTCCAGCGCCGCGTCGCACGCAGCGGCGCGCACGCGCAGTCGGCCCAGCGCCTGCTGGACGAACTGGCCGCGCAGGACCTGGCCGCCTGCCTGGTCGACGATGGCATCGACTTGGCGCGCCTGCGTTTGCTGAGCGCGGACCGCATCAACAACCTGATGCGCCACTGGTTCTCGGTACGGCGCCTCGGCATGCCGTCGACCGCCTGGATGGAACAAATGGTGGCGCAGCTGCTGTCGGCGCGCGAGGATGCGCAGCCGCTGGTGTCGCACCCGGAAGTCGACGCCCGCCGCCACCGCGACCGCCTCTACCTGGTGCCGAAGCAGCCGGAGCTTGCCGGCCTGCGCGACCCGGACGACGAAGGCGTCATCGTCAAGCATGCCCAGGCCTTCAGCTGGCGCGGCGAAACCAGCATCGCCTTCCCCGACTACGGCGGGGTGCTGCATTTCGACATCGCCGAGCGCGGGCTCGATCCGGCCTGGCTGCGCGGCAGGGAACTGGCGATCGACTTCCGCAAGGGGGGCGAGCGCCTGAAACTGGCGCCGAACCGCCCGACCCGCGGCCTCAAGCAGCTGTTCCAGGCGGCCAACGTGCCGGTCTGGGAACGCTCGCGTCTGCCGATCGTCAGCAGCGGCTTCGACCTGCTGTTCGCGGCCGGGCTGGGGATGGACTGCCGGCACGTGCTCGACGGGGAAGGGCGCATCGCCCTGCGCTGGCAGGCCAGCTGAAAGCGCGCGTAAAGCGCATAATATGTGCTTTACGCATTACCATATTCCGATTAGGTATAGCTTTCGCATCCCAACGGCTTGTGATTTTGCACCGCAGCATGTAGAGTTTAAGACCCCTTCTAATTTTTACAAGCGGAAATCCCCACTGTCATGGCTTTAATAGTCCACAAATACGGCGGCACGTCGATGGGATCGACGGACCGCATCAAGAACGTCGCGGCCCGCGTCGCCAAATGGCACGATGCCGGCCACCAGATCGTCGTCGTCCCCTCGGCAATGTCCGGCGAAACCAACCGCCTGATCGGCCTGGCGAAAGAGATTATGGCGCAGCCGGACCCGCGCGAACTGGACATGATCGCCTCGACCGGCGAGCAGGTCTCGGTCGGCCTGCTGGCGATGGCGCTGCTGGCGCGCGGCAAGGACGCCGTGTCCTACACCGGCTGGCAAGTGGGCATCCGCACCGACTCCGCCTTCACCAAGGCGCGCATCCAGTCGATCGACGACACGCGCGTGCGCGCCGACCTCGACGCCGGCAGGATCGTGATCATCACCGGCTTCCAGGGCATGGACGAAGAGGGCAACATCTCGACCCTGGGTCGCGGCGGTTCGGACACCTCGGCGGTCGCGATCGCGGCGGCGATGAAGGCCGACGAATGCCTGATCTACACCGACGTCGACGGCGTCTACACGACCGACCCGCGCGTGGTCGACGAGGCGCGCCGCCTGTCGAAGATCACGTTCGAGGAAATGCTGGAACTGGCATCGCTGGGTTCGAAGGTGCTGCAGACCCGCTCCGTCGAATTTGCCGGCAACTACCGCGTTCCGACGCGCGTGCTGTCGTCGCTGACCGATCCCCTGATGCCGCTCGAGGAAGAAGCCGTGTCGGGTACCCTGATTTCGTTTGAGGAAGAAAGCAATATGGAACAAGCCGTCATCTCCGGCATCGCCTTCCACCGCGATGAAGCCAAAATCACCGTCCTCGGCGTGCCCGACAAGCCGGGCGTCGCCTACCACATCCTCGGCCCGGTCTCGGACGCGAACATCGAGGTCGACATGATCATACAGAATGTGTCGGTCGACGGTAAAACGGACTTCACCTTCACCGTCTCGCGCAACGACTACCAGCGCGCGCTGAACGTGCTGGAAGCGAACAAGGCGGAGCTGGGCTTCGACCGCCTGCTGGGCGACGCCAAGGTGTCGAAGGTGTCGGCGGTCGGCGTCGGCATGCGCAGCCACGTCGGCGTGGCCTCGCAGATGTTCCGCACCCTGGCGGAAGAGGGCATCAACATCATGATGATCTCGACCTCCGAAATCAAGATTTCTGTCCTGATCGACGAAAAATACATGGAGCTGGCAGTACGCGCCCTGCATAAAGCGTTTGATCTGGAGAAAGCTTAACTTTATCGCATATTTTTGGCTGCGCTTCCTTGACGAAATGGGGTGCGGCCATTAAGATGCTTGCACTCAGCGACAACGAGCAACACTGTTAAGAGCTGACTGGAGGCGTGGCCGAGTGGCCGAAGGCACTTCCCTGCTAAGGAAGCATACGGGCTTAAACCTGTATCGTGGGTTCGAATCCCACCGCCTCCGCCAGGAACAACTGTTTTAGAGAAATCTTAAACATTCAAAGAACCCGCAAGCACCATGAGGCTTGCGGGTTTTTTGTTTTCCGGCGTCAAGCATGCGACGCCAATGCGAATCCGATCTGGTTTCGCATACCTTATTCAGGATTCCTGAAAACTGCATCCCTTATTGCCTCGTTGTACTGCCGCGGTCTGCTCATTAGACTGATTTCATTCCAAACCTACCGGAATAGATCATGAAGCAGACGATGAAAGCGCTTGTGCTGAACGCATTCGAGGTACCAATGAACCTGAGTAAGGTGGAACGCCCCGTTGCCGGACCAGGACAGGTTCTGGTGCGCATCAAGGCCAGCGTCGTCGAAGTCGTCGGCGAAGGCGTCCAAGGATGTGCTTCAGGGAACGAAGTATGGGACATGACCGAGGCTGCCAAGCTGGTGGATGCCGGCAAGATCAAGGTCCTGCTGGACGAACGCCACTATTCCATGGACGAGGCCGGCCGGGCTCACGCGGCCATGCAGGATGGCAGCGCACGCGGCAAGATCGTCGTGGAGGTCGAGTGAATCTGCTCGCGCGCACGCCGCTGTCGGCGCTGGATGTCGTTCCCCTGCGGGTCGGCGGCTCGACCGCCGACGCCTTGAGCGAGGCGCTGGCGTACGGACGGGATCTCGAACGCCTCGGCTTTCACCGGATGTGGCTGGCGGAGCATCACAACATCTCCGGCGTTGCCAGTTCGGCCACCGCGGTCCTGATCGGCCGGATCGCCGCCGCGACCCGCAGCTTGCGGGTCGGCGCCGGCGGCATCATGTTGCCGAACCATGCGCCGCTGGTGGTCGCCGAGAATTTCGGTACGCTGGAGACCCTGTTTCCAGGGCGGATAGATCTGGGCCTCGGCCGCGCGCCCGGCGCGGATGGAGAAACCATGCGTGCGCTGCGGCGCAGCGTGGCCGACGGCGGTGGCTTTCCCGATCAGGTAGCGGAAATCCAGATGCTGCTGGGGCCGGAAACCCCCGGCCAACGCGTGCGCGCGGTTCCTGGCGTCGGAACCAGGGTTCCTG